>NZ_CP116346.1:4294601-4637801 GCF_030254645.1 Paucibacter sediminis
CGCCATCCTGGCCCAGGCGCTGGGCGAGCGCGTGGCCAACGGCAGCGCCTTCGACACACTGGAGATCAAGACCGGCGCCGCCACCGAGGCCACCCTGGCCAAGGCCGTGGCCGCGGGCATGAACTTCCGTCGCACCTCGGCGCAGAGCGTGTCGGTCTCGCTGGACGAGACCACCACGCGCGCCGACCTGGCCGCCATCCTGGCGGTGTTCGGCCTCTCTGCGGACCTCGCCGCCTTCGAGAAGGGCGTCGCCACCCTGATCCCGGCCGAGCTGCAGCGCACGAGCGCCTACCTGACGCACCCGGTGTTCAACCGCTACCACTCGGAAACCGAGATGCTGCGCTATCTGCGCGCCCTGGCCGACAAGGACCTGGCGCTGGACCGCAGCATGATCCCGCTGGGCTCCTGCACCATGAAGCTCAACGCCACCAGCGAGATGATTCCGATCACCTGGCCGGAGTTCGCGGGCGTGCACCCCTTCGCCCCGCACGATCAGCTGCAGGGTTATGCGCAGCTGAACGAGCAGCTCACCGGCTGGCTCTGCCAGGCCACCGGCTATGCTGGTATCTCGCTGCAGCCCAATGCCGGCTCGCAGGGCGAGTACGCCGGCCTGCTGGCCATCAAGGCCTGGCACGAGTCCCGCGGCGATGCGCATCGCAAGATCTGCCTGATCCCCGAGTCGGCCCATGGCACCAACCCCGCCTCGGCCCAGATGGTGGGCATGCAGGTGGTGGTGACCAAGTGCGACAAGGAAGGCAATATCGACCTGGCCGACCTGAAGGCCAAGTGCGAGCAGCATGCCGCCAACCTTGCCGCCATCATGATCACCTACCCCTCCACCTACGGCGTGTTCGACACCCATGTGAAGGAGATCTGCGCCATGGTGAAGAGCCACGGCGGCCGCGTCTATGTGGACGGCGCCAATATGAACGCCCTGGTGGGCGTGGCGGCGCCCGGCGAATTCGGCGGCGATGTCAGCCACCTGAACCTGCACAAGACCTTCTGCATCCCGCACGGCGGTGGCGGCCCGGGCGTCGGCCCGGTCTGCGTGGTGGCCGATCTGGTGCCCTATCTGCCGGCGCACCGCTCGGCCGGCTACCAGAGCGAGACCGCCATCGGTGCCGTCTCGGCCGCGCCGCTGGGCAATGCCGCGGTGCTGCCGATCAGCTGGATGTATGTGCGCATGATGGCCGCCGAGGGCCTGACCGCCGCCACCGAGGTGGCCATCCTCTCGGCCAACTATGTGGCCGCGCGCCTGGCCGACGCCTATGACATCCACTTCAGCGGCAATATCGCCGGCGTGAAGGGTGGCGGCGTGGCGCACGAGTGCATCCTGGACATCCGCCCTCTCAAGGACGCCACCGGCGTGGGCGCCGAGGACGTGGCCAAGCGCCTGATCGACTATGGCTTCCATGCCCCCACCCTGTCCTTCCCGGTGGCCGGCACGCTGATGGTGGAACCCACCGAAAGCGAATCCAAGGCCGAGCTGGACCGCTTCTGCGACGCCATGCTGGCGATCCGCGCCGAGATTGCCCAGGTGGCCGATGGGGTCTGGACGCGCGAGGACAACCCGCTGGTGAATGCGCCGCATACTGCCGAGAGCCTGCTCAAGGCCGATTGGACGCACGGCTACAGCCGCGAGGTCGCCGCCTACCCGGTGGCCACGCTGCGCCGCCAGAAGTACTGGGTGCCGGTGGGCCGGGTGGACAACGTCTACGGCGACCGCAACCTGGTCTGCTCCTGCCCCCCGATGACTGCCTACGAGTAAAGAGAGCCCCCGATGGCCGTTTCCGTTTTCGACCTGTTCAAGATCGGTATCGGGCCATCGAGCTCGCACACCGTGGGGCCCATGCGCGCGGCGCGCCTGTTCGGGCTGCGCCTGCGCCATGAGGGCTTGCTGGAACGCACTGCGCGCGTGAGCTCACAGCTCTACGGCTCGCTGGGCGCCACCGGCAAGGGCCACGGCAGCGACAAGGCGGTGCTCTTGGGCCTGGCCGGGCACGAGCCCGACAGCGTCGATGTGGAGCGCGTCGAGGCCTATCTGGCCGAGATCCGCGGCAGCAAGCGCATCAGCCTGCTGGGCGAGCATGGCATTGGCTTCGACGAGGCGAAAGATCTGACCCTGTTCCGCCGCCAGAGCCTGCCCCTGCATGCCAATGGCATGCGCTTCAGCGCCTTCGATGCGGCGGGCGAGTTGCTGGCGGAGCGCACCTATTACTCGGTGGGCGGCGGCTTCGTCGTCACCGAAGAGGTGCTGGCCGACGGCCAGAAGCAGAAGGTGATCGCACCCGATGCCACCGTGCTGCCCTACCCCTTCAAGACCGGCGACGAGTTGCTGGTCTTGACCAAGACGCACGGTATCAGCATCGCCGAGGTGATGCGGCGCAACGAACGCCACTGGCGCAGCGACGAGGAGACGCGCGCCGGCCTGCTCAAGATCTGGCAGGTGATGCAGGACTGCGTGACGCGCGGCTGCCGTACCGAGGGCATTCTGCCGGGTGGCTTCAAGGTCAAGCGCCGTGCCGCCCAGTTGCACCGCGACCTCACCGCCAACCCCGAGGCCGCGCTGCGCGACCCGCTGCAGGTGATGGACTGGGTCAACCTCTATGCGCTGGCGGTGAACGAGGAGAACGCCGCCGGCGGCCGCGTCGTCACCGCGCCCACCAATGGCGCGGCCGGCATCGTGCCGGCGGTGCTGCATTACTACAGCCGCTTCGTCCACCATGCCAACGACGAGGGCGTGATCGACTTCCTGCTCACCGCCGCGGCGATCGGCATTCTCTACAAGGAAAACGCCTCGATCTCGGGCGCCGAGGTGGGCTGCCAGGGCGAGGTGGGCGTGGCCTGCTCGATGGCCGCGGCGGCGCTGTGCCAGGTGATGGGCGGCACGCCTGAGCAGGTGGAGAACGCCGCCGAGATCGGCATGGAGCACCACCTGGGCCTCACCTGCGACCCGGTGGGCGGCCTGGTGCAGATCCCCTGCATCGAGCGCAACGCGATCGCCTCGGTGAAGGCCATCAACGCGGCACGCATGGCGCTGCGCGGCGACGGCACGCATTTCGTCAGCCTGGACAAGGTCATCAAGACCATGCGCGACACCGGCGCCGACATGATGACCAAGTACAAGGAGACCGCGCGCGGCGGTCTGGCAGTGAATATCGTCGAGTGTTGAGGCTGGCGGTGCTCAGGCACCGTCCTGCAAGCGCTTGAGCTCGGCCGCCACCGCGGCAAACGAGGGCAGCAACTCGTCCCAGGTCTGGCGATCGAAATGCCGCGGCTTGCGCAGGAGCGCCGGCCGCGACTGCCGCAGCAGCAGGCCCTTGCAGGCGAACACGATGCTGTTGCTGCAATCGCCGTCGCCCACCACCAGCACCTCTTCGCCGAAGCTGCGCCGTATGCGCGCCAGATGGGTCTCGAAATCGACATGGCCGGTGTGCAGATTGGCCACCATCAGGCCGTTGGGCTGCAGGGCATCGAGGCAGTCGTCGTAGAAGCGCTGCGAGCACAGGGCCGGCGGCGTGCCCTCGCTGTCGAAGCCGTCCACCATCAGCACGTCCATGCGGTAGGGCGGGAAGCGCACGAAATCGGCACCGTCGCCCTCGCGCACCTTGAAACGCTCGTCGTCCGGCGGCACCTTGAACTCGCTCTTCAGCGCGATCACATGGGGGTTGATCTCCACCACCTTGATGCGCGTCGTGGGCAGGTAGCGGTGGCAGAACTTTGCCAGCGAGCCGCCGCCCAGGCCGATCATGGCGAGCGTGTCGGGCTCGTCCTTGAGCAGCAGAAAGCCCATCATGGTGCGCGTGTAGTCCAGGTCCAGCGCATAGGGCCGCAGCGTCTGCATGCGGCTCTGGATCTCGCAGATGGAGAAATGCAGGGCCTTGGTGTTAAGCGTCTCGTAGACGAAGGGCTTGACGTGGTCGTTCACGGGTTCGGATTCGAGCATCAGGTGTGGCGAGACAGGGGATGGGAGAGCTGGCGGCCATGCCGCAGGTCGAGCAGCAGCGGTGGCGCGGCCAGCACGACCAGCAGGCAGGCAATCGGGATGGTGGCACTGAAGCCGAAATGCTTGAAGGCCAGGGCGCCGAGCAGGCCGCCGAAGAAGAACAGGCCCAGCACCAGCGCATGGATGGCCAGCTTGTCGCGGTTGGCCCGCACGACATGGATGGCATTGGCATCGGGGTTGCGGTTCCAGTAGAACAGCCGCCCCAGTTCAAGGCCCAGGTCGGTGATCACACCGGTCATATGGGTGGTGCGTATCTCGGCGCGCGAAATCTTGGTGACGATGGCGTTCTGCAAGCCCATCACAAAGCACAGCAGCAGCACCGCGGTGGGGATCAGCAGATGCTCGAAGGAGCTCAGGTGCGCGCCCACCAGGCCAAAGGCCAGCAGCAGCACGGCCTCCAGCAACAGCGCCAGCGCATATTTGCTGCGCAGCTGGCGGCGTCTGGCCCAGTTGATCAGCACCGCCGTGCAGGCGGCGCCGCACACGAACGAGGCCAGCGCGGCCAGCCCGGCAACCGCCAGGCCGAAACCGCCGGTGGCCAGGTCGTCCGCGATCGCCGAGACGATGCCCGTCATGTGCGAGGTGTAGCGCTGCACGGCCAGATAGCCACCGGCATTGATGGCACCGGCCACAAAGGCCAGGATGCCACCCAACTGCCGGTTCGCCTCGCGGGTGCGAACCCGGCCGGTCAGACGATGCAGGTAGTGGAATGCCATTGACTTGTAATCTAATGTGCATTCAGCATGATTGCAATTACAATTTGATTAACATATGGAGCCGGTATGGAACTGAAGACTGCCCGCCTGACCGTGTTGATCGATCCGGCCAAGAAGAAGGCCTTTGAAACGCTGTGCGCCAAGCAGGATGTGACACCGTCCCAGGTGGTGCGCAAGCTGATACGTGAGTACCTCGCGGCGCATGGCGTGAGCTTTGTGCCTGGCGGCGAGGACGACAGCGGCGCCGCGGCCTAAGCGTTGGCGGAAACTCCGGCCGCAGGCAGCGCCCTGGCTGCCTCGGCCAGCGGCCGCAGTTCTTCCTCGCCAAGACTCTCCTGCGCCAGCAGGCGTTCGGCCCCTTGCGCCAGCAGGTCGCGCCGGGCCGTCAACAAGGCCGTGGCGCGGCCATAGGCCTCGTCCACCAGGGCGCGCACCGCGTCGTCGATACGGCGCGCCGTCGCGTCGGACAGCCCGCCCTCCAGCGCCAGGTTCTCGGGCAGCTCGAGAAAACGCTGGCGCTGGCGCTCGTAGACCACCTGCCCCACCGTTTCCGACATGCCGTAGCGCGTCACCATGTCGTGGGCGATGTCGCTGGCCTTGACCAGATCGTCGGCCGCGCCGGTGGAGACCTCGCCCAGCAGCAGCGCCTCGGCCGCGCGCCCCGCCATCAGCACCGCCAGGCGATTGCACAGCTCGCTGCGGCTGGCCAGGTAGCGATCCTCGCTGGGCCGCTGCAAGGTGTAGCCCAGCGCGCCCACGCCGCGGGGAATGATGGAGATCTTGTGCACTGGGTCGCTGCCGGGCAGCACCATGGCCACCAGGGCATGGCCCATCTCGTGCACCGCCACCGTGCGGCGCTCCTGCTCGCCCAGCACGCGCTGGCGATGCTCCAGCCCGGCGACGATGCGCTCCACCGCCGCGGTGAAGTCCTGCATCGCCACCGCCTCGGCGCCGCGCCGCGTGGCCAGCAGCGCCGCCTCGTTGACCAGGTTGGCCAGATCCGCGCCGGCAAAGCCGGGCGTCAGCGCCGCCACCGCATCGGGGTCCACATCCGCACTCAGCGTGACCTTCTTCAGATGCACACGCAGCACGTCGACGCGGCCCTTGCGGTCGGGCCGGTCCACCAGCACCTGGCGGTCGAAGCGGCCGGCGCGCAGCAGGGCCGGGTCCAGCACCTCGGGCCGGTTGGTGGCGGCCAGGATCACCACCCCGGTGCTGGCGTCGAAGCCGTCCATCTCGGCAAGCAACTGGTTGAGCGTCTGCTCCTTCTCGTCATGGCCGCCGCTCAGCGGGCCGACGCCGCGCGCACGGCCCAGGGCGTCGAGCTCGTCGATGAAGATGATGCAGGGCGCCGAGGCGCGGGCCTGCTCGAACAGGTCGCGCACGCGCGCCGCGCCCACGCCGACGAACATCTCGACGAACTCCGAGCCGGTGATCGAGAAGAAGGGCACGCCGGCCTCGCCCGCCATGGCACGCGCCAGCAGGGTCTTGCCGGTGCCGGGCGGCCCGACCAGCAGCACGCCCTTGGGCATGTGCGCGCCCAGGCGGCCATAGGCCTTGGGGTTCCTGAGGAAGTCCACCGATTCGCGCAACTCGGCCTTGGCCTCGTCGACGCCCGCCACATCGTCGAAACGCACCCCCACATCGGTCTCGGAATGCAGCTTGGCGCGGCTCTTGCCCACCGAGAGCAGGCCACCCAGCCCGCCCTGCCCCGCCATGCGCTTGGCCATCAGGCTCCAGACCCCCATCAGCACCAGGGCCGGCACCACCCAGGACAGCAGGTCGCGCAGCAAGGTGTTCTCCACCACGCCCTCGAAGCGCACCTCGTACTGCGCCAGCTCCCGTGCCAGCTCGGGCGCCACGCGGGTTGTGACGATGCGGGTGCGGCCGTCGGGCTGCGCGGCCTTGAGCTTGCCCTCGATGAACTGGCTGCCCACCGTGATGGACTCCAGCCGGCCGGCCTTCAGGTGCTGGAGAAACTCGCTGTAGGGAATCGGCTGGACCTGGGTGGACGCCACCCACAGATCGCGCAGCCAGAACAGCGCCACCAGGGCCAGCAGCAGCAACCAGAGCTTTTGCAGCCGCCAGTCCAGCGGCGCGTTCGGCGCGGGTTTGGGCGGCTCGGGCGGGTTCGGGCTCATGGCGGCGATTCTCCTGGACGGGGCGAACGATGTCGCCGCAGGCCCCCAGTCTCGCTGATCTGGATCAAGGCCGGCCGCAGACAGCGGGCCTAGCTTGAGCGCTGCGAGCGGCTCGAAAATGCGTCCCGGAGGCATGCGGCCATGAACCATTCTTCTCCTGCTTGGCGCGGCAGCATGCTGCTGTGCCTGGCCCTGCTGTGGGCACCCACGGCTTGGGCGCGGGAGCTGCAGGTGGTCGATGCCGGCAGCGGCCTGCCGATCGCCGCGGCCACGCTGGTGGCGGGCGGCGCGCAGACGCTCAGCGATGCGTCCGGGCGCGCCGAGCTTGCCGAGACGGCGGGCAGCAGCGTGTCGGCCCGCGCGCCGGGCTACCAGCGCCGCACGCTGGCACTCGCCGGCAGCGGCCCCTTGCGCATCGCCCTGCAGCCCATCCAGCCCAAGGCCCTCTATCTGTCGGCCTATGGCATCGGCAACGCGCTGTTGCGCGCCGACGCCTTGCAGCTGATCGAGCGCACCGAGCTGAATGCCCTGGTGATCGACATCAAGGGCGATCGCGGCATCGTGCCCTACCGCAGCGCGGCGGTGGCCGCGGCGGGCCTGGCGCAGCCTATCGTCACGGTGGCCGACATGCCCGCGCTGATGGCCGAGCTGAAGGGCCGGGGGCTGTACCTGATCGCGCGCATCGTGGTGTTCAAGGACGAGCCGCTGGCCCAGGCCCAGCCCCGCTGGGCCGTGCACGACGCGCGCGGCCAGCTCTGGCAGGACCGCGAGGAACTGGCCTGGATCGACCCCTTCGAACGCGCGGCCTGGGAGCGCAGCCTGGCCCTGGCCGAGGAAGCGGCGGCGCTGGGCTTCGACGAGCTGCAGTTCGACTACCTGCGTTTTCCGGATCAGGCCGGCCTGCGCTTCGGCCAGCCCAATACCGAGGCCGGCCGGGTGGCCGCCATCGTCGCCTTTCTCGACGCCGCCCGCCGGCGCGTGGCGCGCTACAACGTCTTCATCGCCGCCGACATCTTCGGTTACGTGGTCTGGAACAGCGACGACACCCAGATCGGCCAGCAGCTCGAGAGCCTGGCCGGCCATGTGCACCTGTTCTCGCCCATGCTCTATCCCTCGGGCTTCGCCTTCGGCATTCCCGGCCATCGCGAGCCGATGAAGGCGCCCTACGAGTTGGTGGCGCATTCGCTGCAGCGCGCCGGCGAGCGCACCGGCCGCGGCCCGCCGCTGTACCGGCCCTGGTTGCAGGCCTTTGCCGACTATGCCTTCGACCACCAGGCCTTCGGCGCCACCGAGATCCGCGCCCAGATCGACGCGGCCGAGGCCCAGGGCGCGCAGGGCTGGATGCTGTGGAACCCGCGCAACCGCTACGAGGCCGCGGGCCTCAAGGACAAAGAACAGCCGCGCTGACGCGGCTCAGGGGCCGCGCGGCGCCAGGAACAGGGCCTGCGCATCCATCGAGCTGCGCTTGCCCACCGCCGGCAGATCGGAGTGCAACCAGGCCTGCGCGGCACGGCGCCCCAACTCGAACAGCTGGCGCAGCAGGCGCGGGTCGGTGTTGAGCTTGCTGGAGGCGTCGAAGGGCGCCAGCCCCGGCTCATCGGCAATGCGGTGCATGCGCAGGGCCTTGTAGCGCGTCGGATCCACGCGCTGGTCGGCCAGCAGCTTCTGCACGAAGGCGATGGCGCGCAACTCGGCCACCAGGCTGGCGTTGAAGGTGATCTCGTTGACGCGGTCGTTGATCTCGACCGCCGTCTGCGGGATGCCGTCATGTTCGCGCGGGTTGATCTGCACCAGCAGCACATCGTCGCTCGCGGTGCCATAGATCAGCGGCCAGAGCGCCGGATTGCCGGAGAAGCCGCCGTCCCAGAAGGCCTCGCCGTCGATCACCACCGTCTGTGCGCTCTGCGGCAGGCAGGCCGAGGCGAGCAAGGCATCGATGCTCAGCTCCGTGCCGCTGAAGACATGCGGCTGGCCGCTGCGCACCGAGGTGGCAGCCACGAAGACCTTCAGCGGGCCATGGCGCAAGGCATCCTCGTCCACATGGGCGGCGACGATGTCGCGCAGCGGGTCGAGCTTGAAGGGGTTGAGCTGGGCCGGGCTCCAGAGCTTGAGCCAGTTGTCCCACAGCGCATAGCCGGGCCACTGGTCGCGGTTGAAGGCCCAGGCCGGCAAGCTGGGGCCGGGCGGCGCCCAGCAGCCCGCCACGCCACCGATGGCCTGCCAGAACTTCGCCAATGCGGCGCGCGCGCCCGCCGCCTCGCCGCGGGCCCAGCCGCTGGCCAGCACGGCGGCATTCATCGCGCCGGCACTGGTGCCCGAGATGCCATCGATCGCTAGCCGACCATCTTCCAGCAACGCGTCCAGCACGCCCCAGGTGAAGGCGCCATGCGAGCCGCCGCCCTGCAGGGCGAGGTCGATGGCGGGGCGGGCCTGCGGCGCGGCGCGGGAGCGTGAGGGGCGGGAGCTGGTGGGCATGGCATGCAGCGTTGGGCGGTCGCGGGGGCCGGAGCGGGCATTGTGCCGGCCCGGCGCCGGCAGCGCTGGCACGGCAGAGCCAGCACTTGGTCACGGATTCGGCGTGAATGCGTGCCTCGGGCCGGCTGGTAGCCGTGAATACATGCCAATATCAAAACATTCTGTTACGACACGTCGTTCATGCCCCGGTGTCTGAGCATCTTGTGGCGCCTTGGGCACAAGGCGATACGCGGCGCTGCCCTGCTCGGGGCTGCGTTGGCGCTGGCGAGCCCGGCCGCCGCCGCGCCGCTCGAGCGCCTGGTCTGGGCCGGCGCGCCCTACGCGCCCATGGCGATCCGCGAGGGGCCACTGCGCCTGCGCGGCTATGTGGACCGCATGGTCGCCGAGGTGCTGCAGCCCGGCCTGCCGCAGTACCGGCACGAGACCCTCGACGCCTCGCCGATGCGGCTCGATCGCGAGCTGCAGGGGCCCGAACAGGCGGTCTGCAGCCCGGCCTTCAGCCGCACGCCCAGCCGCATGCAGCGCTATGCCTTCACCGAGGCGATCTTTCGCTTCCTGCCAACGGGCGTGGTGTTGAGGAAGACGGATGCACGCGCTCCGGTCACCGCGGGCGAGCGTGCCACCCTGTCGCTGCGGGAACTGCTCGTGCGCAAGGTGCAGATGGGCTTGGTCGGCTACCGGGCTCACGGGCCGGCGGTGGATGCGCTGCTGAGCGACCATGTGGCACAGGTGCGGCGCTTCATTCTCGGCACCTCCAACCAGTCGGTGCTGGCCATGCTGGCGCGCAGCCATGCCTTGGACGCGGTGTTGGTGTACGAGTTCGAGCTGAGCTACTTCAACAGCCTGCATCCCGAACTCGGCCGCACGCTGGGCTGGTGGCCATTGACCGAACTCAGCGACACGCAGCTCTCCTACATCGCCTGCTCGAACAATCCGGCCGGCCGGCGCGCCGCCGCCGCCATCGATGCCCTGCTGACCCAGCCCGGCGTTCGGGAGCGCATCCAGGCGCTCTACGAAGAGTGGCTCAATGCCGACAGCCAGCAGCAGCTGCGCGCGCTGCGCGGCCGCATGGGTGCGAGGTACTGGCAGGAATGACGCGCCGCTCCTCTTGCATCGGCGGGGCCCGGCGGGTCCGAGCCCTGCTGCTCGCAGGCGCGCTGCTGGCCGCAGGCGGCTTGTCGACCGGCGCGCGCGCCGCAGATGCCGGCAGCGTGGACTTGGGCCAGGAGATCGCACGGCTGCAGCGTGCCGGCCTGCCCGCCGCGCTGGAGCAGCGCCGGCAATTGCTGAACGGCCTGCAAGCTCGCCTGACCCCGCAGGACAGCCGAAATGCGCTGGCGCTGAGGGTGCTGGAGTGCCAGGACCCGCTCGAGCCCGAGACCTTTTTGCGCGGTGTCGAGCAGACGCTCAAGGCCGGGCTTGAAAAAGACGCCGATCGCCTGCTGCTGCTGGAATGCGCGGGGCGCCTGCAGGAGCCGCTGCGCAGTGCCGCCGCGGCAATCGCCAGCTACACCGAGGGCATCGAGCTGGCCCGCGCGCTGAAGCAGGAGGACATGCTGCTGACGTTGCTGGGGGTGCGCAGCGGAGCGCGCTCGCAAACCGGCCAGCATGCGCTGGCGCTGACGGATGCGCTGGAGGCCTACCGGCTGGCGGAGGCCCGTGGCACCTCGGACTACGGCTTCGCATTGCAGAACATCGGTATCGCCTATCGGCGCATCGGCGAGCTGGAGCTGGCGATCCAGTACCTGGAGCGCAGCCGCCAGCAGTCCGCGCGCCTGGACCGTTGGGATTCGCTGGTCAGCGATCTGCTGCAGCTTGCCTACTCTTACCACGACCTCGGTCAGCTGGACACGGCGATGGCGCTGTTCCGCCAGGTGCAGCAAGGCGCCGAGGCGCGCGGCGATTTCGCCAACCTCGCCGCGGCCCTGGCGGGCCAGGCGATGAGCGAGGTGAAGGCCAAGCGCTACACCGAGGCGCTGGCCTCGGCAAGCGCGGCACGCCGCGCCTTTGACAAGGTCGGCATCACGGATCGCATGCCCGAGTTCCAGCGCGCCCGCGCCCTGGCCGGGCTGGGCCAGCATGCCGAGGCGGCCCGCCTGTTCGACGCCTTGCTGCCCGCCTGGGAGGCGGAGGGCCAGACCCGCTACCTCGCCATGCTGCTCGAGAGCCGCGCCGCGACGCGGGCGGCCCTGGGCCAACACGCGGCCGCGTACGCGGATCTCAGGCGTTACCAGACCCTGCGCGAGGCGCAGGTGAGCCAGCAGGCGGACCAGCGCAGCCAGTGGATGCGGCAGCAATTCGACGCGTCGCAGCGCGAGCAGCAGATCCAGGCCTTGATCGCGGCGCGGCGGGCCCAATACCTCGCGATCGCGCTGGCGCTGGTGTTGCTGGTGGCGGTCGTGGCGATCGCCTGGCGCTGGCGCCTGCGCAGCCGCAAGTACCGCGACCTGGCCTTGACCGACACCCTCACCGGCGTGGCGAACCGCCGCTGCGTCGAGCGCTACGCGCAGCAATGTCTGGCCTCGCGGCGCTTCGGCCAGCACGCGGTCAGCCTGCTGATGTTCGACATCGACCACTTCAAGCGAGTCAACGATCAGCATGGCCACGCGGCCGGCGACCTGGTGATCCAGCGGGTGGCGCAGACCGGCAAGGCGCAGCTGCGCCAGGGTGACCTGCTGGGGCGCGTCGGCGGCGAAGAATTCCTGGTCGTGCTGCCGGGCACCGATGCGGACGCCGCGCGGGCCGTGGCCGAGCGTGTCCGCAAGGCCGTGCAGGCGCTCGACTTCGGCGACGTGCATCCCGAACTCAGGGTCACGATCAGCCTCGGCTTCGTCGCCGCGGGGGCCGCCGAGGGCCGGGATCTGGCCCATTGGCAAGCCTGCGCCGATGCCGCGCTCTACCGCGCCAAGCAGGGTGGGCGGAATCAGGTCCAGGGCTGAGCAAAACGCCTGCTTACACCTGCAACACGCCGCTTCCGGCGCCAGCGCCCCGGCTCGGATCAAATTCGAAAGCTAGCCAGGAACTCGTCCAGGGAGTTCCACTTTCCAGGAGATCCACACCATGAACATCGCAAAAAATACGCCCCTCGCATCCCGTCTGGCCGCTGCCGCGCTGGCAGTCATCCTCGGCGCCTGCGGCGGTGGCGGTGGCGACGCCGGCACCAGCCCGCCACCCGCCTCCACCATGGGCAGCCTGCGCGTGGCGCTGACCGATGCACCCAGCTGTGGCTACGAGCATGTCTTCGTGTCGGTGCAGAAGGTGCGCGTGCACCAGAGCAGCAACGCCGCCGACGGCGACGCGGGTTGGTCGGAGCTGGTGCTGGCACCGGCCAAGCGTGTCGACCTGCTGACGCTCACCAACGGCGTGCTGAGCGAACTCGGCCAGACCGCCCTGCCCGCCGGCAAGTACACCCAGCTGCGTCTGGTGCTGGCGGCCAATGATGGCGCCAACCCGATGGCCAACGCCGTCACGCCCAGCGGTGGCCAGGAGGTCGCGCTCAGCACGCCCAGCGCGCTGCAGAGCGGGCTGAAGCTGAATGCCAATATCGACGTGGCCGCCGATCAGGTGGCCGACATGGTGCTGGACTTCGACGCCTGCCGGTCGGTGGTGCGCCTAGGCAACTCGGGCGGCTACAACCTCAAGCCGGTGGTGGCGGTGCTGCCGCGGGTGAGCGATGCGGCCCAGCGCGTGATCGGCTATGTGGTGCCGGCGCTGGCCGCTGGCACCCAGGTCTCGGCCCAGCTCAACGGCGTGCCGGTCAAGTCCACGGTGCCGGACGCCAGCGGCAAGTTCGTGCTGGCGCCCCTGCCGGTGGGCAGCTACGACGTGGTGATTCAGAGCAGCGGCCGGGCCACCGCCACGGTGACGGGCGTGCCGGTGAGCAGCACCGCGAACACCACGCTCAACGCCGCCAGCGCGCCGATCGACCCGCCGCTGTCGGGCCAGCATCTGGCCAGCGGCACGGTGACCCTGAACCCTGCGGTGAGCCCGATCGACGCCATGGTGGTGGCGCGCAAGACCTACACCGGCGGCCCCACCGTCGAGGTGGCTGCGATGCCAGTGGACGGCCTGACGGGCTCCTTCGCCTTGACTCTGCCGAGCGCGGCGCCGGTCAAGACCGCCTACCTGGCCAACGCCACGGCACTGAGCTTCCAGGCCGACACCGCTACGCCGACCGGCAAGTACAGCCTGGTGGCCAGCACGGCCAGCCTCAGCAAGACCTTGCTCATCGATGTCAGCAACAGCGATGCGCTGGCGCTGAGCCTGACGCTGCCCTGAGGCACAGCCAGGCCGCGCTGCCTGCCGACTTACTTCCTGGCGCGCAGCCTGCCCAGCTCGGCCTGGGTCTCGTTCCAGAGATCCATGCCGACGTTGGCGGCAATGCTGGCGTTCACGCGCGTCAGGCGGTCGCGCATGCGGCCGGCCTCGGCGGGGCTCAGCTCGTTGATCTGCATGCCCTTGGCCTTGAGGTCGGTGAGCGCCTTGGCGGCCTCGTCGCGCGTGTCCTTGCGTTCGAACTCGCGCGCGGCGACGGCGGCCTTCTGAAGCGCCGCGCGCTCGTCCTTGCTGAGGCCGTCCCAGTACTTCTTGCTCACCAGCACGATCCAGGGGCTGTAGACATGGTTGGTGACGGTGAGGTACTTCTGCACCTCGTAGAACTTACTCGAGAGAATCGTGTTGTAGGGGTTCTCCTGCCCGTCCACCGCCTTGGTCTCGAGCGCGCTGAACAGCTCCGAGAAGGGCAAGGGCACGGCATTCGCGCCCAGGCTCTTGAAGCTGTCGAGGAAGACGTTGTTCTGCATCACGCGCAGCTTGATGCCGTCCAGATCCTCCAGCCTGGCCACCGCGCGCTTGTTGTTGGTGAGGTTGCGGAAGCCGTTCTCCCAGTACACCAGGCCCACCAGGCCTTTCTCTTCCAGCTTGGCCTTGACCTTCTCGCCGATCGGCCCGTCCAGCAAGGCGTCGGCTTCCTTGGCGTTGTTGATCAGGAAGGGCGTGTCCCACAGCGCCATCTCCTTGACGATGCCCACTAGGGTGGCGGTGGAACCCACCATCATTTCCTGCGCACCGCCGATCAAGGCCTGCTGCATCTGCGTGTCGGGGCCCAGCGCCGCGCCGCCGATGGCGCGCAGCTTCATCTTGCCGCCCGAGGCCGCGGCGAGCTGCTCGGCAAAGAGCTTGACCGCCCTGCCCTGGTTGCTGGCCTCGGCCAGGCCGTAGCCAAAGCGGATCAGGCGCGGTTTGATGTCCTGCGCCATGGCGCTGCCGGCGGCCAGGGCCAGCGCGGTGACGAGGATTCTGCGGGTCAGCTTGGTCATGAACGGGGTCTCCTTGAGCATGGGTTCAGCGCATCCACGCCACCGGCGCGATGACGATTTGCGGGAACAGGGTGAACAGGGTCAGTATCAGCACATAGGTGATGAGGAAGGGGTTCACACCCTTGATGACCTGGTGCATGGACAGACGGCCCACGCCGGCCACCACATTCAGCACCGTGCCCACCGGCGGGGTGATCAGGCCGATGGCGCCGTTGAGCACGAACATCAGGCCGAAGTAGACCGGGTCGATGCCGGCCTTCACCGCGATCGGCAGCATCACCGGCGCGAAGATCAGGATGGTGGGCGTGAGGTCCAGCGCCGTGCCTATCACCACCAGGGCGATCATCATCACCGCCATCAAGAGGCGCGGCGACTCCACCAGCGCGCCCAGCCAGCCGGTCAGCACGCCGGGCAGATCGGCCAGCGTGATCATGTAGCTGGCCACCTGGGCGCCGGCGCACAGGAACATCACCACCGCGGTGGTCTTGGCGGCACGCACCAGCACCTCGTGGAAGCCGGCCAGGCTCAGCTCGCGGTGCACGAAGAAAGCCACCACCAGGGCATAGACGGCCGCCACCACGGCCGCCTCGGTGGGCGTGAACAGGCCCGACTTCATGCCGCCGATGATGATCAGCGGCATCAGCAGGGCCCAGAAGGCCTTCACGGTGGCGCGCAGGCGCTCGCGCATCGGCAGCGGCTCGCCCTGGGGCAGATCGATCTTGCGCAGCTGCAGCTTCCAGGCCACCACCAGGCCCACGCCCATGATCAGCCCCGGCACGATGCCCGAGAGGAACAGCGCCGAGATCGAGGTGTTGGTGGTCACGCCATAGATCACGAAGGGCATCGAGGGCGGGATGATGGGCGCGATGATGCCGCCCGAGGCGATCAGCCCGGCCGAGGTGTGCATGGGATAGCCATGGCGCTGCATCATGGGCAGCAGGATGGTGGCCAGCGCGGCGGTGTCGGCCAGCGCCGAGCCGCTCATGCTGGCCATCAGCACCGCGGCGCCGATCGCCACGAAGCCCAGGCCGCCGCGGATATGGCCCACCCAGGCCTGCGCCATGGTGATGATGCGCCGGCTGATGCCACCGGCATTCATCAGCTCGCCGGCCAGGATGAAGAAGGGCACGGCCAGCAGCGGGAAGCTGTCCACCCCGGCCACCAGGTTCTGCGCCAGCAGCTGGGTGTCCCAGAAATCCAGCGCCCAGGCCATGCCGGCGCCGGTCAGCACGAGGGCGAAGGCCATCGGCATGCCGATGCCCATCAGCGCCAGCATGCCGACGGAGAAGATCACGAAGGCCAGCGCCTCGTTGCTCAAGCCCATGACCATCATTCCACCTCCAGGTCGTGGCTAAGATCGAGCGGCGCAGCGCGCAGCAGCTGCCATAACGCCATCAGCGCGATCGCCAGCGAGCTGAGCAGGGCTGGCAGCGGCAGCAGCGCGCTGGAATAGCCCAGCACCACCGATTGGCTGTCCATGCCCACCCGCACCTGCTGCCAGGCGCCCCAGGCCACCAGGCTGGCCGCCAGCACCACGGCGGCGCGGATCACGGCGGCCATCAGCATCAGCGCGCGCGGCCGGCTGCGCAGCGGCAGCAGAAAGCTGGTGAAGGCCATGTGCTCGCCGCGCGGATAGGCGGCAGTGGCGCCGATGAAGACCATCCAGACAAAGAGCAGGCGCGAGAGCTCTTCGCTCGCCGCCACGCCGCTGCCGAAGCCGTAGCGCAACACCACGTTGACAAAGACGGCGGCGGCCATCACCGCCAGGCAGGCGGCCATCGCGCCCTCGCTGAGGCGCAGCCAGAGTGGCCTGCCGGAACTGCTGTTGCTGGTCACGCTTGGCTCCTTGCCCAGCCGGCGGCCAGGTCGAGTTGTTCTTGCGGCGGCAAGGCCGCCGGGACCGTGAGGACCCTGGCCTCGCCGCTTGGCGATTCGAGGGTCTGGAACTGGCTTTGCACCAGGCTGGCGGGGAACAGATGCTGGTGCGCACGCGCGGCCACGCGCTGCAGCGCCAGCTCGGGGCTGATCTCGAGGAACACGAAGCCCAAATCCGGCCGCGCCGCGCGCAGGCGCTCGCGGTAGCTGCGTTTGAGCGCGGAGCAGCTCAGCACCACGCCCTGGGGATGGGCCTGCAGCTGCAGCGCCAGGCGCTCCAGCCAGCCATGGCGGTCGGCGTCGGTCAGCGCGCTGCCGGCCGCCATCTTGGCCACCGACGCCGCATCGTGAAAGCTGTCGCCCTCCAGAAAGGTGAAGCCCAGGGCCGCTGCCAGCCCCTGACCCAAGCTGGTCTTGCCGCAACCGGCGACACCCATGACGGTGATGGCATGCATTGGACAGCGCTATCCCATTCAAGTAAAAAAACCAGGTGACCCGGCACCTGCTGCAAGCGCCCCGGCCTCGCATGGGTGAAACACCGCATGGCTCCAAGGGCAGGACAGCGCTATCCTAGTGCCCAAACCAGACGCACCACATCAGGGAAACTACGGCCATGTCCGCGCCAACCGCACCAAAACGACGCCGCGCCACCGGCCGCACCACGCTGGCCGAGGTGGCCCAGGCAGCGGGCGTCAGCCCCATCACTGTGTCGCGTGCGCTGCGCGGCGAACGCGCGGTCGCCAGCGAGCTGGTGACCCGGGTGCGCGAGGCCGCCGAACGCCTGGGCTATGTGCCCGACCCGGCGGCGCGCGCGCTGGCCTCCTCGCGCAGCACCCAGGTGGCCGTGCTGATCCCCTTGCTCAGCAATGCCCTGTTCGTGGACCTGCTGGACGCGGCCCAGCGCAGCCTGCTGGAGGCCGGCTACCAAAGCCTGATCGGCGTCACCCATTACCGCCCTGACGAGGAGGAGGCGCTGCTGCGCGCCTACCTGATGCACCGTCCGGCCGGCCTGATCGTGACGGGCTTCGACCGCACCGAGGCCGCCCGGCGCCTGATCGCCGACAGCGGCGTGCCCTGCGTGCATGTCATGGAAACGCATGCCGAGCCGGGGGTCTACAGCGTGGGCTTCTCGCAGTCGGACGCCGGCCGCGCGATGACGCAATGCCTGCTCGCACATGGCCGCCAGCGCATCGCCTTCGTGGCCGCCCAACTGGATCCGCGCACCCTGCAGCGCGCCAGCGGCTATCGCCAGGCCATGCAGCTGGCCGGCCGCCACGAGCCCAAGCGCGAGCTGCTCTCGCCCCGCCCCTCCTCGATGGCGCTGGGCGCCGAACTGTTCGAGCAGCTGATGCGCGAGCAGCCCGACACCGATGCGATCTTCTTCTGCAACGACGACCTGGCCCAGGGCGCGCTGCTGGCCGCGCTGCGCCTGGGCATTGCCGTGCCCGCGCGGGTGGCGGTGGCAGGCTTCAACGACCTGACCGGCAGCGACCAGATGCTGCCGGCGCTCAGCACGGTGCGCACGCCGCGTGCCGCGATCGGCCGCGAAGCCGCACGCATGCTGCTGGGCCTGATCCGCGGCGAGCAGCCCGCCGCGCCCAGCCTGGACCTGGGCTACGAGCTGGTGCTGAGGCAAAGCCTCTAGCGCCTTCTCAGCGCTTGCCCAGCGGCGGGTTGTCGTTCGGCAACCAGCGCTTGTAGATGGTCAGAAAGCGACCGTCCTGCTTCATCGCATCGAGCTGCTGCTGCCAGGCCTTCACAGTGGCATCGGGCGTGGTGAGCGAGAAGGCGATATAGCCCTCGGAGCTGGCAAAGCTGTAGACCACCTCGAAAGCGTCCGCCGGCACGCCGGCCTGGGCCATGATTTGCGGCATGGTGATGCGCTCGGTGGCAAACAGCGGCGCGCGCCGCGCCTGCAGCATCTTGATGCCCTGCACCGGGTCGCTCACCGGCACCAGGTTCTTGAAGCCCTGGGTGCTGAGCTGCTCGCCGGTGTACCAGTCGCGCACCACCAGCACCGCCTTGACCTTCTTCGCATCGTTGAGGCTGCGCAGGCGCACGCCGTCGCCGTTGGGGGCGTAGATCGAGCTGTAGAAGGTGACGATGGGGCCCACCCATTTGAAGAGCTTCTCGCGCGCCGGCGTGCGCGCCATCGCGAACAGCGCCACCGGCTCACGGCCCTGGGCTTCGCGGTAGGCGCGGCTCCAGGGCATGAACTCGATCTCGGCCGGCGCCCCCAGGCGCTGCTGGATCTCGCGCACGATCTCGACCGACAGGCCCTTGCCAACGCCGTTCTCGCTGAAATTGACCGGTGCGAACTCTTCGCTGAGCAGGCGCAGGGCGGGCGCGGCGCGCGCCATCGCTGGCAGGCAGCAGGCGAGGCCAATGGCGAAAGCAAGCAGTGAATGTCGCATGTGGAAGCGCATGCTAGCGATCCTGAACCAATCCACAAGCCGGGTCTGCCCCAGCGCTGTGGCACGCTGGCGGCGCGCCGTGCCTGGATAATCGCGCCGCCCGCCAGAACAGCCCCAATGCCCCAACGATGAGCGCAACGCGCGACCCTTCTCCGCTCGAATTGCAGCCTCTGCTGCTGAGCTTCAACGCCAGGCGCTATGACGAGATGGAGCGGGCCGCACGCGCATTGCTGCTGAGCTTTCCGGACTCGGGCTCGCTCTGGAAGGCGCTCGGCGTCGCCCTGCAGGCCCAGGGCAAGGAGGCCATCGAGACGCTGAGGCGCGCGCGCTCGCTGCTGCCGGACGATGCCGAACTGCCCAGCAATCTGGGCAATCTCCTGAGCCAGCAGGGCCGGCATGAGGAGGCGCTGAGCTGCTACCGGGACGCCCTCGCGCTGCGCCCCGATTTCGCCGAGGCGCATGGCAACCTTGGCCTGGCGCTGATGCGCGCCGGGCGGCTGGACGAAGCCCAGTCTTGCCTGCAACACGCCCTGCAACTGAAGCCGGGTTTCGTCGAAGCGCATTGCAATCTGGGCCTGGTGCTGCAGCGGCTTGGCCGCATGGACGAGGCGCTGGCTTCGTTTGAGCGCGCGCTCGCCCTCAAGCCCGACTTCGCCGCCGCTCAGTCGCTGCTGGGCAAGGCGCTGTTCGATGCGGCCCATGCCCTGGCCGCGCAGGGCCGGACCGACGCCGCGATCGCCCGCTACCAGCAGCTGCTGCGGCGGCAACCCCAGCATCTGCCCGCCCTGTGCAATCTGGGCCTGCTGCAGCAGGGGCTGGGCCGGCTTGCCGACGCGGAGGCACTCTACCGGCGCGGCCTCGCGCTCGATCCCGGCGCCACCGAATTGCTGAACAACCTCGGCAACACCTTGAAGGCCCAGGGCCGTCTCGACGAAGCCTTGACGCTCTACCGTCGCGCCATCGCCGCCCGCCCCGACGACACGCTGGCCCATGGCAATCTGGCCGCCGCCCTGCGCGAACTCGGCGACTTCGACGGCGCCGCGCATGGCTATCGGCGCATCCTGGCACTGCAACCCGAGCAGCGCTGGGCCCATAGCGACCTGCTGTTCCTGCAGTGCCATCTGGAGCCGGATACGGCGGCTGCGGCGCGCGCCGCGGCCGAAGGCTATGGCGCAACGCTGGCCAGCATCACCCCGGCGCGCGACAGCTGGCCCGACGCCGCCGAGCCGGCGCGCTGCCTGCGCGTCGGTCTGGTGTCGGCCGACCTGCGCGAGCATCCGGTCGGCTACTTTCTGCAAACCTTGCTGGCGGCCTTGGCGGCGCAGGCCAGCGACAGGCTGGCCCTGCTGATCTACGCGAATAGCGCGCAGCATGATGGCCTCAGCGCAGCGCTGAAGGCCAGCGTTTCAGGCTGGCGCCAGGTGCAGGGCATGAGCGATGCGCAGCTGGCGGCGCAGATCGAGGCGGACGGCGTTGACATCCTGATCGATCTCTCGGGCCACACCGCGGGCAACCGCCTGCCCCTGTTCGCGCGCAAGCCCGCGCCGCTGCAGCTCTCCTGGCTGGGCTATTGCGCCAGCACCGGCGTAGCCGCCATCGACTATGTGCTGAGCGACCCCTGGATTGCGCCGCCGGGCACGGAGGCGGCCTTCACCGAACGGCTGTGGCGCCTGCCCGAGAGTTTTCTGTGCTTCACGCCGCCCACGCCGGCCCTGCCGGTAGCCCCCCTGCCCGCTGCCGCACGCGGCCATCTCACCTTCGGCTGCTTCAACAAGCTCAACAAGCTCAACGACGCGGTGCTGCGCTTGTGGGCCGAGCTGCTGGCCGCGGTGCCGGGCAGCCGGCTATACCTGAAGAATGCCCAGCTGGATATCGCCAGCACGCGCGCCGGCCTGCAGGCCCGCCTTGCCGCGCTGGGCGTGCCCGCCGAGCGCCTGTGGCTGGAGGGCGCCAGCCCGCGCGCAGACTATCTGCGTTGCTACGCAAACGTCGACATCGCGCTGGACCCCTTCCCCTACCCCGGCGGCACCACCAGCATGGAGGCGCTGTGGATGGGCGTGCCGGTGCTGACCCTGGCCGGCACCACGCCGCTGTCGCGCCAGGGCGTCAGCATCATGCAAAACCTGCAGCTGCCGGATTGGGTGGCCGCCGACCGCGCCGACTATCTGGCCTTGGCGCAGCGGCATGCCGCCGACCTGCCGACCCTGGCAGTGTTGCGCCAGGATCTGCGCGCGCGCCTGCTGCGCTCGCCGCTGTGCGACGCGCCCCGCTTCGCCACGCATTTCGAAGCGGCGCTGCGGCAGCTGTGGCGCCGCCACTGCGACGAAAAAAAGGCCCCGAACCAGTCGGGGCCTCCAGCCTGCGTCTCACCGCAAGCTTGAACCGTCAGTCCTTC
Source organism: Paucibacter sediminis (assembly GCF_030254645.1). Lineage (NCBI taxonomy): Bacteria > Pseudomonadati > Pseudomonadota > Betaproteobacteria > Burkholderiales > Sphaerotilaceae > Roseateles > Paucibacter sediminis. Next base: position 4,315,942 of record NZ_CP116346.1, read on the forward strand.
GCGGCGGGCATGGCGCCGGGCATGTCCAGCGGCATCGCGCTGCCATGGGCCGCGTCCGCCGCGGCAGTCTGCGAGCCCTTGGGCGCCGGCTTGCGCAGGCGCACCAGGTAGGAGTACAGCACCGGCACCACCACCAGGGTCAGGATGGTCGAGGTGATCACGCCGCCGATGATGGCGCGGCCCATCGGCGCCTGGATCTCGCCACCCTCGTTGAGCGCGATGGCCATCGGCAACATGCCGAACACCATCGCCGCGGTGGTCATGATGATGGGGCGCATGCGGATCAGGCCGGCCTGCAGCAGGGCATCGGGCACCGAGGCGCCGGCCTTGCGTGCATGATTGGCAAAGTCCACCAGCAGGATGGCGTTCTTGGTCACCAGGCCCATCAGCATCACCAGGCCGATCATCGAGAACACGTTCAGCGTGGTCCCGGTGACCAACAGGGCCAGCATCACGCCGATCAGGGCCAGGGGCAGCGAGGCCATGATGGCGATGGGTTGCACGAAGCTGCCGAACTGGCTGGCCAGCACGATGTAGATGAAGATCACCGCCAGGCCCATGGCCGCCAGCAGACCCTTGAAGGCGTCGGCCTGCTGCTTGCCGGCACCGTCCACATTGAAGCTGGTGCCGGGCGGCAGGTGGGTCGCCTTGATGAGCTTCTGCACATCCGCGTTGACGTCGCCGGAGGGGCGGCCCTCGACGCCGGCGAACACCGCCTCGCGGCGCTGCAGGTTCTGGCGGCGGATCACCTCGGGGTTGAACACCGGCTCGATGGTGGCCACCTGGTCCAAGGCGATCGGCGAGCCGTCCTTGGCAAAGGCCACCGGCAGCTTGAGCATCTGGTCGACACGCTGGCGCTGCTCCACCGGCAGGCGCAGCAGCACCTCGACCTGGTTGCCATCGGGCGTGGTCCAGTAGGTGGCCACGTCGCCATTGACATAGGCGCGCAGCGATGCTGCCACCTGCGGGCCGGTCAGGCCCAGCTCGCGGATGGCCGAATCCTTGAGCTTGACGGCGAAGGCCGGCAGGCCAGGCTTGACGGTGGTCTCCACGTCCACGGCCCCCTTGATCTTCTTGATCTTGGCGACCAGATCGTTGGCCACCTGGGTCAGCACCTCGGGATCGTTGCCCAGGATGGTGATCCAGATCTCGCGGTTGCCGCCGACGCTGGCGTCCACGCCGGGGATCTTGGCGATGTCGGCGCGGATCGCGTCCTCGATCTCCTTCTGGCTGCGCTTGCGCGCCTTCTTGTCCACCAGCGAGATGCTCAGCGTGGCCTGGTTGCGGCCGGTGGCCAGGCCCTCGCCGGTGCTGCCGACCACGGTGGAGACCGTCTTGATCTCCGGGTAGCGGTTCAGGATCTCCTCGATCTGCGCCACCTTGGTGCTGCTGCGCTCCAGGCTGGAGGCCACCGGCAGGCGCAGGTTGATCTGGGTAAAGCTGTCATCCGTCTTGGGCGCGAACTCCGAGCCCACGAAACCGGCCAGCACCAGCGCAATGAAGAAGCTCAGCGTGCCGCCCCACAGCACCAGGCCGCGCGGCGTGATGGTGGCAAAGCGCAGGCGGCGCTTTTGCGTGCGGTCGCGCAGGCCCTGGGCATCGAAGGGGCGCGCGAACACCGGCAGCCAGGCGCGGTAGCGGCGACCCGAGAACACCCAGCGGATGGTGCGCTCATAGACCCGGTGCAGCACATCCATGCCCAGGTCGGTGGCACGGATCATGTGCCCGATCACCGGCATGCGCTTCAGGTAGTGGCTGGGCGGGTCCTTCCAGACCGAGCTCAGCATCGGGTCGAGCGTGAAGCTGACGAACAGGCTCACCAGCACCGCCACCGCCACCGTGATGCCGAAGGGGTAGAAGAACTTGCCGATGATGCCGCCCATGAAGGAGACCGGCACGAACACCGCGCAGATCGCGAAGGTGGTGGCCATCACCGCCAGGCCGATCTCGTTGGTGCCGTCTTCGGCGGCGCGGTGGTGGTCCTTGCCCATCGCCACATGACGCACGATGTTCTCGCGCACCACGATGGCATCGTCGATCAACAGACCGATGCACAGCGAGAGCGCCATCATGGTCATGAAGTTGAGCGTGAAGCCGAAGGCATGCACGGCGATGAAGCTGGAGATCACCGCGATCGGCAGGGTCAGACCGGTGATGATGGTGGAGCGCCAGCTGTGCAGGAACAGGAACACGATGGCCACGGTCAGCAGCGCGCCCTCGATCAGGGTGTGCTTGAGACCTTCCAGCGAATTCTTGACGTTGTCGCTGGAGGCATAGATCAGGTTCAGCTCGACGTCGGCCGGCAGGCTCTTGCGCAGCTCGGCCATCGCTTCCTTGACGCCGTCGCCGGTGGCGACGATGTTGGCGTCCTGCTGCTTGAAGACATTGAAGGTCACGGCCTGGGCGCCATTGATGCGCGCGATGCTGTCGGCCTCGCGCTCACGCTCGACCAGCTTGCCCAGGTCGCCCAGGGTCAGCACCAGATTGCCACGCCGCGCCACCACCACGTTGACGAACTGCTTGGGATCCTTGACGCGGCCCTCGACGCGCAGGATCGCGTCGGCGGTCTGGTCGGAAATCAGGCCCACGGGCTGGTCCATATTGGCGTCGCGCAGGGCGGCCGAGATTTCGGCCGGCGTGACGTTGTAGGCGCGCAGGCGCAGCGGATCCAGATCGATGCGCACCTCGCGCGTCACCATGCCGCTCACGTCCACCCGCGCCACGCCGTCGACGCGACCGAGGCGCTTGGCCACCGTCAGCTCGGCCATCATGGAGAGCTCGCGCGCCGGGCGCGTCTTGCTCATCAGCGCGGCCAGCACCACCGGCTGGTTCTCCTCCACCGAGGCGCGCGCCACGGTGGGCGCCTTGGCGTCCTTGGGGAAGATCGCCTGCACGGCGGAGACGCGGTCGCGCACCTCCTGCATGGCGCGGCCCATGTCGGTGTTGAGGCCGAACTCGACCTGGGCCTGCACACGGCCCTCGAAGCTGCGCGAGATCACCTTCTCGACGCCAGCGATGCTGTTGAGCGCCTCTTCCAGCGGCTTGGCGATTTCACGCTCCACCGCCTCGGGCGAGGCGCCGGGGTAGCGCACGTCCACTGAGGCCACCGGGATGGAGATGTCGGGCAGGTTCTCCACGCCCAGCTTGGCGTAGCTGAACAGGCCCAGTACGCAGAGGGCCACCATCACCATGGTGGCGAAGACCGGGTTTTGAATCGAGACGCGTGTCATCCACATGGCGTGCTCCTCAGTTGGCCGCCGGGGCTGCCACGGCGCTGGCCACCTTGGCATCCTTGGATTTGGCGGCCACCACCTCGGCCTTGCTGCCTTCGCGCAGATTGTCGAAGCGCGCCGCCAGCACCTGGGCGTCCGCGCTGAGGCCTTGCAGCACCTCGACGCGGCCCTCGCGCTGGTCGCGCCGGCCGGTGGTGACGATGCGGCGCACCAGCGCGCCCTTTTCGATCATCCAGACATGGTCCTGGCCCGAGGTGCTGCCCACCGCGGCAATCGGCACCGCCAGGCGCTGCGCATCGTCCTGCAGCTCCACGCGGGCCACCGCGTACTGGCCGGCACGAAACTCCTCCTTGGGGTTGCTGAGCTCCAGGGTCACGCCGATCGAGCGGGTGCCGGGTTCGGCGGCCGGCGCGATGCGGGCGATGCGCGCCTCCACCGGCTTGTCCACGCCCTCGATGCGCACGTTCACCGCCATGCCGGGCTTGAGCCGGCTGACCTCGTGCGTACCCACCAGGCCCGCCAGCTCCAGCTTGCTGAGGTCGACGATGCTGAGGATCTGCTGCTCGGGCGCCAGCTTCTCGCCCGGCAGGGCATGGCGCTTGGACACCACGCCGTTGATGGGCGCCACCAGGGCGGCCTGGCGCAGCACCACCTGGCTGGTGTCGTACTGGGCCTTGGCGCTGAGCAGGGAGGCGCGCGCCGCTTCCAGCGCGGCACGCGAGGTGTCCAGCGCGGTGGAGGCAATGAATTTCTGATCGGCCAGGCCCTGGTTGGCCTTGTACTGGCGCTCGGCCTGCTCGAGCTGGGCGCGGGCGGATTCGACGCTGGCGCTGCGCTCAGCGGCGCGGTAGCGCAGCTCCTCCAGATCGACCTGGCCCAGGGCCTGGCCGACGTGCACGCGGCTGCCTTCGGCCACCGCCAGGCTGAGCAGGGTGCCGGCCGACTTGCTGCGCACCACCACCGTGCCCGGCGCCACCAGCGGGCCCGAGAACTCGATCAGCTCGGGCATGCTGACCTTGGACGGCTTGACGACCTCGCCGGCGGTGAACTCCAGGGCCACCTCGGCCTTCTTGTCATCGGGTTTCTTGGGGCTATCGCCCTTGCTGGCAAACACGGCCACACCGGTACCACCGGCCAAGATGGCCACGGCCACACCACCATAAATCCATTGCTTGCGCATGGTTCCCCCGATCGAAGCGGATGTTGAAAGTGGGGGCAGTGTAGGGACGCGATTCGCGGCTGCCAGGGGGCCTGCGACGAACTGCGGATTGCTCGACCCCGACTGCTCACAGCACGGACAAAAGGTGGCCCATGCGTGACCAACCGTGACGAAATGCAAAGTGCACGCGTCAGCGCGTGGCGTCCAGCCGGGCGCTGCGCCAGCAGCACAGCGCGCCCAGCAGCGCCGCCGCGGTGGCCGCCCAGAAGGTGGCGGCATAGCCCCACAGCGAGGCCAGCGAGGCGCCGCCCACGCTGCCCAGCACGCCCGAGCAGCCATAGCCCAGCACCGAGTAGAGCGCCTGGCCGCGGCCGCGCAAGCGCCCCGGGAAGTAGCGAGTCACCAGCGCGATGCAGGCGGTGTGCTGGGCGGCAAAGGTGAGCGCATGGGTGCACTGCGCCAGCACCAGCACCCAGACCCAGGCACCGAAAGCGGCGGTGGCGGCAAAGCGCGCGGCCGACAGCAGCGCCGCCGCCATCAGCCAGCCATGCAGGCTGCCGCGCTCCAGCAAGCGGCCCTGGAAGGCAAACCAGACGATCTCCACCACCACCGACACCGCCCACAGCCCGCCCACCACCGGCTTGCCGTAGCCCAGCTCGTCCAGGTAGAGGCTGAAGAAGGCATAGAGGGCCGAATGCGCCAGCACGGTGAGGAACACGCCGGCGAAGAACCAGCGCACCTCCGGGTGGCTGAGCACCTCGCGCAGCGGCGGCGCCGGCTCATGGCCATGCGAGGGCGCATGCTGCTCGGGCAGGCGGTGCGCGGCCCACACCACCAGCAGCAGCAGGGCGATCACGGTCCAGGCGAAGTAGCGCATGCCGAAATGCTGGAACCACCAGCCGGCCAGCAGCACCGTGCTGAGAAAGCCGACCGAGCCCCAGACGCGCACGCGGCCGTACTTGCGCGCATCCATGCCGCCGCCCTGGGTCACCAACTGCGCCGCCACCACGGTCTCGGTGAGCGGCACGATGGCGGCGTTGAACAGGTACATCAGAAAGCAGGCCGCCGCCAGGCTGGCAAAGCTGGGTGGCAGCAGAAAGCCCAGCGAGGCCAGCAGGCAGGCCAGGCTGGCCCAGCGGATCAGGCGCACGCGCTGGCCGCTGCGGTCGGCCAGCGCGCCCCAGGCATAGGGCGCGAACAGCCGCGTCCAGCTCGAGATCGAGACCAGCACGCCGATCGCGAACACCGGCAGGCCCAGTTCCTTGTACCAGAGCGGCGCGTAGGGATTGAAGGCGCCGATGCTGGCGAAATAGGCGAAGGACAGCAGCGCGCAGGCACCCAGCGTGCGGCCGGGGGCAGCGGCCGCGTCGGCCATCAGATGTGCGAGGGGATGGCCGGCAGCGCGTGCCGCACGTCACCGCATTGCGCGCGGTGGCGCAGCGCATGGTCCATCAGCACCAGGGCCAGCATGGCCTCGGCGATGGGGGTGGCGCGGATGCCCACGCAGGGGTCGTGGCGGCCAAAGGTTTCCACCTGGGTGGGCTCGCCGGCGCGGTTGATCGAGGCCTTGGCGCTGCGGATCGAGCTGGTGGGCTTGATGGCGATCGAGACCGAAAGATCCTGGCCGGTGGAGATGCCACCCAGCACGCCACCGGCGTTGTTGCTGGCAAAGCCGCCGGGGGTCAGCTCGTCGCCATGCTGGCTGCCGCGCTGCGCCACGCTGGCAAAGCCGGCGCCGATCTCCACGCCCTTGACCGCGTTGATGCCCATCATCGCGTAGGCGATCTCGGCGTCCAGCTTGTCGAACAGCGGCTCGCCCAGGCCCACCGGCACGCCGGTGGCTTCCACGCGGATGCGCGCACCCACCGAGTCGCCGGCCTTGCGCAGCGCGTCCATATAGTCCTCCAGCTCGGCGATCTTGCTGGCGTTGGCGGCGAAGAAGGGGTTCTGCCCCACATGCTGCCAGCCCTCGAAGGGGATCTCCAGCTCGCCCAGCTGGGTCATGCAGCCGCGGAACTCGGTGCCGTACTGCTGCTTCAACCATTTGCGAGCCACCGCGCCGGCCCCCACCATGGGCGCGGTCAGGCGCGCCGAGGAGCGGCCGCCGCCGCGCGGATCGCGCAGGCCGTATTTGCGCCAGTAGCTGTAGTCGGCGTGGCCGGGGCGGAAGGTGTCGAGGATGTTGCCGTAGTCCTTGCTGCGCTGGTCGGTGTTCTTGATCAGCAGGCAGATCGGCGTGCCGGTGGTGAGGCCCTCGTAGACGCCGGAGAGGATCTCGACGGCATCGGGCTCGTTGCGCTGGGTCACATGGCGCGAGGTGCCGGGGCGGCGCCGATCCAGCTCGGGCTGGATGTCGGCCTCGCTAAGGCTCAGGCCGGGCGGGCAGCCATCGATCACGCAGCCGATCGCCGGCCCATGGCTCTCGCCGAAATTCGTGACGCGGAACAACTCACCAAATGTGCTGCCTGACATGCCGGATCCAAGAAAACAGAGCCCGGCCGAGATGCCGGGCTGTGGCCTGGATTCTATCGACAGCGGGCCGCGCTCAGAGCTTGGCGCTGTCGGCGCCCTCTTCCTCGACCGGCCAGTCGCGGATATAGGCCTTGAGCATGCGGTTCTCGAAGTCCTGGCTGTCGACCACGGCCTTGGCCACGTCGTAGAAGGAGATCACGCCCATCAGCGTCTTGCCGTTCAGCACCGGCATGTAGCGGGCATGGCGCCCCAGCATCATGCGGCGCACCTCGTCGATCTCGGTCTCGGGCGTGCAGGTGAGCGGATGGTCGTCCATCACCGTGCGCACGATGGAGGAACCGACGCTGCCGCCATTGCGCTGCACCGCCGCGATCACCTCGCGAAAGGTCAGCATGCCCACCAGATCGCCATGCTCCATCACCACCAGTGAGCCGATGTCGTATTCGGCCATGGTGGCGATGGCTTCGGCCAGCGCTTGATCCGGCGCAACCGTGTAGAGGGTCCCGCCCTTGACGCGGAGTATGTCGACAACTTTCATGGTGGGCCTCCTCGGAGATCTGGGTAATGGACTGCGGCAGATGGCGTCCAACATAGCACACAATCCCCGCATCGAACACAAGCGGAGACACCATGTCCGGCTACGCCGACCCTGGCTTTGATACCTTGGCGCTACACGCGGGGGCAACACCCGACCCCGCCACCGGCGCACGCGCCACGCCCCTGCACCTCACGACCTCCTTCGTCTTCGAAAACTCGGAGCACGCGGCCTCGCTGTTCAATATGGAACGCGCCGGCCATGTCTACTCGCGCATCTCCAACCCCACCACCGCGGTGTTCGAGGAGCGCGTGGCGGCGCTGGAAGGCGGCGTGGGCGCGATCGCCACCGCCAGCGGCCAGGCCGCCCTTCACCTGGCCATCGCCACCCTGGCCGGCGCCGGCGCGCACATCGTGGCCTCGGCCGCGCTCTATGGCGGTTCGCACAATCTGCTGCACTACACGCTGGCGCGCTTCGGCATTGCCACCACCTTTGTGCGCCCCGGCGACCTGGACGCCTGGAAGGCGGCGATCCGCCCCAACACCAAGCTGCTGTTCGGCGAGACCCTGGGCAACCCCGGCCTGGACGTGCTCGACATACCGAATGTGGCCGCCATCGCCCATGAGGCCGGCCTGCCGCTGTTGGTGGACTCGACCCTCACCACGCCCTATTTGATGCGGCCCTTCGAGCATGGCGCCGATCTGGTCTACCACTCGGCCACCAAGTTCCTGAGCGGCCATGGCACGGTGGTAGGCGGCGTGCTGGCCGACAGCGGCGCCTTCGACTGGCAGGCCGCGCACGCGCGCCACGGCCGCTTCCCCGAACTGTGCGAGCCCTACGCGGGCTTCCACGGCATGGTGTTCAGCGAGGAAAGCACGGTGGGCGCCTTCCTGCTGCGCGCGCGCCGCGAGGGCCTGCGCGATTTCGGCGCCTGCATGAGCCCGCACACCGCCTGGCTGATCCTGCAAGGCATCGAGACACTCTCGCTGCGCATGCAGCGTCACGTCGCCAACGCGCAGAAGGTGGCCGAGTTCCTGGAGGCCCAGCCCGGCGTGGCGCGCGTGGGCTACCCGGGCCTGGCCAGCCATCCCAGCCATGCGCTGGCGCAACAACTGTTGCCCAAGGGCTGCGGCTCGGTGTTCAGCTTCGATCTCAAGGGCAGCCGCGAACAGGGCAAGCGCTTCATCGAGGCGCTGAAGATCTTCAGCCATCTGGCCAATGTGGGCGACTGCCGCTCGCTGGTGATCCACCCCGCCAGCACCACGCATTTCCGCATGGACGATGCGGCACTGGCCCAGGCCGGCATCACGCCGGGCACGATACGCCTGTCGATTGGCCTGGAGGATGCGGATGACCTGATCGCCGACCTCAAGACCGCCCTCAAGATCGCTGCCAAGTAAGCCCCCCATGAAGCTGCAAGTCAACGCACAGACCGTCTACGCCTATACCGGCGGCAAGGACTTCGACCCCACCCTGCCCTGCATCGTGTTCGTGCATGGCGCCCTGCACGACCACAGCGTCTGGACCCTGCTGGCCCGCTGGTTTGCCCACCACGGCCACGGCGTGCTGGCCTTGGACCTGCCCGGCCACGGCCGCAGCGAGGGTCAGGCCTTGCCCTCGGTGGAGGCGCTGGGGGCCTGGCTCGTACAGGTGCTGGACGCCGCCGGCGTGCAGCAGGCCAGCCTGGTGGGCCACAGCATGGGCTCGCTGATCGCCCTGGAGGCCGCGGCACAGGCGCCGGCACGCGCCGGCCGATTGGTGATGGTGGGCACGGCCTACCCGATGAAGGTCTCCGAGGCCTTGCTGGAAACCGCGCGCACGGCGCCGCTCAATGCCATGGACATGGTGAATGTGTTCTCGCACAGCAGCCAGGCCAGCAAGCCCTCCTACCCCGGCCCCGGCGCCTGGTTGCATGGTGGCAATCTGCAGCTGATGCGGCGCGTGCAGGCGGGCTACACCCATGGCAATCTGTTCGAGCATGATTTCCGCGTCTGCGATGCCTATGCCCATGGCCTCGAGGCCGCGCCAGCGGTGACCTGCCCGGTGCACTTCATCCTCGGCGAGCGCGACCAGATGACCGCCCCCAAGCAGAGCCAGGCCTTGGCCGCGGCGCTGAAGGCGACGGTACATCGCGTGCCCGCCGGGCATTCACTGATGGCAGAGGCGCCGGACCCGGTATTGAATGCACTCCGCACCGCCATCGCCTAGGAGAAGCCCATCATGAGCAGCGCCAGCCAGGTCCAGGACTTCCGCAGCTTCGCCGAGTTCTACCCCTTCTACCTGGGCGAGCACCGCAACCCCACCTGCCGGCGCCTGCACTTCCTGGGCTCGAGCCTGAGCCTTGTTTGCCTGGCCCTGCTGCTGGCCACCGGCAGCTGGCAGTTCCTGCCGCTGGGCCTGGTGGCCGGCTATGGCTGCGCCTGGATCGGCCATTTCGGCTTCGAGAAGAACAAGCCCGCCTCCTTCAAGCGCCCGCTCTGGAGCTTCATGGGCGACTGGGTCATGTACAAGGACATCTGGACCGGGCGCATCCCCTTCTAGGGTCTCAGTTGCGGTAGGCCAGCCCCAGGCTCCAGCCGAAGGCGCTGCGGCGCTGGTCCAGCGGGCTGTCGGCCGCCGGCCCCAGCAGAGTGCTGAGGCTGGCGCCCGCATAGCCCACCCAATGGCTGCCGAAGGCGCGCGTGTAGTTGGCGCCCAGGGTGGCGTCGCGCAGGCCGGCACCGGGCTCGTAGGCGCGGCCATAGCGTTGTGCGGCCGGGCTGTCGGCCGGCACGCCAAAGTAGCTGAGCATGTGGCGGCGATCGCCCGCCGAGGCACTCACGAAGGCGTTCAGCTCGGCCATCGGGCTGCGATAGAGGCGGCGCGTCAGATCGATGGTGGCCACGGCACCGCCGCGTTTGCCCAGCAGATCCTGGCTCAGGGCACCTGAAAGCTGCCATGGCGGCGCCAGCGCATAGCTCGCGTAGAGGCGGCCGCGCAGGGTGCGCTGCACATCCGGCAAGCCCGCCGTGCTGCTGACGGCATCGCTGTTGCGGCCGCTGTCGAAGCGCAGGCCGAAGCCCACGCGCAGCGTGCTGCTGCGGAACAGCTCGCGGCTGGCGCCGGGGCCCGGGCCGACGGCCTCGTTGCCAAAGCCCATCAAGCCCCCCGCCCCCGAGGTGGAGATGCGCCAGCGCCCCCAGCGCAGCGCCCACAAGGGCTTCAGGCTGAGGCTGCGCTGCTCCGAGCCCCAGTAATCGGGGCCGGCGCGCAGGCCCAGGCCCAGCAGGTAGCGAAAGTCTTCCTCATCCGCCGGCAGGGTCTGGGCAGCGGCGGGGCCGGCACCAAGCAGCAGCATGGCGCCAAGAGTGAGCGCAGCAGGGGTCACACGCATGCTGCAAGCTTAGCAGCGCCACGCCGCCGTCCATGCACTCAGGTCAAGAGCGGACGCAATTCCTTGAGCATGTCGCCCACCATGGCGCGCAGGTCGTAGGCCAGCTGCCAGCCCCAGTCGGCCCTGGCCCGGCTGTCGTCGATGGACTGCGGCCAGCTGGCGGCAATCGCCTGGCGGAAATCGGGCGCGTAGCTGATCTCGAAAGCGGGGATCTCGGCGCGGATCGCCGCGGCAATCTCGGCCGGCGTGAAGCTCACGCCCGCCAGGTTATAGGAGCCGCGCTCGCGGATCGCCTCGGCGGGCGCTTCCATCAGCTCGATGGTGGCGCGCAGCGCGTCCGGCATGTACATCATCGGCAAGGCCTGACCCTCTTCGAGGAAGCAGCTGTAGCGGCCCGTCTTGAGCGCGGCGTGGAAGATCTCCACCGCGTAGTCGGTGGTGCCGCCGCCGGGCGGGGTCTTCCAGCTGATCAGGCCGGGGTAGCGCAGGCTGCGCACGTCCACGCCATGGTTGGCGTGGTACCAGCGGCACCAGCCCTCGCCGGCCAGCTTGGAGATGCCGTAGACGGTGCTGGGGTCCATCACCGTGTCCTGCGGCGTCGCCAGCTGCGGCGTCTTGGGGCCGAAGGCGGCGATCGAGCTGGGCCAGAACACGCGCTCGAGCTTCTGCACCCGCGCCAGCTCCAGCACGTTCAGCAGGCCCTTCATGTTCAGGTCCCAGGCCCACATGGGGTGCTTCTCGCCGGTGGCGGAGAGCGCCGCGGCGAGGTGGTAGACCTGGGTGATGCCATGGCGCTTGGCCACCGCGGTGAGCGCGGCGGCGTCGGTCACGTCCAGCATCTCGTGCGTCAGCGTGGGCACGCGGCCCTCGGGGGCCAGGTCGCTGGTGATGACGTTGGCATTGCCATGGCGCAGCGCCAGCTCTTGCGCCAGCTCGGTGCCGATCTGGCCGTTGGCGCCGATGATGAGGATCTTGGTCATACGCGTTGCTTTGTTCAGGCGGGAATCAAACCCAGCTCGCGGCCGGCCTGGGTGAAGGCGGCCACCGCCTTTTCGAGGTGATGACGCTCGTGGCCGGCCGAGACCTGCACGCGGATGCGCGCCTGGCCCTTGGGCACCACCGGGAAGAAGAAGCCCACGGCATAGACGCCCAGCTCCAGCAGGCGGGCGCTGAGCTGCTGGGCCTTCACCGCGTCGTACACCATGATGGGCACGATGGGATGGGTGCCGGGCTTGATCTCGAAGCCGGCGGCCTGGATGGCGGCGCGGAAGTAGGCGGTGTTGGCCTCCAGCTTGTCGCGCAGCGCGGTGGAGGCTTCCAGCAGGTCCAGCACCGCGATCGAGGCGCCGACGATGCTGGGCGCCACCGTGTTGGAGAACAGATAGGGGCGCGAGCGCTGGCGCAGCAGCTCGATCACTTCCTTGCGGCCGCTGGTGAAGCCACCCGAGGCGCCGCCCAGGGCCTTGCCCAGGGTGCCGGTGATGATGTCGATCTTGCCGAACACATTGCGGTACTCATGCGTGCCGCGGCCGGTCTTGCCCAGGAAGCCGCTGGCATGGCATTCGTCGATGCCCAGCAGCGCGCCGTATTGGTCGGTGAGCGCGCGGATCTTGTCGAGCTGGGCGATGGTGCCGTCCATCGAGAACACGCCGTCGGTGAACACCAGGACATGGCGCGCGCCCTTGGCGCGGGCGGCCTGCAGCTGCACTTCCAGGTCGGCCAGGTCGTTGTGCTTGTAGCGATAGCGCTGCGCCTTGCACAGGCGGATGCCGTCGATGATGGAGGCGTGGTTGAGCTCGTCGCTGATGATGGCGTCCTGCTCGCCCAGCAGCGGCTCGAACAGGCCGCCGTTGGCGTCAAACGCGGCCGCGTAGAGGATGGTGTCCTCGGTGCCGAGGAAGCGCGCCAGGCGTGCCTCCAGGGTCTTGTGCAGGTCCTGCGTGCCGCAGATGAAGCGCACCGAGGAGAGGCCGTAGCCATGCGTGCGCAGCGCCTCATGGGCGGCGGCGATCACGTCCGGATGCGAGGACAGGCCCAGGTAGTTGTTGGCACAGAGGTTGATGACGTCGCCGCCCTCGGCGGTGTGCACATCGGCGCCCTGCGGCGTGGTGATGACGCGCTCCTTCTTGAACAGGCCGGCATCGCGGATACCTTGCAGTTCCTGGCGCACATGCGCATAGAAGGCGTCGCCGCTGTTCACGCTGGTGGTCATCATGGGTCTCCTGGTGCACAATCCGTTAAATAGAACGCAGTTCGTTATATCGAACTTTCGTGCAGTATCCAGGATTAACCCCAACCGGTCAAGACAGCATGTCCGTTCCCAATCTCGATACCCTGGAGCCGCCGCGCGTCGGCGCCACCCTGCAAACGCTGCGCCAGGGCCAGGGCTTGTCGCTGGACGAACTCTCGCGCCGCGCCGGGGTCAGCAAGTCGATGCTCTCGCAGATCGAGCGCAACCAGGCCAATCCCACGGTGGCGGTGGTGTGGCGGCTGGCGAACGCGCTGCGCGTGGACCTCTCGGAGCTGCTGGGCGGCGAGCGACCCAGCGCGCCGGCCATCGAGGTGGTGCCGGCCCATGGCACGCCGGGCATGAGCAGCCCGGACGGGCTGTGCAAGCTGCGCATCCTCGGCCCGATCGACCTGGCGGGCCAGTTCGAGTGGTACGAGCTGACGGTGCAGCCGGGCGGCGCGCTGGAATCGGCCGCGCACGAGCCCGGCTCGCGCGAGCACCTCAGCGTGCTCAGCGGTGCGCTGGAGGTGAGCGCCGGCCAGGTGACGCAAAAGCTCAAGAGCGGCGAGACGGCGCGCTATGCGGTGGATGGCCCGCACGCGATCCGCAATCACGGCAAGCAGCCCGCCAGCGCCTTGCTGGTGGTGCTGCATCCGTGAAGCCATCAGCCCAGTAGCTCGGCCAGGCTCAGCCGCTCCCAGTCGCTGCGCCCCCACAGCGCCGCCAGGCTCTCGCTGCGCTCGGCCAGCAGCGCCTGGATGAGCGGCGCCGCGGCCACCTCGGCGGGCGCGCACAGCAGCACCAGGCGCTGCGCGCCGGCCTCTTCCAGGCGGCCCACCCAGTTCAGGTCCAGCAGGCTGTCGATCACCGGCTCCAGTTGCAAGGGATCGACGCGCAGCGCCTCCGCCAGCTGCAGGCCGTGTAAACCGCCCGCGCCGGTATCACGGGCGCGCAGCAGCTCGCGCAGGCTCTCCAGCGCCAGCTCGAAGGCCAGGCCCGGCGCCTCGGTGCGGCGCCGCATGCGCGTCGACAGGCTGGGCGCATTGGCCGCCAGGATCGCGCCCAGCAGCACGATGGCCCAGCCCAGATAGATCCAGATCAGGAAGATCGGCACGGTGGCAAAGGCGCCATAGAGGGTCGAGTAGGTCGGCACCTGCTTGACGTACCAGGCCAGGCCGCTCTTGGCGAGCGCGAAGGCGATGGCGACGAAGGCGCCGCCCATCAAGGCATGGCGCCAGCGCACATGGGTGTTGGGCACGTAGTGGAACAGGCCGGCCATGGCGGCGCCCAGCACCAGCATGTCCACGCTGTTGAGCAGCACGCTGAGGCTGCGCGGCAGATTGCTCACCAGGCCCTGGCCGGCCGAGATCGCGTAGCTGGTGAGCGTGAGGCTGGCACCCAGCAGCAAGGGCCCCAGCGTCAGCGCGGCCCAGTAGACCAACACCCGCTGCGCGATCGGGCGCGGGCGCTGCACGCGCCAGATCGCGTTGAGCGTGCGATCGATGGTGAGCATCAGCATCAGCGCGGTGAAGCCCAGCACCACCAAGCCCACCGTGCCCACCCGGTTGGCCTTGCTGGCGAACTGCGTCAGCGCCGCCAGCACGGGCTTGGCGATATTGGGCGGGATCAGGCTCTTCAGAAAATACTGCTCCAGCGCCGACTGGAAGGACGAGAACATCGGGAAGGCGGTGAACAGCGCCAGCATCACCGTCAGCAGCGGCACCAGCGAGATCAGCGTGGTGAAGGTGAGGCTACCGGCGGTGAGGCCCAGGCGCTCCTGCTTGAAGCGCTCGCGGAAGGTCAAGAGGGTCTGCCACCAGGGCCAGGCGAGCAGCTCGGTGATGAATGCGGACAGCAGCGCGATCGGGTTGCGGACGGGGACGCCGCTGGCGGCGCGCGGGGCTTTTGTTGTGGTCATGCTGGCTATGATGCCAAACATGTCAACAGTCCCCCCTCAGTCACCCGCCCTGCGCAGCCAACCGCGGCCGCAGGAAGCGCGCTCGCGCAACCTCGCCCTGGCCTGCGTGGCCGCGCTGTTCCTGCTCTGCCTGGCCTGGGAGCTGTGGCTGGCGCCCACCGGCCGCGGCACCTTGGCCCTCAAGGCCCTGCCCCTGCTGCTGCCGCTGCTGGGGCTGTGGCGCTACCGGCTCTACACCTTCCGCTGGCTCAGCCTGATGATCTGGCTTTACTTCGCCGAGGGCGCCGTGCGCGCCACCAGCGAGCATGGGCTCTCGCAGGCCCTGGCGGTGCTGGAAGTGCTGCTGAGCGTGGCCATCTTCGTCGCCTGCGCGATGCAGGTACGCCAGCGCCTCGCGGCCGCCAAGCGGGACCAGCCATGACGCAGGCCCTGCTGAGCGAGTTGCGCGCGACCCTGGGGCAGGCCCAGGTGCTCAGCGAGGGCGACCTGTCCGCCTACGAGCGCGATTGGCGCAAGCGC
This sequence comes from Paucibacter sediminis, assembly GCF_030254645.1. Lineage (NCBI taxonomy): Bacteria > Pseudomonadati > Pseudomonadota > Betaproteobacteria > Burkholderiales > Sphaerotilaceae > Roseateles > Paucibacter sediminis. The sequence goes on from NZ_CP116346.1 coordinate 4,331,381, forward strand.
TATGCCGGCAAGGCGCTGGGCGTGGTGCGCCCCGGCAGCACCGCCGAGGTGGCCGCGGTGGTCAGGCTGGCGGCCGCGCATGGCGTGAGCATCGTGCCGCAGGGCGGCAACACCGGGCTGGTGGGCGGCGGCGTGCCCGACGCCAGCGGCGCGCAGCTGCTCTTGAGCCTGCAGCGCCTGAACCGCGTGCGCGAACTCGATGCCGCCAACCTCACGCTCACGGCGGAGGCCGGCTGCATCCTGCAGGCGGTGCAGGCCGCGGCCGCGGCGCAGCAGCTGCTGTTCCCGCTGAGCCTGGCCGCCGAGGGCAGCTGCACCATCGGCGGCAACCTCGCCGCCAATGCCGGTGGCACGCAGGTGCTGCGTTATGGCAATGCGCGCGAGCTGTGCCTGGGGCTGGAGGTGGTGACGCCGCAGGGCAAGATCTGGGACGGGCTCGGCGGCCTGCGCAAGGACAACACCGGCTACGACCTGCGCGACCTCTACATCGGCAGCGAGGGCACGCTGGGCATCATCACCGCGGCCACGCTCAAGCTCTATCCGGCGCCGCTGGCGCAGATGACGGCACTGGCCGCCTGCGCCAGCCTGGAAGCGGCGGTGGCGCTGCTGGGCCTGGCCCAGGCCCGCGCCGGCTCAAGCCTGACCGGCTTCGAGGTCATGAACGGCTTTGCGCTGAGCCTGGTGGCCAAGCATTTCCCGCAGCTCACCCAGCCGCTGGGCCCGCAGCCCTGGACCGTGCTGCTGGAGCTCTCCGACAGCGAAAGCGAGGCGCATGCCCGCGCGGTCTTCGAAGGCCTGCTGGAGGCTGCACTGGAGCAGGGCCTGATCCACGATGCCGCGGTGGCCGAGAGCCTGGAGCAATCGCATGCGCTCTGGCATCTGCGCGAGTCCATCCCGCTGGCGCAGAGCGAGGAAGGGCTCAATATCAAGCACGACATCGCCCTGCCCGTCTCGCGCATCCCCGCCTTCGTCGCCAGCACCGACGCCGCGCTGCGGGCGCGCTGGCCGGGCATCAGGCTGGTGGACTTCGGCCACCTGGGCGACGGCAATCTGCACTACAACGTGCAGGCGCCCGAGGGCATGGACGCGGCGGCCTTTCTGCGCAGCCAGGAGCGGGCCGTCAACGAGCTGGTGTTCGACGCCGTGCTGGCGCATGGCGGCTCGATCTCGGCCGAGCATGGCATCGGCCAGCTCAAGCGCGAGGAACTGGCGCGGCGCAAGCACCCGGTGGCGCTCGAACTGATGCGCGCCATCAAAAAGGCCCTGGATCCCCAGGGCCTGATGAATCCGAACCGGCTGATCTGACTCAGCCTCGGCGCTGGTATCGCGCCAAGGCCTTCGCCAGCCACAAAGCCCCTTCCGGGCCTTTGTGCGCGGGCTCAGTCGGCGCCGGCCGGCTGTACGCCGCGGCGGCCACGCACCAGCCCGCCCAGCTTGAGCAGCATGCGGAACACGAAGCGCAGCAGGGTCAGCGCGAGGATCGCCTCGACCAAGGTCATCACGAAGGCGACCAGGGTGTTCCAGCGCGCATCGCGGCGACGGAACTTGGCGAACATGCGGTCCTTGGCGATCTCGATGCTGTCGTAGAAGCTCGGCACCACCAGCAGGGTCAGCAGGGTCGAGGTGATGGTGCCGCCGATGATGGCTACCGCCATCGGGCGGTAGAACTCGCCGCCGTCGCCCACGCCGATGGCCACCGGCAGCATGCCGGCGATCAGCGCGAAGGTGGTCATCAGAATCGGCCGCAGGCGCTTGCGGCCCGCATGCATCAGGGCCTCCTCGCGGTCCATGCCCTCGGCCTCTTCCTGGCGCGCCGCATCCAGCAGCAGGATGGCGTTCTTGGCCACCAGGCCCATCAGCATGATGATGCCGATGAAGCTCATCAGGTTGAGCGTGCCCTTGGTGAGCAGCAGCGCCACCACCACGCCGATCAGCGACAGCGGCAGCGACAGCATCACCCCCAGCGGCGCGGTGAACGAGCCCATCTGCATCACCAGGATCAGGTACATCAGGCCGACGCCGCTGATCAGCGCGATGAACATGGCGCCGAAGACCTCGTTCTGGGTCTCCGAATCGCCGCCCAGCTCCAGGCCGAAGCCGGGCGGGAAGTCGATCGCCTTGGCGATCTTCAGCGCATCGGCGGTGACCTCGCCGGGCGAGCGCTCATGCGCATTGGCCGACACCGTGATGGTGCGCTTGCCATTGGCATGCTCGATCTGCGAGGGGCCGCGGCCCATGCGGATGCTGGCGATCTGCTCCAGCGGCACCATGCGGTTGGTGCCCGCCACCGACACCGGCAGGCGCTCGATATTGCTGAGGTCCACGCGGTCATCGGGGTGCAGGCGCACCGCCACGTCTCGGGTCTCGCCGGTGGGGTCGACCCAGTCGCCCACCTCCACGCCGGCAAAGGCCACGCGCAGGGCCTGGGCCGCATCGCCCACCGAGATGCCCAGCGAATTCGCCAGCCCGCGGTTCAGCTCGATCTGCAGTTCGTTCTGCGGATCCTGCTCGGACAGGCCCACGTCCACCGCGCCCTTGACCTCGCGCAGCTTGGCGATGAAGTCGTTGCTGATGTCCAGCAGCTTGCGCGCATCGGTGCCGTTGAACTGGATCTGCACCGGCTTCTGGCCGCCGTTGTTGAGGTTGTCCTGCACCGTGTACTCGGCGCCCACCAGGCGCGAGACCTTGCTGCGCAGATCCGCGGCAATTTCCTCGGCCGAGCGCTGGCGCTGCTTGGCCTTGCCCAGGTCCACATAGATGGTGCCGCCGCCGACGCGCACGCGGCTGTTGGTGGCCACCGTCTCGGGCAGGCCGCGCGCCAGCGTGGCGGCCGCCTCCAGCTTGAGCTTGGCGTATTCCAGGTTGGTGCTGGCGGGCGTGCGCACGTTCACCACCACCATGCCGGCGTCCGAGGTCGGCAGGAAGCTGGTGCCGAGGAATTTGCCGGCCAACACCACCGCGGCGACCAGGCTGCCGACCGCAAACACGGCCATCCAGCGGCGGTGATGCAGGGCCCAGGCGATCACGCGGCCATAGCGGTCGGACTGGTGGTCGAACCAGTTGTTGAAGCGCTGCAGCTGGCGGCTGATGCCGGTCTTGGGCTTGTGGTGCTCGCCCGGTGGGTCGCCCCAGAAGGCGGACAGCATCGGGTCCAGCGTGAAGGAGATCAGCAGGCTCACCAGCACCGAGGCCACCACGGTCAGGCCGAAGGGGCGGAACCATTCGCCCGACACGCCCGGCATGAAGGCCACGGGAATGAACACCGCGACGATGGAGAAGGTGGTGGCGGCGACGGCCAGGCCGATCTCGGCCGTGCCATTGAGCGCCGCGGTGCGGCGGTCGGCGCCGCGCTCCATATGGCGCACGATGTTCTCGCGCACCACGATGGCATCGTCGATCAGCACGCCGATGGCCAGCGAGAGGCCCAGCAGGCTCATGAAGTTGAGCGTGAAGCCGCACAGCCAGACGGCGATGAAGGCGGCGATCACCGAGGTCGGCAGGCTCAGCGCCGTGATCATGGTGGAGCGCCAGGAGTTCAGGAACACATAGACCACCGCAATCGTCAGCCCGGCGCCGAACACCAGGGCGTGGATGACGTTGTCGAGGTTCTCCTGCGATTCCTTGCCCTCGTCGCGCGTCACCTCCAGGGTCGTGCCCTTGGTGAGCGTGGGGGCCAGCTTGGTGACCAGCTTGTTGACCTCGGCCGCCACCGTGACGGTGGAGGCGTCGCGCGTGCGCGTGACCGAGATGCCCACATTGGGCCGGCCATTGCGCACGCTGAAGCTGCCGAGTTCGGCAAAGCCGTCACCGATCTGGGCCAGCTGACCCAGGCGGATCGACTCGCTGCCCATCTGCTTGACCACCACCTGCTGGAAGTCGGCGGGCGATTCGATGCGGCCCTGCAGGCGGATGCTCTGGTCCTCCATCTGGCCGCGCACCTTGCCCACCGGCACCGAGATGTTCTGCGCGCGCAGCGCCGCCACCACCTCGGTGACCGAGACGTTGTACTCGCGCAGCTTCTCGGCGCGTAGCAGCACGCTCAGCTCGCGGCGCAGCGCGCCGTTCACCGCCACCGTGGCCACGCCCGGGATGCTGCGGAACTTGTCGGCCAGCTGGTCCTCGGCCAGGCGGCTGATCTCGGCATGGCTCTGGCTGGTAGACGAGAGCGCCAGCTGCATCACCGGCTGTGCCGAGACGTCGAAGCGCTGCAGCACCGGCTCGCGCATTTCGACCGGCAGCTTGTAGCGCACCGTGGCGATGGCGTTGCGCACATCGTCGGCGGCCTCGATCAGGTTCTTGCTGAAGTTGAAGATCAGCTGGAATTCGGCCGCGCCCTCGCGCGAGGTCGAGTTGACCTTGCGCACACCCGACAGGCCCTGCAGCGATTTCTCGACGCGGTTCACCACCTCGCGCTCCACCGTGTCCGGCGAGGCGCCTGGGTAGGCGATGCTCAGGAACAGCATCGGCTCCTGCACATCCGGGATCGAGTTGACGCGCAGCTTCTTCAGGGCCATCAAGCCCAGGCACATCACCGAGATGATGATGACGATCGTGGCGATCGGCTTCTTGATGCTGAAGTCTGAAAGAAACATGGTTTACTTTCCGGTCGGGGAGGATTGCGCCGCCACCTTCAGCAGCTCGACGCTCTGGCCATCCTTGAGCGTGCTGCCGGGCTTGGCCAGCACCTGGTCGCCGGCCTTCAGGCCGGTCAGCACCGCGTAGTTGCCGGTGCGCACATCGCGTGCGCCCAGCTGCACTTCCACCTTGTTCAGCTTGCCGCCCTGCAGGCGCCAGGCATAGCTCTTGTCGCCCACGCGCTGCACGGCCGCGTCTTCCAGCAGCAGAGCCTGGCTGGCGCTGGACTCGACATGGCCCTCGGCATAGAGGCCGGCGGCCTTGGGCTTCTCGCCCTCGGCAAAGGCCACCATCACCTCGACCTGACGCGTGGTGGCGTTGGCCGCCACGTCCACGCGCTTGACCTTGCCGTTGAAGCCGGCAGCGCCATAGCCGTTGACGCGGAAATGCACGCCCTGGCCGACCTTCAGTTCGGCCAGGCGATCGGCGGCCACCAGGCCTTCGAAGCGCAGGCTTTGCGGATCGATCACCTTGACCAGCTCCTTGCCGACCTGGGCGGTGTCGCCGGCCGAGACCTTGCGCTCGCTCACCACGCCGTCGAAGGGCGCGCGCACCTCGGTGCGCTGCAGCTGCTGGCGCGCGGTGGCGGCGCGGGCCTTGGCCGCCACCAGATCGCTTTGCGCGTTGTTGCGGCGGATCTCGGCGTCCTCGGTGGCCTGGATCGAGCTCATGCCCTGGGCCTGCAGGGTCTTGAGGCGCTGGTACTGGCGCTCGGCCTGCTCGAAGCTCTGGCCGGCGGCGCGCGCCGACTCCTCGGCCGAGGCCAGGCTGTCGCGGATCGCGGTGTCGTCCAGGCGCACCAGCAGGTCGCCGCGTCGCACCGGCTCGCCGTTTTCCTTCAGCACCTGCAGCACGATGGCCGAGACTTCGGCGCGCAGATCGGCGCGGCGCTCGGGCTGGATCGAGCCGGTGATCACCGGGCCGCTGGCAAAGCTGCTCAGATCCAGGGCGCGCAGGTCTTCGGCGGCCACCAGCAGCGGCTTGCTGTCGGCGCCGGCCGCCACGGAGGCCGCCTTGGCCTCACCGGCACCGGCGGGCTTGGCAGCATCGTTGGAGGGTTTGCTGCAAGCCACCAGGGCAAGGGCGATGGCAACAGCGAGCAGGGACTCACGCATGTGGGCTCCGAGAGTTCTAGTGAGAGGCAAAGAGTCGCCCGGGCCGGACGGCCAAGGCGCGGGGGGCAGCTTACGTGCGATCGGGAATATAGCCGCAGGTCATGGTGGGGCGGATCCCAAACATGTCAGCAGTGCTACTGCAGGGTGCCCTTGAGCACGTCGGCCATCGGCAGGGGCAGCACGGCGATGCCCTCCTCCACCAGCTCGCGCGTCTGCTCGGCGGTGGCACGGCCACGGATGCCGCGCTCCTCGGTCTCGCCATAGTGGATGCGGCGCGCCTCTTCGGTGAAACGCTCGCCCACGTCCTCGGTATTGGCCATCAGCTGCCGCACCGCCGCCATCACCCTGGCCTGCTCGTCCTTCATGCTGCTGGCCGGCTTGGGCTCGGCACGCAGATGGGAGACATTCAGCCGCGCCGCGGTGGGCAGGCGCTGCACCTGCTGGCTGCCGCACAGCGGGCAGGCCACCAGCCGGCGCTCCTGCTGCGACTCATAGTCCGCCGCGGAGCCAAACCAGGCTTCAAAGCGATGGCCATGTTCACAGGCGAGGTTCAGGACAAGCATGCTCGAATGATAGGCAGATGCCGTTCAACGCGCTGAGCGCGCCGGCTGCCAGTCCAGCGCCCATTGGCCCGCCTGCCAGCGCGCCAGCCAGAGCATCGCCACCAGGGTCTTGGCGTCGGTCAGCGCGCCGGCCTGGGCCAGCGCGTCCAGCTCGGCCGGGCTGTGCGTCACCAGGTCGAGGAACTCGCCCTCGTCGAGCTGGCGCGCGCCCGCGCTGAGGCCGCGCGCGAAGAAGATCTGGATGCCTTCGTCCGAATAGGCGATGGCGTTGTGCAGCACGCCGGCATGGGCCCATTCGCGCGCCTGGTAGCCGGTCTCCTCGCGCAGCTCGCGCTGGGCGCAGGCCAGCGCGCCCTCGCCCGCATCCAGCTTGCCGGCCGGAAACTCCAGCATCACGCGGCCCATCGGGTAGCGGTACTGGCGCTCCAGCAGCAGGCGGCCGTCGTCCAGCAGGGGCACGATCATCACCGCGCCGGGATGGCGGATGTATTCGCGCGCGGCCTCCCTGCCATCGGGCAGGCGGATGCGGTCGCGCCGCACGCGGAGGAAGTGGCCCTCGTAGACCGGCTGGGAGTCGAGGCACTGCTCGCGCAGATGCCCATCGTCGTCCTCGGCCTGCATCTCAGTCCTGGTGCCGGCCGCGGCGCAGATAGCGCCACACAAAGCCCGGGAAGCCCAGGGTGATGAAGAGGCACAGGCCGGCGGCATAGAATTCCCAGCCTTGCGGCTGGCGCTGGCCCATGCGGGCCTCCAGCGCAAAGCCCAGGCCCAGGGTCAGGCAGGCCATCAGCAGCAGTTCCAGCAGGCGCCAGCCCACCGCCTTGGGTTGGCGCCTGGGGCCCAGCAGCAAGATACGCGAACTGAAATACGGCAGGTTGGCCGAGACCAGCGCCACCAGCAGCACCAGCCAGACGGCTGCGGTCTGATTCATCGAACGGACCTGGGGATCAGCTCGCCAGCGTGCGCACGATGGCCTGGGCGCACATATTCATCAGGCCGCCGGGCAGCAGGCCGAACACCAGCACCGCGGCGCCGTTCAGCGACATCACCAGGCGCACATCGGTGGGCGCGGTGAGCGCCGAGCGATCGCTGGGTTCGTCGAAGAACATCACCTTGATGACGCGCAGGTAGTAGAAGGCGCCGACCAGGGACACCAGCACCGCCGCCACCGCCAGCCACAGATAGAGCTGCACATTGGTGGACACCAGGGCCTGCAGCACCGACAGCTTGGCGTAGAAGCCGGCCGTGGGCGGAATGCCCGCGAGCGAGAACATGAAGATGGTCATCACCAGCGCATACCAGGGGCTGCGCTTGGCCAGGCCGGCCAGATCGCTGATCTGCTCGGACTCATGGCCCTGGCGCGACAGCAGCATGATCATGCCGAAGCTGCCCAGCGTCGTCAGCACATAGGTCACGGCGTAGAACATCGCCGAGCTGTAGGCATTGGCGGCCGAGAGCGTGTTGTTGTTGACCACGCCCGAGGCCAGGCCCAGCAGCATGAAGCCCATCTGCGCGATGGTGGAATAGGCCAGCATGCGCTTGAGGTTGGTCTGCGCGATGGCGGCCAGATTGCCCACCAGCAGCGACATCACCGCCAGCACGATCAGCATCTGCTGCCAGTCCACCGCCAGGCCCAGCATGCCCTCCACCAGCAGGCGGATGGTGATGGCAAAGGCGGCCAGCTTGGGCGCACCGCCCAGCAGCAGCGTGGCGGCCGTGGGCGCGCCCTGGTAGACGTCGGGCACCCACATGTGGAAGGGTGCGGCGCCGAGCTTGAAGCCCAGGCCGGCGACCACGAAGACCACGCCGAAGATCAGCACGGACTTGTTGGGGGCGCCGGTGCTGATGACCTCGAACACGCGCGGGATCGACAGCGAACCGGTGGCGCCGTACATCATCGACAGGCCGTAGAGCAGGAAGCCGCTGGCCAGCGCACCCAGCACGAAGTACTTCATCGCGGCCTCGGTCGACACCGCATGGTCACGGCGCAGCGCCACCAGGGTGTAGAGCGAGAGGCTCATCAGTTCCAGGCCGAGGTAGATGACCAGGAAGTTGTTGGCCGACACCATGATGCAGATGCCCAGATAGGTCAGCAGGCTGAGCGTGAACAGCTCGCCCTTGAGCATCTCGCGCGACTCGGCGTAGGGGCGCGCATAGACCAGGGTGACGATGGTGGCAACGGCCGCGAAGGCCGCCAGCAGATGGCCCATGGGGTCGGACACCACCATGCCCTGCATCGCATAGACGGTGCCGCCAGCGTTGAAGTAGCTGAAGTGCATGCCGGCCAGCACCGCCAGCGTCAGCTGGGTCAGCCAGTAGGTCGGCGTGCGGCGCGGGTCGGTGACGAACAGGTCCACCAGCGCCACCAGGCAGGACATGCCCAGCAGGACGATTTCGGGGTAAACCGCGAGCCAATTCATTTGGGTGTTCATTTGCTTATCGGCCCTCAGAGCTTCGAGATGGCCACATGCTTGAGCAGCTCGGTGACCGAGACATGCATCACATCGGTGAAGGGCTTGGGATACACACCCATCCACAGCACCGCCGCGGCCAGCAGCGCCATCATCAGGAACTCGCGGCCGTTGATGTCCTTGAGTTCACGCACATGATCGTTGCCAATGGCGCCGAAATAGACGCGCTTGTACATCCACAAGGTGTAGGCGGCGCCGAACACCAGGGCGGTGGCGGCGATCGCGCCGAGCCAGAAGTCGGCCTTCACCGTGCCCAGGATCACCATCCACTCGCCGACGAAGCCGCCGGTGGCCGGCAGGCCGCAGTTGGCCATGGCGAAGAACAGCGCGAAGGCAGCGAACTTGGGCATGGTGTTGACCACGCCGCCGTAGTCGGCGATCTCACGCGAATGCACGCGGTCGTAGAGCACGCCGATGGAGAGGAACATCGCGCCGGAGACAAAGCCGTGCGAGATCATCTGCACGATGCCGCCGGACACGCCCAGCTCGTTGAAGATGAAGAAGCCCAGGGTCACGAAACCCATGTGGGCGATGGACGAGTAGGCCACCAGCTTCTTCATGTCCTTCTGCACCAGCGCCACCAGGCCGATGTAGACCACCGCGATCAGCGAGAGCGCGATGATGAACCAGGCGTATTCGCGCGCCGCGTCGGGGGCGATGGGCAGCGAGAAGCGCAGGAAGCCATAGGCCCCCAGCTTCAGCATGATGGCCGCCAGCACCACCGAACCGCCGGTGGGCGCTTCCACGTGGGCGTCCGGCAGCCAGGTGTGCACCGGCCACATCGGCACCTTCACCGAGAAGGCCGCCAGGAAGGCGAAGAACAGCAGGGTCTGCGCGTTCAACGGCAGCGGCAGCTTGTGCCAGCTCAGGATGTCGAAGCTACCGCCCGACTTGTAGTACAGGTAGAGCAAGGCCACCAGCATCAAGAGCGAGCCGGCCAGCGTGTAGAGGAAGAACTTGAAGGCCGCATAGACGCGCCGCGGGCCGCCCCAGACGCCGATGATGATGTACATCGGGATCAGCGTGGCCTCGAAGAACACATAGAACAGCATGCCGTCGAGCGCGCAGAACACGCCGATCATCAGTCCCGAGAGCACCAGGAAGGCGCCCATGTACTGGTTCACGCGCGACTGGATCACCTCCCAGGCCGCCAGCACCACGATCACGGTGATGAAGGCCGTCAGCGGCACGAACCACATCGAGATGCCGTCCACGCCCAGGTGGTAGCGGATGTTGAAGCGATCGATCCAGGGCAGGTTCTCGCCGAACTGGGCAGCGGCCGTGCTGGTGTCGAAGCCGGTGATGAGCGGCAGCGTCACCAGGAAGCTGGTGACGGCGGCCACCAGGGCCAGCCAGCGCACGGTCTTGGCCTGGTCGTCACGCCCCAGGGCCAGCAGCACGAGGCCGCTGACGATGGGCAACCAGATGGAAATACTAAGCAAGGACATTCTTGTTCTCCGCCCGGATCAGAAACCCGCCAAGGCTCTGAATTGGGGCCCGATGTAAGGCCACAGCTGCCAGGTCATCAAGCCGATGACGCCCAGAATCATCACCAGGGCATACCAGTACAGGTGGCCGGTCTGGACGCGCCGCACGAGGCCGGCAATGCCGCCCACCGCCCTGGCCGAGCCATTGATCAGCACACCGTCGATCAGCGCGGCATCGCCGCCCTTCCACAGGCCCACGCCGATGGCGCGCGCCGCGGCGGCGAAGATGTTCTCGTTGATCCAGTCCATGTAGTACTTGTTCTCCAGCACGTTCACGACGGGCTTGAAGACGCGCGCGATGGTGGCCGGGATGCTCGGCACCACCATGTAGAACACATAGGCCGTCACCACGCCGCCCAGCGCCAGCCAGAACGGCAGCGCCGTCAGGCCATGGGTGGCCATCGCCACCGCGCCGTGGAACTCATGGGCCAGCTCCTCCATCGCGTGGTGGACCTCGTGGTTCACGAAGATCGCATCCTTGAAGAAGTCGCCGAACAGCATGGGCTGGATGGTCAGGTAGCCGATCACCACCGAGGGGATGGCCAGCAGGATCAGCGGTGCCGTCACCACCCAGGGCGACTCGTGCGGCTCGTGGTGGGCGCCGTGGTCGTCGTGGTGGTCATGCTCGCCCGGGAAGGGCTTGTGATGGAAATGTTCCTTGCCGTGGAAGACCAGGAAGTACATGCGGAAGGAATAGAAGGCCGTCACGAACACGCCCACGATCACCGCAAAGTACGCGAACTGCGCACCCGGCAGGTGGCTGGCGTGCACCGCCTCGATGATCGAGTCCTTGGAATAGAAGCCCGAGAACAGCGGCGTGCCGATCAGCGCCAGCGAACCCAGCAGCGAGGTGATCCAGGTGATGGGCATGTACTTGCGCAGGCCGCCCATATTGCGGATGTCCTGGTCGTGGTGCATGCCGATGATGACCGAGCCCGCGCCGAGGAACAGCAGCGCCTTGAAGAAGGCGTGCGTCATCAGGTGGAACACCGCCACCGAGTAGGCCGAGGCGCCCAGCGCCACCGTCATATAGCCCAGCTGCGACAGCGTCGAGTAGGCCACCACGCGCTTGATGTCGTTCTGGATGATCCCCAGGAAGCCCATGAAGAGCGCGGTGATGGCACCGATCACGAGCACGAAGTTCAGCGCCGTGTCGGACAGCTCGAACAGCGGGCTCATGCGGGCGACCATGAAGATGCCGGCCGTCACCATGGTGGCGGCGTGGATCAGCGCCGAGATCGGGGTCGGGCCCTCCATCGAATCGGGCAGCCAGACATGCAGAGGGAACTGCGCCGACTTGCCCATCGCGCCGATGAACAGGCAGATGCAGGCCACGCTCAGCATCATCCAGTCGCTGCCCCACAGCGGCGCCGGGAACTTGATCTGCGCGAGCTCGCCCGCCTTGGCAAAGGTCTCGGCATAGCTCAGCGAGCCGCCATAGGCGACCAGCAGGCCGATGCCCAGGATGAAGCCGAAGTCGCCCACGCGGTTGACCAGGAAGGCCTTCATGTTGGCGAAGATCGCCGTCGGCTTGGTGTACCAGAAGCCGATCAGCAGGTAGGACACCAGACCCACCGCTTCCCAGCCGAAGAACAGCTGCAGCATGTTGTTGCTCATCACGAGCATCAGCATGGAGAAGGTGAACAGCGAGATGTAGGCGAAGAAGCGCTGGTAGCCGGGGTCTTCCTCCATGTAGCCGATGGTGTAGATGTGCACCATCAGCGAGACGAAGGTCACCACGCACATCATCATGGCGGTGAGGCCGTCGACCAGGAAGCCGACTTCCATCTTCAGGCCGCCCAGCACCATCCATTCGTAGACGGTCTGGTTGAAGCGCGCGCCGTCGATGGCCACCGACTTCAGCGTCATCGCCGAGATGATGAAGGCGATCAGCACGCCCAGGATGGTGAGCGTGTGGGCGCCGCGGCGGCCGATCTGCTTGCCGAAGAAGCCGGCCGCGATGGCACCGGCCAGGGGCGCCAGCGGCACCGCCAGCAGCAGGTTCTGTGAGAGTTGTGCGGACATGTTCTTATCAGCCCTTCAAGGCGTCCAGTTCTTCCACATTGATGCTGGCGCGATTGCGGAACAACACCACCAGGATCGCGAGGCCGATCGCCGATTCGGCGGCCGCCACGGTCAGGATGAAGAACACGAAGACTTGGCCCGCCATGTCGCCCAGGTAGTGCGAGAAGGCCACGAAGTTCAGATTCACCGCCAGCAGCATCAGCTCGATCGCCATCAGGATGACGATCAGGTTCTTGCGGTTCATGAAGATGCCGATCACCGAGAGCGCAAACAGCAGCGCGCCCAGGGTGAGGAAATGTCCCAGCGTGAGACCGGTAGCTACGGCACCCATCATGCGGCTCCTTCGTTCTTGTCGGCAGCGGGGGCTGCGGGCAGTTCCACCGTGGGCTGCATCTTCAGCACGCGCAGGCGGTCGGCCTTCTGGACCTTGACCTGCTCGGCCGGGTCCTGGTAGCGCGAATCCTTGCGGCGGCGCAGCGTCAGCGCGATGGCGGCGATGATGGCCACCAGCAGCAGCACGGCTGCGATCTCGAGCGGATACAGGTATTGCGTGTAGATCGCAATGCCCAGCATCTTGCTATTGCCCAGCTGGGCCGAGACCGGATCCAGCGCCGGTGCCTCGCTGAGGCGGAAACCGCTCATCAGCACCGCGGCCATTTCCAGCGCGATGAAGGCGCCCACCAGGCCCGCCAGCGGCAGATGCTTCCAGAAGCCCTGCCGGATGCTGTCGGTGTTGATGTCCAGCATCATCACGACGAACAGGAACAGCACCATCACGGCGCCGATGTAGACCAGCACCAGGGCGATCGCCAGGAACTCGGCCTTCAGCAGCATCCAGATGCAGGAGCCGGTGAAGAAGGCCAGGATCAGGAACAGGGCCGAATGCACGGTGCTCTTGGCCGTGATGACACGGAACGAAGAGGCCAGCAAGATGGCCGAGAAAACGTAGAACAGCGCAGTGGTTGTTTGCATGGGAATCCTGCAAGCGTCAGCTGTGTGAGGGGCCAGGCGCAAGACCTGACCCTCAGCCATCAGCGGTACTTGGCGTCGGCCTCCTTGGTGGCTGCGATCTCTTTTTCATAACGGTCGCCAACGGCCAGGAGCATGTCCTTGGTGAAGTACAGGTCGCCGCGCTTTTCGCCGTGGTATTCGAAGATCGGCGTCTCGACGATCGAATCCACCGGGCAGCTCTCCTCGCAGAAGCCGCAGAAGATGCACTTGGTGAGGTCGATGTCGTAGCGCGTGGTGCGGCGGCTGCCGTCCTCGCGCACGTCCGACTCGATGGTGATCGCCATCGCCGGGCAGACCGCCTCGCAGAGCTTGCAGGCGATGCAACGCTCTTCGCCGTTCTCGTAGCGGCGCAGCGCGTGCAGACCGCGGAAGCGCGGCGACAGCGGCGTCTTCTCTTCCGGGAACTGCACCGTGATGTTGCGCGAGAGGAAATGCCGGCCGGTCAGGGCCATGCCCTTGAACAGCTCGGTGAGCAAGAAGCTCTTGAGGAAATGTTTGACCATCACGTCACTTCCAGATGTTCAGCGGCGACTGGATCCACAGTCCGACCACAACAAGCCAGATCAGGGTCACGGGAATGAAGATCTTCCAGCCCAGACGCATGATCTGGTCGTAGCGGAAGCGGGGGAATGTGGCGCGCACCCACAGGAACATGGTGACGACGACGAACATCTTTGCGAACAGCCAGAACCAGTTCCAGAACGGCAGCGTGGCTTTGATGAGGGCCGGCGTTTCCATGCCCAGCAGGCTCCAGGAAATCGGTGCCGACCAGCCGCCCAGGAACATCACCGAGGCCATCGTGGAGACCAGGATCATGTTGGCGTATTCGGCCAGGAAGAACATCGCGAACGCCATGCCCGAGTACTCGATCATGTGGCCGGCCACGATCTCCGACTCGCCTTCCACCACGTCGAAGGGGTGACGGTTGGTTTCGGCCAAGCCCGAGATGAAGTAGACGACGAAGATCGGCAGCAGGGGCAGCCAGTTCCACGACAGGAAGTTCATGCCCATCGCAGCGAAGCGGCCGGTCTCCTGCGAGATCACGATCTGGCTCATGTTCATGCTACCGGTGACCATCAGCACCACCACCAGCGCGAAGCCCATCGCGATTTCATAGGACACCATCTGGGCCGAGGCGCGCAGCGCGCCCAGGAAGGCGTACTTCGAGTTGGAGGCCCAGCCGGCGATGATGACGCCGTAGACCTCCAGCGAGGTGATGGCCATCAGGAACAGCAGGCCGGCGTTCACGTCCGCCACCGCGGCCTGCGGGCCGAAGGGCACCACCGCCCAGGCCGCCAGGGACGGCATGATGGTCATGATGGGGCCGAGGAAGTACAGGCCTTTGTTGGCCGCCGTCGGGATGATGATCTCCTTGAAGATCAGCTTCACCGCATCGGCGATCGGGGTCAGCAGGCCGTAGGGGCCGACGCGGTTCGGGCCCGGGCGGATCTGCGACCAGCCGATGGCCTTGCGCTCCCAGAGCGTCAGGTAGGCGACGAACAACATCAGCGGTGCCACCACCGCGATGATCTTGAGCAGGCTCCAGATGACGGGCCAGAAGCCGCCCAGGAGCGCGTTGCCGGATTGATAGAGGCTGTCGATCATGGGTTCACACCTTGGCAATCGTCAGGCTGCCGAACGCGGCGCCGAGGGCGGCCGTTTCGGGCAGGCCGGCCGGCACACGCACCACATTGGCAGGCAGGCCGGCATCCAACTTGGCGGCCAGTTGCGCCGTGCCGGCGCCGTCCTGGCTCACGCTGATGCGGCCGCCCTCGGCCAGGCCGAGTTGCTCCCACAGTGCCTTGGACACGCGGGCCACGGCGGACTGGCGCGCGTCGGTGGTCAGCTGCAGCGAGCTGGCGCGGCGCACCAGGGCATCGGTGGCGTAGATGGGCAGGTCGGCGATGCGCTCGATGGCGGCCGGCTGGCCGAACACCACGGCGGCCTGGCCGGCATTGCTCAGACGCGCACTCAGATCGGCATCCACACCCAGCGCCTCGGCGCGCACCTGCTCGGAGCTCTCATGGCCAAAGCCCTGCAGGCCCAGCAGATTGCCCAGCACGCGCAGGATCTTCCAGCCCGGGCGGGTTTCACCCAGCGGCTTCACCACGCCCACAAAGCTCTGCAGGCGACCTTCGGCATTCACGAAGCTGCCCGAGGTCTCGGTGAACGGCGCGGTGGGCAGCAGCACGTCGGCGTAGTCCATGCCCGACTTGAAGGGGCTCAGCACCACCACCATGTCGGCAGCGTCCAGGGCCTTGGCGGCGGCGGCCGGGTTGGCGGCGTCCAGCAGCGGATCGGTGTTCAGCAGCAGCAGCGCCCGGGCGCCCTTGGCACCCAGGATTTCGGCGGCGTTCGCACCGCCCTGCCCCGGCATCGCCTTCACCAGCTGCGCACCTACCGTGTTGGCGGCGGCCGTCAGGTAGCCGACGCTGGCGCCGGTCTGCGCGGCAATCCAGTTGGCCAGGCTCAGCAGGCTGGCGGCCTGCGGATGCTCGGCGGCGGCGTTGCCCAGCAGCACGGCCTTGCGCGAGCCGCTCAGCAGCGCCGTGGCGATGGCCTTGGCGGCCGCGGTGGCCTGGCCGGCGGCCGGCGCCTGCACGCCCACGCTCTCGGCGATGGCGGCGGCCACATTGGCCAGCTCCTGCACCCAGGCGCTGGGCGCCGCGGTGATGCGCGCGGCCACCGGCAGCAGCCAGTCATCCTCGCTGGCATGCAGGCTCAGCACCTGGGCGCCGTGGCGGGCCGCCTGGCGCAGGCGCTGCGCAAACAGCGGGTGGTCCTTGCGCAGGAAGGAACCGATCACGAAAGCGCGGTCCAGCTCGCTCAGGGACGCAATCGGGGTACCCAGCCAATGCGCCTTGCCGGCCTCGGCCACGTTGTCGAAGGCAGCATGACGCAGGCGATGGTCGATGTTCTCGCTACCCAGGCCGCGCACCAGCGAGGCCAGCAGGTGCAGCTCTTCGACCGTGCTGTGGGCCGAACCCAGGGCGGCGATGCTGGCGGCGCCATGCTGGCTCTTGATGCCTTGCAGGCCCTTGGCCACGTACTCGAGCGCCACGCTCCAGTCGACTTCCTTCCACTGGCCGCCCTGCTTGATCATGGGCTGGGTCAGACGGGCGTCGCTGTTGAGGGCCTCGTAGGAGAAGCGGTCGCGGTCGGCGATCCAGCATTCGTTGACGTCTTCGTTCTCCAGCGGCACCACGCGCATCACCTGGTTGCCCTTGACCTGCACGATCAGGTTGGCACCGGTGGAGTCATGCGGGCTGACGCTCTTGCGGCGCGACAGCTCCCAGGTACGGGCGCTGTAGCGGAAGGGCTTGCTGGTGAGCGCGCCCACCGGGCAGATGTCGATCATGTTGCCGGACAGCTCGGAATCCACCGTGCGGCCGACAAAGGTCTGGATCTCGCTGTGCTCGCCGCGGTGGGCCATGCCCAGTTCCATCTGGCCGGCGATCTCCTGGCCAAAGCGCACGCAGCGGGTGCAGTGGATGCAGCGGCTCATCTCCTCCATGGAGACCAGCGGGCCGACGTTCTTGTGGAACACCACGCGCTTTTCTTCGGTGTAGCGCGACTTGCCGGCGCCATAGCCCACCGCCAGGTCCTGCAGCTGGCACTCGCCGCCCTGGTCGCAGATCGGGCAGTCCAGCGGGTGGTTGATGAGCAGGAACTCCATCACGCCCTGCTGGGCCTTGATTGCTTTCTCGCTCTTGGTGCGCACGATCATGCCCTGCGTCACCGGCGTGGCACAGGCGGGCATGGGCTTGGGCGCCTTCTCCACATCCACCAGGCACATGCGGCAGTTGGCAGCGATGGAGAGCTTCTTGTGATAGCAGAAATGCGGGATGTAGGTGCCGGCCTTCTCGGCCGCATGCATCACCATGCTGCCTTCCAGAACCTCTACCTTCTTGCCGTCGAGTTCGATTTCAACCATATCTCTTCCTGCGCTCAGGCAGCGGCCGGCACCAGGGCCGTCTTGTGTTCGATCAGGTGCACGAACTCGTGCTTGAAATGCTTGATCATGGCGCGCACCGGCATCGCCGCGGCATCGCCCAGGGCGCAGATGGTGCGGCCCTGGATGTTGTCGGCGACCGAGTTCAGCAGCTCGATGTCTTCGGGCTTGCCATGGCCGTTGGCGATGCGCTCGACCACGCGGTGCATCCAGCCCGTGCCTTCGCGGCAGGGTGTGCACTGGCCGCAGCTCTCATGTGCGTAGAAGTAGGACAGGCGCAGCAGGCTCTTCACCATGCAACGGCTGTCGTCCATCACGATCACCGCACCCGAGCCCAGCATGGAGCCGGCCTTGGCGATGGAGTCATAGTCCATCGTGCATTCCATCATCGTCGCGGCCGGCAGCACCGGCGCCGACGAGCCGCCGGGGATCACGGCCTTCAGCGTGCGGCCCTTGCGCACACCACCGGCCAGTTCCAGCAGCTTGGCGAAGGGCGTGCCCAGCGGAACCTCGTAGTTGCCGGGGCGCTCAACGTCGCCCGAGACCGAGAAGATCTTGGTGCCGCCGTTGTTGGGCTTGCCGATCTCGAGGTAGGGCTGGCCACCGTTGCGGATGATCCAGGGCACCGCCGCGAAGGTTTCGGTGTTGTTGATGGTGGTGGGCTTGCCGTAGAGGCCGAAGCTGGCCGGGAATGGCGGCTTGAAGCGCGGCTGGCCCTTCTTGCCTTCCAGCGATTCCAGCAGCGCGGTTTCCTCGCCGCAGATATAGGCGCCGAAGCCATGGTGGGCGTGCAGCTGGAAGCTGAAGTCCGAACCCAGGATGTGGTCGCCCAGCAGGCCGGCGGCGCGCGCCTCTTCCAGGGCCGCTTCGAAGCGCTCGTAGACCTCGAAGATCTCGCCGTGGATGTAGTTGTAGCCCACCTTGATGCCCATCGCGTAGGCGGCGATCGCCATGCCTTCGATGACGATGTGGGGGTTGTACATGAGGATGTCGCGGTCCTTGCAGGTACCGGGCTCGCCCTCGTCGGAATTGCAGACCAGGTACTTGGCGCCCGGGAACTGGCGCGGCATGAAGCTCCACTTCAGGCCGGTGGGGAAGCCCGCACCGCCGCGGCCGCGCAGGCCCGAGGTCTTCACTTCGGCGATCACCTGATCGGGGGTCAGGCCCGCGACCTGCTGGTCGCCTGACGGCTCTGCGCCATCCTTGCCCAGGATCTTGCGCAGCGCGGCATAACCGCCGCGCGCTTCGTAATCCTTCAGGCTCCAGTTGCTGCCGTTCAGGCCGGCATAGATCTGCGGGCCGAGGTGGCGGTCGTGGAAACAGGTTTCGACGCCCTTGGCTTGAAACTTGGAGAGATCCAGCATGCTATTTCTCTTCCCTCAGTTCTTGGCCGAGTTGTTGGAATTGGCCTTGAGCACGTCGACCAGTTCGTCGAGACGCTCATGGCTCATGAAGCTGCACATCTGGCGATCGTTCACCAGCATCACCGGCGCATCGGCGCAGGCGCCCAGGCACTCGCATTTCTGCACGGTGAAGAGGCCATCGGCGGTGGTGCCGCCCTCTTCCACGCCCAGCTTCTGGCACAGATGGTCCAGCGCCTGCTGGCCGTTGCGCAGCAGGCAAGGCAGGTTGGTGCAGACGTTGAGCTTGAACTTGCCCAGCTGCCGCTGGTTGTACATGTTGTAGAAGGTCGTGACCTCGTACACCGCGATGGCCGGCATGCCCAGGTAGGCGGCGATGGCGTCTTCGCTCTCGCGCGACACATAGCCCTGCTCCTGCTGCACGATGGACAGGCAGGCCATCACGGCCGACTGCTTCTGCTCGGCCGGGTACTTCGCGACTTCGCGGTCGAAGCGAGCGCGCGTGGCCTCGCTGATCACATAGGTGGTGGCGCTCATCGATCGATCTCACCAAAAACGATATCCATGGTGCCGATCACGGCAACAGCGTCGGCAATCATGTGGCCCTTGGCCATCTCATCCAGCGCGGCCAGATGCGAGAAGCCCGGCGCACGGATCTTCAGGCGGTAAGGCTTGTTGGCACCGTCGCTGACGATGTAGATGCCGAACTCGCCCTTGGGATGCTCGACGCCCACATAGGCCTCGCCCTCGGGCACGCGGAAGCCTTCGGTGAAGAGCTTGAAGTGGTGAATCAGCTCTTCCATGTTCGACTTCATGTCGACACGGGCGGGCGGTGCCACCTTGTGGTTGTCGGTGATGACCGGGCCGGGGTTGGCGCGCAGCCAGTCCACGCACTGCTTGATGATGCGGTTCGACTGGCGCATCTCTTCCATGCGCACCAGGTAGCGGTCGTAGGTGTCGCCGTTGGTGCCCACCGGGATGTCGAAATCCATCTGGGCGTAGACATCGTAGGGCTGGGTCTTGCGCAGATCCCAGGCGATGCCGGAGCCGCGCAGCATCGGGCCACTGAAGCCCATGTTCAGTGCGCGCTCGGGGCTGACGACGCCGATGCCCACGGTGCGTTGTTTCCAGATGCGGTTGTCGGTCAGCAGGGTTTCGTAGTCGTCGACGTTCTTGGGGAAGCGCGCGCAGAAGTCGTCGATGAAGTCCAGCAGCGTGCCCGAACGGTTCTCGTTCAGCATCGCGATGGTCTTGGCGTTCTTGATCTTCGAGACCTGGTACTGCGGCATGCTGTCCGGCAGGTCGCGGTAGACGCCGCCCGGACGGAAATAGGCCGCGTGCATGCGCGCACCCGACACCGCCTCGTACATGTCGAACAGATCCTCGCGCTCGCGGAAGGCGTAGATGAGGATGTTCATGGCGCCGCAATCGATGCCATGCGCGCCGATCCACAGCAGGTGGTTCAGCAGGCGCGTGATCTCGGCAAACATCACGCGGATGTATTGCGCGCGCAGCGGCACGTCCACGCCCAGCATCTTCTCGATCGCCAGGCAGTAGGCATGCTCGTTGGCCATCATCGACACATAGTCGAGCCGGTCCATATACGGCAGCGACTGGATGTAGGTCTTGGTCTCGGCCAGCTTCTCGGTGGCGCGGTGCAGCAGGCCGATATGCGGATCGGCGCGCTGGATCACTTCGCCGTCCAACTCCAGCACCAGGCGCAGCACACCGTGCGCGGCCGGATGCTGAGGCCCGAAGTTGAGGGTGTAGTTCTTGATATCGGCCATGGTTTTACAGCCCGCCGTAGTTGTCTTCGCGGATGACGCGCGGCGTGATCTCACGCAGCTCAATCGTCACCGGCTGGTAGATCACGCGCTTCTGCTCGGCGTCGTAGCGCATTTCCACATGCCCCTGGGTCGGGAAGTCCTTGCGCATCGGGTGACCGATGAAACCGTAGTCGGTCAGGATGCGACGCAGGTCCTCGTGGCCTTCAAAGATGATGCCGTAGAGGTCGAAGGCTTCGCGCTCGAACCAGTTGGCCGAATTCCAGATCGGCGTGACGGCCGCCACGCAGGGGAAATCGTCGTCGGCGCAGAACACCTTCAGGCGCAGGCGCCAGTTCTTGTTGACCGACAGCAGGTGCGAGGCAACCGCATAGCGCGGGCCTTCATAGCCACCGTCGCCGTAGGCGCTGTAGTCCAGGCCGCACAGGTCGATCAGCTGTTCGAAGCGCAGCTCCGAATGGTCGCGCAGCGTCTTGGCCACGGCCAGGTAGTCGACGGGCGAGACGCGGATGGTGATTTCGTCGAACTCGCGCTTGAGTTCCAGAATCTGGCCGGCCAGCACCTTCTCCAGTGCGGCCTGCAAGGTATCAAGTTTGCTCATTGATGGCAGCCTTCAGCGTGCGATGGTGTTCTCACGGCGGATCTTGGCCTGCAGCTGCAAGATGCCATAGAGCAAGGCCTCGGCGGTGGGCGGGCAACCGGGCACGTACACGTCCACCGGCACGATGCGATCGCAGCCGCGCACCACCGAATAGCTGTAGTGGTAGTAGCCGCCGCCGTTGGCGCAGGAGCCCATCGACAAGACCCAGCGCGGTTCGGCCATCTGGTCGTAGACCTTGCGCAGCGCCGGCGCCATCTTGTTGCACAAGGTGCCGGCCACGATCATCAGATCGGACTGGCGCGGGCTCGGACGGAACAACATGCCGAAGCGGTCGATGTCGTAGCGCGCCGCACCGGCATGCATCATCTCCACCGCACAGCAAGCCAGACCAAAGGTCATCGGCCACAGTGAACCGGTCTTGGACCAGTTGATCAGCTTGTCCACCGAGGTGGTGACGAAGCCTTCCTTCAAAACGCCTTCGATACCCATGGGGCGTGCCTTCGCGTCAGAGCAGTTTATTCCCAGTCCAGGGCGCCTTTTTTCCACTCGTAGGCAAAGCCCACGACCAGAATGCCCAGGAAAATCATCATGGCCCAGAAACCCGTGGCTCCAATTTCGCGCAGGGCCACGGCCCAGGGAAACAGGAAGGCGATTTCCAGGTCAAACAAAATGAAGAGAATGGCCACGAGGTAATAGCGCACATCGAATTTCATGCGCGCGTCTTCAAAGGCCTCGAAGCCACATTCGTAAGGGGAGTTTTTGGCCTGATCCGGCCGATTGGGTCCCAGCAGGAAGCCCAGAACCTGGGGCGCTATACCTACCGCTGCGCCGACCAAGATAAAGAGGATGACGGGGAGGTACTGTTCCAGATTCACAGTTTTTGCTCTCGGTTGCGCTGCCCTGCGGCCTCCAGGCCCAGCAGCAACATATTCGACAAAAGCAACGGGCGCGCCGTTGGCGATGGAGTATCGCTCACGGACTGCGCCCGCCTAGTCCCTTCGCAGCTTTCGGCATGACCTTCGTCAAACCTTCACCACTACAGGGCGCCACAACCAACATCACCAACACATCGTCGGGCTCCAACCCTGGGATGTTAACTGACGATCTCGATCGCATTGTTTGGTGCCGACGGCGAGACTCGAACTCGCACAGCTTTCGCCACTACCCCCTCAAGATAGCGTGTCTACCAATTTCACCACGTCGGCGCTTGCCTGTTATTCGGTTGCTTGAGGATTGCTTCCGAGACAGCCTTGAATTCTATACCGAAATTTCAAGGCTCCAGCGAGATTCGCTGTATTTTTGCGACTCAGTTCGAGGCTGCGGAAGCCGGTGCCGCGGGCAGGCTGGTCGGCACCGCAGCCGCGCCGGATGCGGGTGCCGCAGGCGCCGTCGGAGCGGCACGGTCCAGCACGCTTTCACCCCCCGCCGGAGCCGCGCTGCCGCGGCTGCCCAGATAGGCCAGGCCCAGGGTGCAGACAAAGAACAGCGTGGCGCACACCGCCGTGCTGCGCGACAGGAAGTTGGCGCTGCCGGTGGCGCCGAACAGGCTGCCCGAGGCACCGCTGCCGAACGAGGCGCCCATATCGGCACCCTTGCCATGCTGCACCAGCACCAGGCCGATCATCGCCAGGGCGCTCAGCAGTTGCACGATCAGTACCAGATTCATCAACACTTGCATCTCAAACTCTCCAGGAAATCATTCGCGATCGCGGCCGCCTTGGCCGCATCGCCTTGTTATGGGCTCAGCCGGCAGCGCGGCAGATGGCCGAGAAGTCAGCCGCCTTGAGGGCGGAGCCGCCGATCAAGCCGCCGTCGATATCGGGCTGGGCAAACAGTTGCACCGCGTTGTCGGGCTTGACGCTACCGCCATACAGAATGCGCATCGCGTCGGCCTTCTGCGTCGCGGCGGCGAGCTGCTTGCGCAACACGGCGTGCACCGCCTGCGCCTGTTCGGGCGAAGCAGTGAGGCCAGTGCCGATCGCCCACACCGGCTCATAGGCCAACACGATCTCGCCAATGCAATGCGTCAGCGTATGGATCACCGCGGCCAGCTGGCGCTTCACCACCGCCTCGGTCTGCCCCGCCTCGCGCTCGGCCAGGGTTTCACCCACACAGACGATGGGCGTCACGCCATGCGCGAGCGCAGCCTTGGCCTTGTCGGCCACCAGCTGATCGCTCTCATGGTGATAGGCGCGACGCTCGGAGTGGCCGACGATGACATAGCGGCAACCGATGTCGGCCAGCATGGCCGACGAGACCTCGCCGGTGTAGGCGCCCTGCTCATGGGCCGAGCAGTCCTGCGCACCAAAGGCCACCGCCTGGCCGGTCAACGCCAGGGCGGTCTCGGTGATGTAGGGAAACGGCACGCAGACCGCCACATCGGCGTTCCACGGCCCCGCCTCCTTCAAGCCGGTCAGCAACAAGGCATTGGCAGCACGGCTGCCGTGCATCTTCCAATTGCCCACCACCAACTTCTTGCGCATCGCTAACACTCCAACTTACCAGCTCAGCACGATCTTGCCCACATGCTCGCCCGACTCCATGAGTGCGTGCGCGGCAGCGGCCTGATCGGCTGGCAATTGTTTGTAGATCACCGGCGCAATGGTGCGCGCCGCCAGCAAGGGCCAGACATGCGCGCGCAGCGCGCGCGCAATGCCGGCCTTGAACTCGAGCGAGCGCGGCCTGAGCGTCGAGCCACTGATGGTCAGACGCCGGCGCAAGACCTGACCCGCATCGAACTCGGCCTTGACGCCACCCTGCACCGCGATGATGACGGCCCGGCCGTCGTCGGCCAGGCACTGCACGTTGCGGGCCACATAGTCGCCCGCCACCATGTCGAGGATCACATCCACGCCACGGCCCGCAGTGGCCGCCTTGATCTCGGCCACGAAGTCCTGCGTGCGATAGTTGATCGCCACATCGGCACCCAGCTTCAGGCAGGCCGCAGCCTTCTCGGCATTGCCCACCGTCACCAGCACCTTGGCGCCAAAGGCCTTGGCCAACTGGATCGCCGTCACCCCGATACCGCTGCTGCCGCCATGGATCAAGATGCTTTCGCCGGGCTGCAGACGCGCCCGCTCGAACACATTGCTCCAGACGGTGAAGAAGGTCTCGGGCAGGCTGGCCGCCTCGGCCATGCTCCAGCCATCCGGCACCGGCAGGCATTGCGTCACGGGGGCCGTGCAAAGCTCGGCATAGCCACCGCCCGCCACCAGCGCGCAGACCGCGTCGCCAATGTGCAGGCCGGCCGCAGCCAGAGCCTGACCATCGCCCGCAACAATGCGCCCCGCCACTTCCAGGCCAGGCAGATCGCTGGCACCGGGAGGCGGCGGGTAAGCACCCTTGCGCTGCAGCACATCCGGGCGATTGATGCCATAGGCCTGCACGCCGATCAGGCACTCCCCTGCCCCGGCGACGGGGTCGGGTCGGCTGACCAGCTGCAGCACCTCGGGCGCGCCCGGCTGCGTGATGGCGATGGCCTTCACTGCCAGGCCTTACTCGGCCGCGCCTTCTTCGGCTACCGGGGCGGCGACGGGCGCTGCCTGCGGTGCGAATGCGGGCGCGGCGTCGCGGTCGATCAGGGCCTTCATCGACAGCTTGATGCGACCCTTCTCGTCGGTCTCCAGCACCTTGACCTTGACGATCTGGCCTTCGGTCAGGAAGTCGGTGACCTTCTCGACGCGCTGGTGGGCGATCTGGCTGATGTGCAGCAGACCGTCCTTGCCGGGCAGCAGGTTCACGAGGGCACCGAAGTCCAGGATCTTGGTGATCGGGCCTTCGTAGACCTTGCCCACTTCCACTTCGGCGGTGATCTCTTCGATGCGCTTCTTGGCGTGTGCGGCCTTGTCGGCGTCGGTCGAGGCGATGGTGATGGTGCCGTCTTCACCGATGTCGATGGTGGTGCCGGTCTCTTCGGTCAGCGCACGGATGGTGGCGCCGCCCTTGCCGATCACGTCACGGATCTTCTCGGGGTTGATCTTCATGGTGTACAGACGGGGCGCGAACTCCGACACCTCGGTCGAGGCGCCGGCCACCGCTTCCACCATCTTGCCCAGGATGTGCAGACGCGCCTCCTTGGCTTGCGCCAGTGCGACCTGCATGATTTCCTTGGTGATGCCCTGGATCTTGATGTCCATCTGCAGGGCCGTGATACCGGTGGTGGTACCCGCAACCTTGAAGTCCATGTCGCCCAGATGATCTTCATCGCCCAGGATGTCGGTCAGCACGGCGAAACGGTTGGCGTCCTTGATCAAGCCCATGGCGATACCGGCCACATGCGCCTTCAGGGGCACGCCGGCGTCCAGCAGCGAGAGGCAGCCGCCGCACACCGAAGCCATCGACGAGGAGCCGTTGGACTCGGTGATTTCCGACACCACGCGGATCGAGTAGGGGAAGTCTTCCTTGTTCGGCAGCACCGCCACCAGGGCGCGCTTGGCCAGACGGCCGTGGCCGATTTCGCGGCGCTTGGGGCTGCCCACGCGACCGGTTTCGCCGGTGGCGAACGGAGGCATGTTGTAGTGCAGCATGAAGCTCTCGCTGAACTCGCCGGCGAGCGCGTCGATGGTCTGCGAATCGCGGTCGGTGCCGAGGGTCGCGGCCACCAGGGCCTGGGTCTCGCCACGCGTGAACAGCGAGGAACCGTGGGCGCGCGGCAGCACGCCGGCGCGGATCTCGATCGGGCGCACGGTGCGGGTGTCGCGGCCGTCGATGCGGGGCTCACCGGCCAGGATCTGGCCGCGCACGATGCGGGCTTCGATCTCGAACAGCAGGCCGTCGACCTCGACACCGTCGAATTCCACGCCCTCGGCCTTCAGGGTCTCCTTGACCTTGGCATAGGCCTCGCGGCAGGCCACGGTGCGGGCTTGCTTGGAGCGGATCTGGTAGGCGGCGCGCAGCGCCTCTTCGGCCAGGGCCGTGACCTTGGCGATGAAGGGTTCGTTCTTGGCCGGAGCCACCCAGTTCCAGCTCGGCTTGCCGGCGTCGCGCACCAGTTCATGGATCGCGTTGATGGCGATCTTGCCTTGCTCATGGCCGAACACCACGCCACCCAGCATGATGTCTTCGCTGAGCTGGTCGGCTTCGGATTCCACCATCAGCACGGCGGCCTCGGTACCGGCCACCACCAGGTCCAGCTTGGAGTCCAGCAGCGCGGTCTTGCCGGGGTTCAGCACGTATTCGCCGTTCACATAGCCCACGCGCGCAGCGCCGATCGGGCCATTGAAGGGGATGCCGGAGATGGCCAGCGCGGCACTGGTGGCGATCAGGGCAGCGATGTCGGCCTGCACCTCGGGGTTCAGCGACACCACATGCACCACCACCTGCACTTCATTGAAGAAGCCTTCGGGGAACAGCGGGCGGATCGGGCGGTCGATCAGGCGCGAGGTCAGGGTTTCCAGCTCGCTGGGGCGGCCTTCACGCTTGAAGAAGCTGCCGGGGATCTTGCCGGCGGCATAGGTCTTCTCGAGATAGTCGACGGTCAGCGGGAAGAAGTCCTGGCCGGCCTTGGCCTCACCCTTGGCCACCACGGTGGCCAGCACCACGGTGTCCTCGATATTCACCAGCACGGCGCCGGAAGCCTGGCGTGCGATCTCGCCGGTTTCCATGATGACCTGGTGGTTGCCCCATTGGAAGGTCTTGGTGACTTTGTTGAACAAGCTCATGTTCATCTCCTCTAGTGTTTGGGCGCTTGCGGTGCGCCTGCGAACCGGGAGTGGGGCTGGGTTTGGCCGGATGCCATTCCAGGGGGCCTCGGGTGAAACACCTTGGAATGACACATCTCAACCACGTCAGCTCAACTCCAAAACGTTGAACTACAAAGACAAAGAGCCTGTGCTGGCAGTAGTTCCAGACAGGCTCCTTGATCGCGACAGCTGCTTACTTACGCAGACCCAGCTTCTGGATCAGTGCGGTGTAACGCGCAGCGTCCTTGCGCTTCAGGTAAGACAGCAGGCTCTTGCGGGCGTTGACCATCTTCAACAGACCGCGGCGGCCGTGGTGGTCCTTGGCGTGCAGCTTGAAGTGGGGGGTCAGCTCGTTGATGCGAGCGGTCAACAGGGCCACTTGGACTTCCGGCGAACCGGTGTCGTTGGCGCTGCGAGCGTTCGACTTGACGATGTCTGCTTTGTTCAGATCGGCGACTGCCATGGTGCGTTCCTAGCTATCGGAATCCGCCGGGCAGCGCCCCCATGAAGGGACTAAAGCGTCGCTCTCAGACGGTTTCCAGGTTTTCAACTTGCGGTCACAGGTGAAACCGACCCGTGCCGTGCCTTGTTCCACGTCACCAAGCAATGCCTGGCGGCGCAAAACCTGCGGATTGTAGACCAAAACCGGACGCAGGCGCAGCACACAGACCGATTCGGATGCACAAGCGGCCGCATATGGCAGCGCATGCGGACGGTTTCAAGAGCCTTGTGCAAGCGATGCGGACGCATGTCACCTGAATTTGACGGCCGGCAAGGCGGCCGCTGCCGCAGCTCTTGAAAGCGCCCGCCCTGCACCTAAGTTCGGGCCATGGGTACTGATCGCTCCGTTGCCGGCAGGCCCGTTGTTCCACCGATTCCGCAAGGAGGCTCTATGTTTCTCGTTCCCGTGAACCGCAATGCATCCGAACTCTCACGCAGCCTGGAGCGTCTGTTTGACGACGGCCTGAGCAACTTCTTCGGCGACGTCCGCGAGCTCGCCAGCCAGTTGCGCAGCCCGGCGCTGGATGTCAGCGAAACCGAGCAGGGCTACACGGTCAAGCTGGACATGCCCGGCGTGCCCAAGGAAGCCGTGAAGATCAGCATCGACGGCCGCCGCATCAGCGTGGACGCCGAGACCCGCAAGGACGAAGAGAAGAAGGACGGTGAGCGGCTGCTGTACCGCGAACGCTCCAGCTCGCGCTTCTCGCGCAGCTTCAGCCTACCCGAGGAAGTGAGCCAGTCCGACTCCAGCGCCAAGATGGACCATGGTGTGCTGACGCTGAATCTCGCCAAGCGCCAGGCCAAGGGCGCCGCACAACTGACGGTGAGTTGAACGCGTCGTCAGGCCGCCGCCAAATCCCAGCGCGGCCTGACTTCGAAGCTGCCATCGCGCCTAAGCTGGCCCATGCCGCGCTGCAAACGCATGGCGGCGGCCATCGCGATCATGGCGCCGTTGTCGGTGCACAAGCTGAGTTCGGGATAGTGCACACGCACGCCGCGCTTGGCACAGGCGCTGTTGAGTTGCTCACGCAGGGCGCTGTTGGCACCCACGCCGCCGGCCACCACCAGGCGCTTGAGGCCCGAGGTCTTGAGCGCCAGCAGCGACTTCTTCACCAGCACCTCGACGATGGCGGCCTGCGTGGCGGCCGCCAGATCAGCACGCTGCTGTTCGGTCGGCGATTCGCCCAGGCGCTTCACCTGGGTCAGCACCGCCGTCTTCAGGCCCGCAAAGCTGAAATCCGGCTTGCCGCTGTGCAGCAGCGGCCGTGGCAATTCGAAGGCCTTGGGGTCGCCCTGCAGGGCCAGCTTGGCCAGATGCGGACCGCCCGGGTAAGGCAGGCCCAGCAGCTTGGCGCTTTTGTCGAAGGCCTCGCCGGCCGCATCGTCGATGGTTTCGCCCAGGATCTCGTAGCTGCCCACATCGTCCACCCGCATCAGCTGCGTGTGCCCGCCCGAAACCAGCAGGGCCACGAAGGGAAACTCGGGCGCATCCGTCGAGAGAAAGGGCGAGAGCAAATGGCCTTCCAGGTGATGCACGCCGAGGCTGGGCTTGCCCAGCGCGGCGGCCAGCGCCACCGCCACGCCGGCCCCCACCAAGAGGGCGCCGGCAAGACCTGGCCCCTGGGTATAGGCAATCACGTCCACGTCCGCCAAGCCCAGCTGCGCCCCGGCCAGGACCTCGCGCGTGAGCGGGATGACACGGCGGATATGGTCGCGCGAGGCCAGTTCGGGCACCACACCGCCATAGGCCTGGTGCATGCTGATCTGGCTGTGCAGGCCCTGCGCCAGCAAGCGCGGCGCGCCCTGCTCGGGCACCTCGACCAGGGCCACCCCGGTCTCGTCACAGGACGACTCGAAGCCCAGCACGCGCATTCAGTGCTTTTCCTTGGCGTGGTTGATCGAGTACTTGGGGATTTCAATGGTGACGTCCTGATTCGCCAGGATGGCCTGGCAGCTCAGGCGCGAATCGGGTTCCAGCCCCCAGGCCCGATCCAGCATGTCTTCCTCGCCCTCCTCCATCTCGGACAGCGAACGCTGGCCGGCGCGCACGATCACGTGACAGGTGGTGCAGGCGCAGACCTGGTCGCAGGCGTGCTCGATGGGAATGTCGTTGTCCAGCAGGGCCTCGCAGATCGAGGTGCCGGAGGGTGCCGTCACCTCGGCGCCCTGCGGGCAGTACTCGGGATGGGGAAGAATCTTGATGATGGGCATGGTCAGAGCTGCTCGATGTTGCGGCCCGCCAGCGCCTGGCGTATGCCTTTGTTCATGCGTGCGGCCGCGAAGGCCTCGGTTCCCTTGGCCAGGGTCTCGACGGCGGCATTGATGCGATCGGCGTCTTCGCCGATCGCCGCGGCCTGCATCTGCTCCAGCAAGGCGTCGATCTCCGCATGTTCGCCCGCCGTCAGCAGGTCGGCGTCGGCCGCCAGCGCCGACAGGGTGGCCAGGCGCATGCGCTCGGCCTCCACCCGCGCCTCGCGCAGGGCGCGTGCCTGCATATCGGTCTCGGCACTGGCAAAGCCATCCTTGAGCATGCTGGCGACCTGCTCGTCCGAGAGCCCATAGCTGGGCTTGACGCTGATGGCGGCCTCCACGCCCGAGCCCAGTTCGCGTGCCGACACGCTCAGCAAGCCATCGGCGTCGACCTGGAAGCTCACGCGGATGCGCGCCGCACCGGCCACCATGGGCGGAATGCCGCGCAGCTCGAAGCGCGCCAGCGAGCGGCACTCGCTCACCAGCTCGCGCTCGCCCTGCAGCACATGGATGGCCATGGCGGTCTGGCCGTCCTTGAAAGTGGTGAAGTCCTGCGCCTTGGCCACCGGAATGGTAGCGTTGCGCTCGATCACGCGCTCCACCAGGCCACCCATGGTCTCCAGCCCCAGCGACAGCGGGATCACGTCCAGCAGCAAGATCTCGCCATCGGCCGCGTTGCCGGCCAGTTGGTTGGCCTGGATGGCGGCCCCCAGGGCCACCACCTCGTCCGGGTTCAGATTGGTCAGGACCTCGCGGCCGAACAGCTGGCCGACGGCCGCGCGCACGCAGGGCATGCGGGTCGAGCCGCCCACCATCACCGTGCCTTGCACCTCGTCGGCCTTGATCTTCGCGTCACGCAGCACGCGGCGCACCGCGACCAGGGTCTTGTCCACCAGCGGCTTGGCCAGCGCTTCGAACTGCTGGCGGCTGACGCTCACGCCGACGCGCCCCGCGTCCAGCTCGCAGGCCAGCTCGGTGGACTCGGCCGCGGACAGCGCCTCCTTGGCGCGACGCGCGGCGACCAGCACGGCGCGCTTGTCGTGCGCGCTGGCGGCTGCCAGGCCCACCTGGGCCAGCGCCCAGTCGGCCAGCAACTGGTCAAAGTCGTCACCGCCCAGGGCGGCATCGCCGCCGGTGGCCACCACCTCGAAGACGCCGCGCGTCAGGCGCAGCAACGAGATGTCGAAGGTGCCGCCGCCCAGGTCATAGACCGCGTAAAGCCCCTCGGACGCGTTGTCCAGCCCGTAGGCGATGGCCGCCGCGGTGGGCTCGTTGATGAGGCGCAGCACCTTGAGGCCGGCGAGCTGGGCCGCATCCTTGGTGGCCTGGCGTTGGGCGTCATCGAAGTAGGCCGGCACGGTGATCACGGCACCGAACACGTCGTCGGCAAAGCTGTCTTCGGCGCGATAGCGCAGCGTCGCCAGGATCTCGGCGGAGATCTCCACCGGCGACTTGACGCCCGCACGCGTGTTCACGCTCAACATGCCCGGCGTGTCCTCGAAGCGGTAGGGCAGCTTGTCGCGGCCGCTGATGTCCGCCAGCGCGCGCCCCATGAAGCGCTTCACCGAGACGACGGTGTGCTCGGGGTCGTCGGCCTGCGCCGCCAGCGCTTCGGCACCGATCTGGCGACCGCCACCCTCGAGGTAGCGCACCGCCGACGGCAGGATCACGCGACCCTGCGCATCGGGCAGGCACTCGGCCACGCCATGGCGCACCGAGGCCACCAGCGAATGGGTGGTGCCCAGGTCAATGCCGACGGCGATGCGCCGTTCATGCGGATTGGGCGACTGGCCCGGTTCGGAAATCTGCAGCAATGCCATGTTCTTATTGTCCCAGCCCGTCCAGGGCGTCCAGGCGCTTGTCGATATCGGCGCGGAAGCGTGTCACGAACATCAGCGCGCGCACGCGCTGGGCCGCAGCGGCCGCATCCTGCTTGTCGTCCAACAGCGTGCCGGCCTCCGCCAGCAAGGCGCGTTCGCGCGCCGCCACCAGATCGTCCAGCGCCTGCACCGCCGCCACGCCCTCGGCCTCGTCGAGGGCCTCGCGCCATTCCATCTGCTCCATCAGGAAGCCGGCCGGCATGGCGGTGTTGTCATGCTCTTGCAGCGGCGCGCCGCGCAGTTCGCACAGGTAGGCGGCGCGCTTCATCGGGTTGCGCAGGCGCTGGTGGGCCTCGTTGACACGCACCGCCCATTGCATCGCCAGACGCTGTGCGGCCGCGCCGTCGGCGGCGAATTTGTCCGGGTGCACGCGGGCCGCCACCGCCTTCCAGCGCGCGTCGATGTCGGCCAGCTCCTGCGCAAAGCGCTGGGGCAGGCCAAAGAGGCTGAAATCGTCGTCGGCGAGATTCATGAAGCGTGGTCAGCGAAGCAACAAAAACGCGGCCAGGGTTGGCCGCGCCTCGTCATCGGAGCATGGGCTCAGACGCGGAAAGACTCACCGCAACCGCAGCGATCCTTCTCGCGCGGGTTGCGGAACTTGAAGCCCTCGTTCAAACCCTCGCGCACGAAGTCCAGCTCGGTGCCATCCAGGTAGGGCAAGCTCTTCGGATCGATCAGGATCTTGACGCCATGACCCTCGAACACGATGTCCTCCGGCGCCACGTCATCGGCGTATTCCAGCTTGTAGGCCAGCCCCGAGCAACCGGTGGTCTTCACCCCCAGGCGCACACCCACACCCTTGCCGCGCTTGGTGATATAGCGCGTCACATGGCGCGCCGCGGCTTCCGTCAAGGTCACTGACATCCTGAACTTCCCGCGGCTTACTGAACGTGCTTGGCGCGGTAGTCATCTACCGCGGCCTTGATGGCGTCTTCGGCCAGGATGGAGCAGTGGATCTTCACCGGCGGCAGCGCCAGTTCCTCGGCAATCTGGGTGTTCTTGATGTCCAGGGCCTGGTCCAGGGTCTTGCCCTTGACCCACTCGGTCACCAGCGAGCTGGAGGCGATGGCCGAGCCGCAACCATAGGTCTTGAACTTGGCATCCTCGATCAGCCCGGTGGCGGGGTTGACCTTGATCTGCAGCTTCATCACATCGCCGCAGGCCGGCGCACCCACCATGCCCGTGCCAACGCTGTCGTCACCCTTTTCGAAGGCGCCGACGTTGCGGGGGTTCTCGTAGTGATCAACAACTTTTTCGCTGTATGCCATCTTGTTCTCCTGCTAGTTCCGGCCGCTCAGTGCGCGGCCCACTGGATGGTGCTGAGGTCAATACCATCCTTGTACATATCCCACAGCGGCGAGAGCTCGCGCAGTTTCGCCACCCTGTCCTTCAGCGTGCTGACGGCATAGTCGATCTCCTCCACCGTGGTGAAGCGGCCGATCGTCATGCGCAGGGATGAATGCGCCAGCTCATCGCTGCGGCCCAGGGCGCGCAGCACATAGCTGGGCTCCAGGCTGGCCGAGGTGCAGGCCGAGCCCGACGACACCGCCAAGCCCTTCACGCCCATGATCAGGGACTCGCCCTCCACATAGTTGAAGGACATGTTCAGGTTGTGCGGCACGCGCTGCTTCAGATCGCCATTGACGAACACCTGCTCGATGCCCGACAGGCCATCCAGCAGGCGCTGGTGCAGCATGCGGATGCGCTCGCCCTCTTCCTTCATTTCCAGCTTGGCGATGCGATAGGCCTCGCCCATGCCGATGATCTGGTGCGTGGCCAGCGTGCCCGAGCGCATGCCGCGCTCATGGCCGCCGCCGTGCATCTGCGCTTCCAGGCGGATGCGCGGCTTGCGGCGCACGAACAGCGCGCCGATGCCCTTGGGGCCATAGGTCTTGTGCGAGGCCAGGCTCATCAGGTCGACCGGCAGGCTCGCCAGGTCGATCTCCACCTTGCCGGTCGCCTGCGCGGCATCGACGTGGAAGATCACGCCGCGTTCGCGGCAGAGATTGCCGATCGCCACGATGTCCTGGATCACGCCGATCTCGTTGTTGACGAACAAGACCGAGGCCAGGATGGTGTCCGGCCGCAGCGCGGCCTTGAACGCTTCCAGATCCAGCAGGCCGTTCTCCTGCACATCCAGGTAGCTGACGTCGAAACCCTGACGCTCCAGCTCGCGGCAGGTGTCCAGCACCGCCTTGTGCTCGGTCTTGAGGGTGATGATGTGCTTGCCGCGGGTCTTGTAGAACTGCGCCGCACCCTTGATCGCCAGGTTGATGGACTCGGTGGCGCCCGAGGTCCAGACGATTTCACGCGGATCCGCATTCACCAGCGACGCGACCTGCTCACGCGCCTTCTCCACCGCGGCCTCGGCCTCCCAGCCCCAGGCATGGCTGCGGGAGGCGGGGTTGCCGAAATGCTCGCGCAGCCAGGGCACCATCACATCCACCACGCGCGGGTCCACCGGGGTGGTGGCGCCGTAGTCCAGGTAGATCGGGAAATGCGGGGTCATGTCCATGGTTGAGAAACTGCGGGTTTACTTGTTGAAGGCGTTGCCGAGCGCGAACACCGAGTTCGGCGCGGTGATACGGATGGGTTTGACGACGGGGGTCGAGGAGATCGCACGCTTGATCGGCGCCTCCTCGATCGTGACGCCCTTGGCGAGCTGGTCTTCCACCAGCTTGCGCAGCGACACGGAGTCCAGATACTCGATCATCTTGGCGTTCAGGCTGGTCCAGAGTTCGTGCGTGATGCAGCGGCCGGTGTCCTCGCCCATGCAGTTTTCCTTGCCACCGCAGCCGGTGGCGTCGATGGGCTCATCCACCGCCACGATGATGTCGGCCACCGTGATGTTCTCGGACTTGCGCCCCAGCGAATAACCGCCGCCCGGGCCGCGCGTACTCTCCACCAGCTCATGGCGGCGCAACTTGCCGAACAGCTGTTCCAGATAGGACAGGGAGATCTGCTGGCGCTGACTGATGGCGGCCAGGGCCACCGGGCCGCTGTTTTCACGCAGCGCCAGATCGATCATGGCCGTGACGGCGAAACGCCCTTTGGTGGTCAAACGCATGGAATTCTCCTTCGGCCTCGAGGGGCCCTGAGCCAGCACGAACTAAACGAACACTGGAAAACCCTGCTTGCTCAATGCAAGTCATCGACAGCCTGGGTTTACCCTCGCCTATGTCCGAGCATTTTACTCAATTATCGCCAAGCTTGCTTGGCACGCGTCCCGCGCGGCGCAAGGCCCTGCTGGTGTCAGGTCTTGCGTAGCCGCTGTCGCAGCGCTTGCGCCAGCGGCGCGCAGTCCGCTGCGCCCAGGAACAGGGCCAGCTTGCATCGCGTAGATGAGATCGAAGTGATCGAAATCAAGCACCCTGGGCTGTAGCGCCCGCCGTGCCGACAGGTCGCAGCCGCGCGCCAGCGCGCCTCACTTGCCTGGCTTGAAGGCGCTGATCGGCACGATGTTGTCGTGCACGGCCGCGCCAAAGGCCTGCTCGCGCAACTCGGCCAGCTGGTCGCGGATGCGTGCCGCCTTTTCGAACTCCAGGTTGCGCGCATGCTCCAGCATCTGCTTCTCGAGCTGGGTGATGCGCTTGCTGAGGTCCTTCTCCGACAGCACTTCCACCTCGGCGGCGTGGATCAGCTTCTGGTCGTCGCGACCCGGCTTGTCGGAATAGACACCGTCGATCAGATCGCGGATGCGTTTGTTGACGCCGCGCGGCGTGATGCCATGCTCCAGATTGAAGGCCACCTGCTTGGCGCGGCGCCGCTCGGTCTCGCCGATCGCCTTCTTCATCGACTCAGTCATGCGGTCCGCATAGAGGATGGCCTTGCCGTTCAGGTTGCGCGCGGCCCGGCCTATGGTCTGGATCAGGCTGCGCTCGGCGCGCAGAAAGCCTTCCTTGTCGGCATCCAGGATCGCCACCAGCGAGACCTCGGGGATGTCCAGGCCTTCGCGCAGCAGGTTGATGCCCACCAGCACATCGAACACCCCCAGGCGCAGGTCGCGCAGGATCTCCACACGCTCCACCGTGTCCACGTCCGAGTGCAGATAGCGCACCTTGACGCCGTTGTCGCTCAGATAGTCGGTGAGCTGTTCGGCCATGCGCTTGGTCAGCGTGGTGATGAGCACGCGCTCGTTCACCTTCACGCGCTCGTGGATCTCCTGCAGCACGTCGTCCACCTGGTGGGTCGCAGGCCGCACCTCCACCGTCGGATCCACCAGGCCGGTGGGCCGCACCACCTGCTCCACCACCTGCCCCGAGTTCTGCTGCTCGTAGGCGGCCGGCGTGGCCGAGACAAACACCGCCTGGCGCATCTTGCGCTCGAACTCCTCGAACTTGAGCGGCCGGTTGTCCAGCGCCGAGGGCAGGCGAAAGCCATATTCCACCAGCGTGGTCTTGCGCGCCCGGTCGCCGTTGTACATGCCGCCGAACTGGCCAATCAGCACATGGCTCTCGTCCAGGAACATCAGCGCATCTGGCGGCAGATAGTCCACCAGGGTCGGCGGCGGCTCGCCCGGCGCGGCCCCGGAGAGATGGCGGGTGTAGTTCTCGATGCCCTTGCAATGCCCCACCTCCTGCAGCATCTCCAGGTCGAAGCGGGTGCGCTGCTCGACGCGCTGCGCCTCCACCAGCTTGCCCTCGGCCACGAACTGGCCGACGCGCTCGCGCAGCTCGGCCTTGATGGTGTCCATCGCGGCCAGCACGCGATCGCGCGGCGTGACGTAATGGCTGCTAGGGTAGACGGTGAAGCGCGGGATCTTCTGGCGGATCTGGCCGGTAAGCGGGTCGAACAGCTGCAGGGCCTCGACCTCGTCGTCGAACAGCTCGATGCGCAGGGCCAGCTCCGAATGCTCGGCCGGGAACACGTCGATGGTGTCGCCCCGCACGCGGAAATGCCCGCGCACGAACTCCATCTCGTTGCGCTGGTACTGCATGCGTATCAGCTGGGCGATCACATCGCGCTGGCCCATCTTGTCGCCCACGCGCAGCGTCATCACCATCTGGTGATAGTCGGCCGGGTTGCCGATGCCGTAGATGGCCGACACCGACGCCACGATCACCACGTCGCGCCGCTCCATCAGGCTCTTGGTGCAGGACAGGCGCAACTGCTCGATCTGCTCGTTGATGGCGCTGTCCTTCTCGATGAAGAGATCGCGCTGCGGCACATAGGCCTCGGGCTGGTAGTAGTCGTAGTAGCTGACGAAATACTCCACCGCGTTCTTGGGAAAGAAGTCGCGGAACTCGCTGTAGAGCTGCGCCGCCAGAGTCTTGTTGGGCGCAAAGATGATGGCAGGCCGCCCCAGGCGCGCGATCACATTGGCCATCGTGAAGGTCTTGCCCGAGCCGGTCACGCCCAGCAGGGTCTGGTAGCTGAGGCCATCGTTGATGCCCTCCACCAGCTGCGCGATCGCGGTCGGCTGGTCGCCCGCCGGCGGAAAGGGCTGGAAAAGCTGGAACGGCGAGCCTTCGAAAGAGACGAACTCGCCCTTCGGGGCGTTGGTGTCTTCCTCGGCAATAGGCATCACGGCAGGTGCATCTGGCATGGGGGATTCCCTGAGATCGGCCCGCGTCCCCGCCTAAAATGGCGGCGCTGTCGCGGGCTGCGAACCCGACAGCGTAGCGCAGCCGGCGCTGGCTCGCCGGCGCCACTCCCTCCCGCTCTTGCCACCGTCCTGTCAGGAAAGACGCCCATGTCCTTGTTTGCCGCCGTCGAAATGGCCCCCCGCGACCCCATCCTGGGTCTGAACGAGCAATTCAATGCCGACACCAATCCCGCCAAGGTGAACCTGGGCGTCGGCGTGTATTACGACGAGAACGGCAAGCTGCCCCTGCTGCGCTGCGTGGCCGAGGCCGAGGCGCAGATGCAGGCCGCCCCCAAGGCGCGCGGCTATCTGCCCATCGACGGCATCGCCGCCTATGACCAGGCGGTGCAGGGCCTGGTGTTCGGCGCCGACAGCGCCGCGGTGCGCGAGGCCCGCGTGGCCACCGTGCAGGCCCTGGGCGGCACCGGTGGCCTGAAGATCGGCGCCGACTTCCTCAAGCGCCTGAGCCCCGATGCCCAGGTGCTGATCTCCGACCCGAGCTGGGAGAACCACCGCGCGCTGTTCACCAACGCCGGCTTCAAGGTCTCGACCTACCCCTATTACGACGCCGAGCAGCGCGGCATCCATGTCGCCGGCATGCTGGCCACGCTGCAGGCCGCCGCACCCGGCACCATCGTCGTGCTGCACGCCTGCTGCCACAACCCCACCGGCTACGACCTCAGCGCCGAGCAATGGGCCCAGGTCGTCGAGGTGGTGAAGGCGCGCGGCCTGGTGGCCTTCCTGGACATGGCCTACCAGGGCTTTGGCGAAGGCATCGCCGAGGACGGCGCGGTGGTGCAGCAGTTCCTGGCCGCCGGCCTGGACTTCTTCGTCTCCACCAGCTTCTCCAAGAGCTTCTCGCTCTACGGCGAGCGCGTCGGCGCGCTGAGCGTGGTGTGCGTCTCGCCCGAGGAGGCCAAGCGCGTGCTGAGCCAACTCAAGATCGTCATCCGCACAAACTACTCCAACCCGCCCACCCATGGCGCCCAGGTGGTGGCCATGGTGCTGTCCACCCCCGCCCTGCGCGCCATGTGGGAAGAGGAACTGGCCGGCATGCGCCTGCGCATCCGCGAGATGCGCCAGGCCCTGGTGGCCGAGTTGAAGGCCGCCGGCGTGAGCCAGGATCTGAGCTTCGTGACGCGCCAGAAGGGCATGTTCAGCTACTCGGGCCTGAACGCCGCCCAGATGCAGCGCCTGCGCAGCGAGTTCGGCATCTATGGCGTGGACTCCGGCCGCATCTGCGTGGCGGCGCTGAACGGCAAGAACCTCAAGGCCGTGGCGGCCGCCATGGCCGCCGTCATCGCCGGCTGATTGGCGGGCTGATTTGTCCCTTGCGCGACAGCAGCGCCGGGTAATTACCGGCGCTGTGCGCACTATTTCGGGGATTCATAGGTAATTGACACAAGGCAGGAGTCAGTCTGGGCTCGTAGAATGCTGCAATGCACAAATGAGCAAGCCGCTGCCACTCGCAGCGAACTAGCAGCCCAGTTCCTGAACCAAGAGGTCCGCCATGCTGTACCAGCTCTATGAAACCCAACGCGCGCTGATGAGCCCCTTCGCGGAGTTCGCCAGTGCCTCGGCCAAGCTCTACAGCCACCCGCTTTCGCCCTTCACGCACACGCCGCTGGCGCAACGCGTGTCGGCCGGCCTGGACTTGATGCATCGCCTGGCCAAGGAGTACGAGAAGCCCGAGTTCGGCATCCGCGGCGTGGATGTGGACGGCGTCGAGGTCGCGGTACAGGAGCTGGTGCCCATCACCAAGCCCTTCTGCCGGCTGCTGCGCTTCAAGCGCTACACCGACAACCTGCAGGTGCTGGCCAAGATGAAGGAGCAGCCCACCGTGCTGGTGATCGCGCCGCTGTCCGGCCATCACAGCACCCTGCTGCGCGACACCGTCAAGCAGTTGCTGAAGGACCACAAGGTCTTCATCACCGACTGGACCGACGCCCGCATGGTGCCGCTGGAGGCCGGCCCCTTCCACCTGGACGACTACATCGCCTATGTGCAGGAGTTCATCCGCCACGTCGGCCCCGATGTGCATGTGATCTCGGTCTGCCAGCCCACGGTGCCGGTGCTGGCGGCGATTTCGTTGATGGCCTCGAATGGCGAGATCACGCCGCGCTCCATGACCATGATGGGCGGCCCCATCGACGCGCGCCGCAGCCCCACGGCGGTGAACAACCTCGCGATGAACCGCAGCCACAGCTGGTTCGAGAACAACGTCATCTACCGCGTGCCCACCAATTTCCCGGGCGCCGGCCGTGCCGTCTACCCGGGCTTTCTGCAGCACACCGGCTTCGTGGCGATGAACCCCGACCGCCACCTCAGCTCGCACTACGACTACTTCCTGGACCTGGTGCGCGGCGACGATGACAGCGCCGAATCGCACCGCCAGTTCTACGACGAGTACAACGCCGTGCTCGACATGCCGGCCGAGTACTACCTCGACACCATCAAGACGGTGTTCCAGGACTTCGCACTGGTGAACGGCACCTGGGAGGTCGATGGCCAGCTGGTGCGCCCGCAGGACATCCAGGGCACCGCCCTCTTGACCGTGGAAGGCGAGCTGGACGACATCTCCGGCGCCGGCCAGACCCGTGCCGCCCACGAGCTGTGCAGCGGCATCCCCACCGCGCATCAATACCATTACGACGCCATCGGCGCCGGCCATTACGGCATCTTCTCGGGCCGCCGCTGGCGCGAGAAGGTCTATCCGGTGGTGCGCGACTTCATCCTCAAGTACAACCACGCGGCCGAGCGCCCGGCCCATGCCGATGGCAGCAAAGTGCGCAAGCCGCGCAGCAAGAGTAAGACGACGGCTTGATTGCAGCGCTGACGCCTCTTGAGGACCTGACCCAACGCATTGATCAGGCCCTGCCCCAGACCCAGTGCACGCGCTGCGGCTACCCGGACTGCCGCAGCTATGCGGCCGCGGTGGCCGGCGGCGCGGCGGGCCTCAATCAATGCCCGCCCGGCGGCGCCGAGGGCGTCGCGCGCCTGGCCGAGATCACCGGCCGCCCGGCGCTGCCACTGAGCGCCTCGCATGGTGTGGAGGGGCCGCGCACGCTGGCGGTGATCGACGAAGCCTGGTGCATCGGCTGCACCCTTTGCATCAAGGCCTGCCCGGTCGATTGCATCGTCGGTGCGCCCAAGCAGATGCATGTGATCGTGGACGCGCAATGCACCGGCTGTGAGCTCTGCATCCCGGCCTGTCCGGTGGACTGCATCGCGCTGGTGGATGCCAGCACCGGCCGTAGTGGCTGGGACGCCTGGAGCCAGCCGCAGGCGCTAGAGGCGCGTGAGCGCTACCAGTTTCACCAGCTGCGCGTGGTGCGCGACAAGCAGGAAAACGACGCACGCCTGCAGGCCAAGGCCGAGCACAAGCTCGCGCACCTGGCAGAGATCAGCAAGCTCAGCGATCCATCCGAACTCGACAAGAAGCGCAGCGTGATCGAGGCCGCACTGGCGCGCGCGCGCGCCAAGCGTGGCGTTTAGCGCCGCCTAGCGCCAGTCGGCACACAGGCCCAGCTGCACCCCCTGCCGTGCCAGCAGCTCGCCGGCCTCGGTGCTGAGCCAGAAGGCATGCTCGCGCACGCGCGCCGCACGGATCGGATCGGCACGGGTTTCGGTGCCGCCGGCCCGGCCCGGGTGGGTCATCAACAGGCCGCCGTCGGGCAGGCCGGCCAGCCAAGCCGCCACCAGTTCACCGAACCGCGCCTCGGGGCCGAAGTCGTAGACACCGGCGAAGTCGCGGTTCATCGCCAGGCCCTGCGCCTGCGCCAGGCCTTGCAAGCGGCCCGCGCCCAGGGCCGCGATCACCGCCGCCTTGGGGCCGCGCCAGC
The DNA here is from genome assembly GCF_030254645.1 of Paucibacter sediminis. NCBI lineage: Bacteria > Pseudomonadati > Pseudomonadota > Betaproteobacteria > Burkholderiales > Sphaerotilaceae > Roseateles > Paucibacter sediminis. The sequence goes on from NZ_CP116346.1 coordinate 4,372,124, forward strand.
GCCGCGCACGCGTGTTGCGCAACGCGCAGCCCCGGCCATAGCGGCGCGCCAGCGCCGCCACCACGGCCTCGCGCAGCACCGGCAACTGATGCACGTGCTGGTGACCATCCAGATAGTCGGGCGCCCGGCCCAGCGTGGCCTCGAAGGCGTCCAGCTGGCTGGCCACCCAGGCGTCAGCATCGCGGCGCGCAATCGCGCCCAGATAGGCGGCCGCGATCCAGCCCGACAGGCTGCGCCTGGCGTAGCCGGCGAACTCGTTCACGTCCAGGTGCAGGCCGACATCGGCCGCGCCGGCACGTTCGCGCAAGGCCGGTGCCCATTGCGCCCAGGCGGGCGACAGCACCATGCAGCTGGTGGCGCTAAGGCGGCCGGCGTCGATGCCGTCGAGGATGCCCTGGCTGACGGCGGCGTCGAAGCCGTAGTCGTCGGCACAAATCTGCACCCGCTTCATGCCGCCCGCCGCTTGAAGGCCCAATGCCGGCTCAGCAGCCAGGTCATCGCCGCCACCGCCAGCAGCACCAGGAACAGCGCGAGGCGGTACTCCACGCCCAGGCCGAGCAGGACGGCGTACATCAGCTCATTGCTGGCAAAGCCAAGCAGCGCCACCAGCGCAAAGCGCGGCAGGGCCTGGCGGCCGCTCGCCTGCTGGGCCGCGAAGCTGAGCCGGTGATGGCCGACGAAGCTGACGCAAAAGGCCAGCATGAAGCCCAGCACATTGGCCAGCAGGGGCGCCAGGTCCAGCAGCTTCACCGCCAGTACCACCACGCCGAAGTGCACCGCGGCGGCACTCGCCCCCACGGCGCCGAACCACAGCAGTGACCTCACGGTTCGCCGTCCCGGCCGGCCAGCGGCGGGGTCAGGTCTTGCGTCACATAGAGCGGGCGGCGCTTGACTTCGTCGAACACCCGGCCCAGGTACTCGGCGATGATGCCCAGGCACAGCAGCTGCACGCCGGCCAGGAAGGTGATGGACGCCGCCAGCGTGGCAAAACCCGAGATGTCGTTGCCCAGGAAGAGCTTCTCGAACACGATCCAGAGGCCAAACACCACCGAGGCCACCGACACCATGATGCCCAGCGCCGACACCAGGCGCAGCGGCACCTTGCTGAAGGCGGTGATGCCGGTCACCGCCAGCGACAGCAGCCGCATGAAGCGGAAATGGCTCTCGCCATGGGCACGCTCCTCCGGCACGAAGGGGATTGCCTGGGCCTTGAAGCCCACCCAGGCGAACAGGCCCTTCATGTAGCGCGCGCGCTCTGGCAACTGGCGCAGGGCCAGCACCACGGCACGATCCAGCAGGCGGAAGTCACCCGCGTCGGCCGGCAGTTCGAAGCGCGAGCCCTTTTGCATCAGCCAATAGAACACGCGCGTGTAGCTGCGCCGCGCCCAGGACTGCGAGGCGCGCCGCCCGGTCTGCACGCCGTAGACGACGTCGAAACCGGCGCGCCAGCTCTGCAGCATCTCCAGCACGCAGACGATCGGATGCTGACCGTCGGAGTCCATGCTGACGACCACCTGGCCCTCGGCGGCATCGAGGCCGGCGGTGAGCGCCGCCTCCTTGCCGAAGTTGCGCGAGAGGCGCAGCAAGCGCACCGGCAGGCCCGCATGGATCAGGCCCTGCACCACCAGCACGGTGTCGTCGCGGCTGCCATCGTCCACCACCAGCAGCTCCAACCGATCCGCCTGCGCGCTCAGGCGCGCCTGCAGTTCCGGCAGCAGCCAGGCCAGGTTGGCGGCCTCGTTGTAGGCCGGCAGCACCACCGACAGCAGGGCAGGTCGCAGCCGCGGTGCAGCAGCGGGCTGAAGGGTCTGGGGCAAGGAACTCATCGGGCTGAATTGTGCGACAGAGCCGGCTCGGCCACGAGACAGGCGTCCTTGTTGCAAGCCAGTGCCCGGTCGGCGGGCACCTCCGCGCGCGGCAGGACCGCGAAGGCGGGCGCACCGGGCTCGCCCGGCATGCCCTCGTACAGGCGTCCGGCGGTGTAGAAGTAGGCCGAGTAGGGAGGCTTGGCCTGGTAGCGCAACGCACAGCGCTGGCCCGCACAGGCCCTCTCGTAGGCGGCGATCAGCCCCTGGTCGGAATTGCGCTGCACCGCCTGCGGCAATTTGTAGAGATAGGCCCAGGCCGTCAGCGCCAGCACCAGCAGCACATAGACGCGCAGGCGGCGCCCCGCCAGGCTGGCCTCGGGCAACAGGCCCAGCGCCAGGATCACCAGGCCCGGCATGGCCGTCAGCGCATAGGTGGCGATGATGTTGCGTGCGCCCGTGAAGACCAGCAGCGGTGCGAGCAGCAGGCAGGCGGCATAGCTGATCAGCTCGGGCTCGAGCTGGCTGCGCAGTTGCCGCCCGACCGCGCCGCGGCCCTCGCGCCAGCGCAGCCAGGGCAGGCGCGCCAGCGCCAGCAGCACCCAGGGCAAGGCGGCGACGAGAGTGAAGAGCCAGATCATGCCCAGCGGCTGGGCGTGGGCGAAGCCATAGCGGTCGCCCTTCCAGCCCGGCTGCAGGAAGCGCATCACATGCTCGCCCAGCACGAAGTACTGCAGGAAGCCGGGCGTCTTGAGCTCGGCGATGACGAACCAGGGCAAGGCCACCGCCATCCAGATCAGCCACACCCAGGGGTCGCGCATCACGGCCCAGACCAGGCGCCAGTGCCGTCGCCAGCCCGCATGCATGAGGATGGGCAGCAGCGCCAGCACGGCCGCGGCCGGCCCCTTGGTCAGCAGCGCCAGGCCCAGACCCAGCGCCAGCACGCGCGCGGCACGGCGGCGCCCCGCGCCCTCGTCCTTGAGCACCCGCCACCAGGCGGCCTGCACCAGCAGCACGGTGGCGCCCAGAGTGGCGTCCGTCATCACCGCACCGGCGCACAGGAAGAACAGCGGGCTCAGCATCAGCCCCGTCAGCATGGCCGCGCGCTGCAGCGCCGACACACTGCCCTTGAGCATCCAGTGCATGCTCCACAGGGCCAGCAGCGCCCACAGCAGCGCAGCCAGACGTCCGGGCCAGGCGTGGGCGCCGAACAGCTCCATCAGCAGGGCCTGGCTCCAGGTCGACAGCGGCGGCTTGGCCCAGAACACCTCGCTGGGCGTGATGTGCGGGCTGACCCAGTCCTGCAGCACCACCATCAGGCGCGCGATCTCGGCGTAGCGCGCCTCGGTATGGTCGGTCAGCACCGCCAGCGGCAGGCTGGACAGGCGCAGCAGCAGGGCGGCGGCAAGCACCAGCCACCAGACCCGGGTGGCAGCAACGTGAGGAAGCGGTTTGGTCATCGAAGCGGGGCGAAGCAATGAAGCGCCGAAGCAGGTGCCGCATTCTCCTTGAGGCGCGCGGCGCAGCAGCGACAATTCACGCATGAACTCGCAAATGATTCAGCACTTCTTCGAAACGCTGCAGCGCGCCAACCCCGCGCCACAGACCGAGCTGGAGTACGCCAGCGTGTTCGAGCTGCTGGCGGCGGTGCTGCTGTCGGCCCAGGCCACCGATGTGGGCGTGAACAAGGCCACGCGCCGGCTGTTCGTGGTGGCCAACACGCCGGCCAAGATGCTGGCGCTGGGCGAGCAGGGTCTGAGCGAGTACATCCGCACCATCGGCCTGTACCGCACCAAGGCCAAGAATCTGATCGCCACCTGCCAGATCCTGCTGAGCCAGCATGGCGGCCGGGTGCCGCGCACGCGCGAGGCGCTGGAGGCTCTGCCCGGCGTGGGCCGCAAGACCGCCAACGTGGTGCTCAACGTCGCCTTTGGCGAGGCCACCATGGCGGTGGACACGCATATCTTCCGCGTCGCCAACCGCACCGGCCTGGCGCCGGGCAAGACACCGCTGGCGGTGGAACTGGGCCTGCTCGAACGCATTCCACCGGCCTTCATGGTGGACGCGCACCACTGGCTGATCCTGCATGGACGCTATGTCTGCCAGGCGCGCAAGCCGCTGTGCGGGCAATGCCAGGTGGCGAGCGATTGCGACCACGGGCGCCAGCTCGCGGCCGCTGCCAAGCCCCACCCTACAATGGCGGCCGCCCAGTAGGCGTCTGAATCACCACAGGAAGCCATGCCTAGCATCACCGACCTCGTTGACCGGGTGGAGCGACTGCTGTTGCGCCATGAAGAACTGACGCGCACCAATGCCTTGCTCGAAGAGCAGGTGCAAGCGCTCAGCCAGGAGCGCGACAGCCTGCGTTCGCGCCTGCATGCCGCGCGCGCGCGCATTGATGCGCTGCTGGACCGACTGCCGCTGGAATCCTCCGAAACCGGAAAGAACACCCCATGAAGCAAATGGAAGTCACCATCATGGGCCAGAGCTATTTGCTGGGCTGCCCGGATGGCGGTGAGGCCGCGCTGACCAAGGCCGTGGCCCAGGTCGACAAGGAGATGTGCGCCATCCGCGACGCCGGTCGCGTCAAGGCGCGCGAGCGCATCGCGGTGTTGGCGGCGCTCAACCTCGCCTATCAGCTCGCCGAAGCCCCCAGCAAACCCGCTGCCAAGACCGGTGCAGCGGTGGATGCCCCGGAGCTGGAGGCCTTGATGCGCCGCCTCGATGAAGCGCTGGCGCAGGACGGCCAATTACTCTGAGCCTACGGCGCGCGCGGGCATCGGGCCGGCCTTAGAATCCAGCTGTCCGCTGCGTTCGCGTGAGTTCTATATTTCCTTGAACCGATGCTCTCTGAGCAAGGGCTTGGAACATTGCTCGGCTGGTGTGATCGTCTCGCGTCAGATGAACCCGAAGTCCTGCTGACCTCGCCCACCTGAATCCCTGGGTTCAGGAATGCGGCTCACGGCTCGCGGTGGACACCTTCTTACCCACCCTCCCCGATCGTGCCTTGAACTACTGGCTGATGAAGTCCGAGCCCGACGAGTGCTCGATCGATGATCTCGCAAGCGCGCCCGGCCAATGCCTGCCCTGGATCGGCGTGCGCAACTACCAGGCCCGCAACTTCATGCGCGACGCCATGCGCATCGGCGACGGCGTGCTGTTCTACCACTCCTCCTGCCCGCAACCCGGCATCGCAGGGTTGGCCGAAGTGGCCAGCCCCGCCTACCCGGATGCCAGCCAGTTCGATCCCGCCAGCCCTTACTACGACCCCAAGTCCAAGCCCGAGCAAGCGCGCTGGCTGCATGTGGACGTGCGGTATCGACGCAAGACGCGCCTGCTGAGCCTCACCGAGATGCGCGAGCGGCCCGAGCTGGCCGGCATGCGCGTGCTGCAGGCGGGCAACCGGCTCTCCATCACGCCCGTGCTGGCCGAGGAATGGCAACGCGTGCTGCAGCTGCTGGAAGGCCCGACCTGAGCATGATGGATCCCTTGCTGTTCGCCGAGTTGCTGAGTCTGGGACTTTGCTCCGGCTTCCTGGCCGGCCTGTTGGGCATCGGCGGCGGCATGCTGATGGTGCCCTTCCTGACCATCATCCTGTCGGCGCGCGGCGTCGACGCCGGCATGGCGGTGAAGATGGCCATCGCCACCTCCATGGCCACCATCATGTTCACCTCGCTGTCCAGCGTGCGCGCGCACCACAAGCGCGGCGCGGTGCGCTGGGATCTGGTGCGCGGCCTCGCGCCCGGCATCGTGCTGGGCGGGCTGCTGGCCGGCGCGGGCATCTTCGCCCTCATCAAGGGGCAGGCTCTGGCACTGGTGTTTGCGGCCTTCGTCGGCTTTTCGGCCACGCAGATGCTGCGCAACAAGAAGCCGGCGCCCAGCCGGCAGATGCCCGGTACGGCCGGGCAGTTGGGTGCCGGTGCCGGCATCGGTCTGCTGTCGGGTTTGGTCGGGGCCGGTGGCGGCTTTGTCTCGGTGCCCTTCATGACCTGGTGCAACGTCGCCATGCACAGCGCGGTGGCCACCAGTGCGGCACTGGGCTTTCCGATCGCGCTGGCCAACACCCTGGGCTATGTGCTGGGTGGCTGGCAGCTGCAAGCCGCCCTGCCCGGCGCACTTGGTTATCTGTACCCGCCGGCCCTGGCCGTGATTGCGAGTGCCAGCGTGCTGATGGCGCCGCTGGGCGCGCGCGCCGCCCACGCGATGAATGTGCAGCAGCTCAAGCGCGCCTTCGCCCTGCTGCTCTACCTGCTGGCGGCCTATATGCTCTACAAGGGCCTGCTGCGCTGAGCCGGCCTGCGCTGGCCGATTAGGTTCCGAACGGAATCGACGCCAGCACCACCTGATTGCCGCCGCGCCGTTGCGCCTCGTGCACCGCAGCCTCGCTGGCATGCAGCAACTCGTCCTGCTTGGAGGCGGTGTGCGGGAAGCTGGCCACACCCATCGACAGCGACAGCCCCAGGTCATGGCCGTTCAGCACCACGATCTGCGCCGTGCATTGCTTGCGCAGCTGCTCCATGCGCGCATGCGCCGTTGCCAACCCCACGCCCGAGAGCAGCACGGCGAAGTGATGCTCGCCGACGCGGCAGGCCGCATCCATGGCGCGGGTGTTGGCGCGCAGCATGCGCCCCAGGCCTTCCAGCAGGCGCTGCTGCGCCTCGGCGCCCAGCGATTGCGCCGCCGCCGGCAGCGGGTCCAGGGCAATCAGCACCAGCGCGAACTCTCGATGCTCGCGCGTGGAGAGGTCGATTTCGCGCAGCAATTGATCGTCGAACTGCGCACGCAGGTAGAGCCCGGAGACATCGTCGCGGCCCGACCCCGCCTGCAATTCGCGCCTCAGCTGCTCGATGGCCTTCTGCTGCTGCTCGATCTGCGCCAGCGCGCGCTGCAGATGCGACTCACGGTGACGCTCTTCGGTGCGCTCCGCCCACAAGGCCATCACGAACTCGCTGCCGAGCGCGGCGCGCGTCACGGAGAACTCGCGGCGCCGGCCCGCCAACTCCAGCCGGTGCTCGCTGACGACGACGCTGCGCTGCGCCATCGCCGCCTGCTCGACCCGCCGCATCGCCTGCACCTCGTCGCTGCGCATCAGGTCGGTATCCAGACTGCCGACGATGCTGGATTCGGTGCGCTCGAACAAATCGTCCAGTCCGGGGCTGGCATAGACATAGCGCCCGGTGGCCAGCGACTTGACGGCCACAAAGCTGCCGTGCGGCTCGGCCAGGCCCAGCAAGGCGGCGGCCACATCGGCATCGGCCAGGCCCACGCTGCTCAGCCATTGACCGAATCGTTCCCTCTCGGGCTTTGCTCCTGCTGGGGCTGCCGACTGGTTGTCCATTTTTTTCTAATGTCGAAGCAAGGTGGCGAGCGATGCGCGCCTGCCTTGCATGTTGGTATGCGTCGAATGTAGATGGGCTGCCACCAGCCTAGCAATAGCCTGGATCGGGGCCACCCCACATAACCCCTAGCTTGTGGAAGTTTCGGCACAAGCCCGTGCGGCCGGGCAATATAACCCGAGCCGTATACTCGGCCGCCCTCCCCCGGGGCATTCCCGGCCTGCTCCGTGCGCCCTGCGCAGTACCCCATTCCCATGCAAGACTTTGACCTCGTCGTGGTCGGCGCCGGCGCTGCCGGCCTGTTCTGCGCTGGCATCGCCGGCCAGCGCGGCCTGCGCGTGCTCCTGAGCGATCATGCGCCCCGCCTCGCCGAGAAGATCCGCATCTCCGGCGGCGGCCGCTGCAACTTCACCAACCGCGACGTCGGCCCAGCCAATTTCCTGTCGGAGAACCCGGCCTTCTGCCGCTCGGCGTTGGCGCGCTACAGCTCACAGGACTTCATCGCCCTGGTGCAGAAGCATGGCATTACCTTTCATGAGAAGCACAAGGGCCAGCTGTTCTGCGACGACAGCAGCGAACGCATCATCCAGATGCTGTTGCGCGAATGCGAGTTGGGGCAGGTGGAGCGGCGCCAGCCCTGCACCGTGCACGAGTTGCGCACCGCGGCGGGCGGCTTCGAACTCGAAACCTCGTCCGGCCCCTTGCGCAGCCGGCGCGTGGTGGTGGCGACCGGCGGGCTGTCGATCCCCAAAATTGGCGCCAGCGACTGGGGTCTGCGGCTGGCCAAGCGCTTCGATCACGCCATCGTCGAGCCACGCCCGGCGCTGGTGCCGCTGACCTTTGACACCCAGGTCTGGGCGCCCTTCGCCGAACTCTCGGGCCTGTCCCTGCCCGTGGCTGTCAGCGTGGGCCAGGGCAAGACCAGGGCGCGTTTCCTGGAGGACCTGCTGTTCACGCATCGCGGCCTGAGCGGCCCGGCCATGCTGCAGATCTCCAGCTACTGGCGCGAAGGGCAGGAGCTCGAACTCGACCTGCGCCCGGATGCCGACCTGGCCGCGCTGCTGAAGGCCGCCAAACAGAGCTCCAAGCGCCTGCTGGGCAACGAGCTGGCGGAGCATCTGCCCAGCCGCCTGGCCCAGACCTGGCTGGCCCGGCTTGCCATCGCCCCCAATCGGCCCATGCCGGAATGCAAGGACAAGGACCTGCAGACCCTGGCCCAGCATCTCAAGGCCTGGCGCCTGCTGCCCGACGGCACCGAGGGATGGCGCAAGGCCGAGGTGATGCGCGGCGGCGTCGACACCCGCGAACTCAACTCGCAGAACATGGAAAGCAAGCGCGTGCCGGGCCTGCACTTCATCGGCGAGGTGGTCGATGTGACCGGCTGGCTGGGTGGCTACAACTTCCAATGGGCCTGGGCCAGCGCGGCCGCCTGCGCCAGGGCCATGGAGCCCTCCGGCGCGGGCTGAATGGGGCCTTGCAGCATTTACCGTGCCGCAATTTGTCAAACCCCTTTGATTCCGGCTATACTCACTCTCTTTGCTGGCAAACCCTGCGCGTCGATTCGGAAGCGGAATCCGGATACCCCGCTTCAGAGGCGGTCTGCTCAAGCCCTTAAAAGCTGCAGCCGTTTCGGGCGAACACCGAGCGCAACTTGAAGGAACCACTGTTTCATGACCACGATTCGCGTCAAAGAAAACGAGCCGTTTGATGTGGCACTGCGCCGTTTCAAGCGCACCATTGAAAAGCTGGGCTTGCTCACCGAGCTGCGTGCTCGCGAGTTCTACGAAAAGCCCACGGCTGAGCGCAAGCGCAAGAAGGCTGCGGCCGTCAAGCGCCACTACAAGCGCGTGCGCAGCATGCAGCTGCCGAAGAAGCTGTACTGATCGGTCTCGATTAGTCGCTTCGGGAAAGGCCTCGGCCTCTCCGATCAAGCCCGCGCAGGACGCTGCCGCGGGCTTTTTCCATTCTGGAACAGCCAACAAGGAATTCTGATGAGCCTGAAAGATCGCATTACCGAAGACATGAAGGCCGCCATGCGTGCCAAGGAGATGGACAAGCTCTCCACCATCCGCATGCTGCTGGCCGCCGTCAAGCAAAAGGAAGTGGACGAGCGCGTGGTGGTGGATGATGCCGCCCTGATCGCCATCGTCGACAAGCTGATCAAGCAGCGCAAGGATTCGATCAGCCAGTTCAGCGCCGCCGGCCGCCAGGATCTGGCCGACAAGGAAAGCGCCGAACTGCCGGTGCTGGAAGCCTATCTGCCGCAGCGCCTGAGCGCGGAGGAAATCAAGGCCGCCGTGCTCGCCATCGTCGCCGAGCTGGGCGCCAAGGGTCCCGGCGACATGGGCAAGGTGATGGGCGCGGTGAAGGCACAATTGGCCGGCAAGGCCGACATGTCCCTGGTCTCGGCCGCCGTCAAACAAGCCCTCAGCAACTGAATCACACCATGAGTCTGCCCGCCCAAGCCCTGACCCCCGAGCTCAGCGTCGCCCCGCAGCTGGATCCCTCCGCCATGGCGGCGGCGGCGGCGGCGGGCTTTCGCAGCGTGATCAACAACCGGCCGGACTTCGAGGGCGGCCCCGAGCAACCCACCGCGGCGCAGATGGAAGCAGCGGCGCTGGCCGCCGGCCTGGCCTACGCCTACCTCCCGGTCAACGGCGCCTACCAGTCGCCCGAAGAGATCGCGCAGTTCAAGCAGTTGCTGGAGCGCCTGCCCAAGCCCGTGCTGGCCTTCTGCCGCTCGGGCGCGCGCTCGACCAAGCTCTTCATGGCCGCCACGGCCCCCTGAGTCTGCGCCCCAAGGGAATACGCGCCTAGGACTTGCCCTAGGTCCGGCGTCCCGTTCAGGCAAGTTTCAGGCCTGGGCTCTTACATTGCGACAAACACTCGCGGCAGGCGCTTTTGCGCCTGCCGCGTGCGCTCGCATCAAGAACTCAGGAGGCATTCGTGTCCTTACTCCTCAAGCTTTCCGGCCTGATCGATGGCCTCAACCGCTTCGTCGGCCGTTGGGTCATCTGGCTGATCCTCGGATCGACCGCCATCAGCGCCATCAACGCCGTGGTGCGCAAGGCCTTCAACTACAGCTCCAATGCCTTTCTCGAAGTGCAGTGGTATCTGTTTGCCGCCTCGTTCCTGCTGGCAGCCGGCTACACCCTGCTGAACAACGAGCATGTGCGCATCGACGTGGTGGTGGGCCGCTTCTCCAAGCGCGTGCAGACCTGGGTCGATATCTTCGGCTTCGTGGTGTTCCTGCTGCCGCTGTGCTTCACGGTGCTCTACCTCGGCATCCCCTTCTTTCTGCAGGGCTACCACTCCAATGAGGTGTCCTCCAACGCCGGCGGCCTGACGCTCTGGCCGGTCTACTTGCTCATGCCTCTCGGCTTTGGCCTGCTGCTGCTGCAAGGCCTGAGCGAGCTGATCAAGCGCTTCGCCTTTTTGCAGGGCCTGATTCCCGACCCGACCCTCAAGGTCGCCGCCATGACGCCGGAAGAGGAGTTGGCAGAAGCCATCCGCCTGGCGGCCGAACAGAAGAAGAACCAGGCCTGAGGGAGCTGCATCCATGGAATTTCTAGCCAACAACCTGGCCCCCATCATGTTTGCGGGGCTGATCGTGTTCCTGCTGATGGGCTTTCCGGTCGCCTTCAGCCTGGGCGCCTGCGGCCTTTTCTTCGGCTTCATCGGCATCGAGCTGAACGTGCTGCCGGCCTCGCTGATGCAGGCCCTGCCGCTGCGCATCTTCGGCATCATGAAGAACGACACGCTGCTGGCGATCCCGTTCTTCACCCTGATGGGCCTGATATTGGAACGCTCGGGCATGGCCGAGGATCTGCTCGACACCATCGGCCAGCTGTTCGGCCCGATTCGCGGCGGCCTCGCCTTCGCGGTGATCTTCGTGGGCGCGCTGCTCGCCGCCACCACCGGCGTGGTGGCCGCTTCGGTGATCTCGATGGGCCTGATCTCGCTGCCCATCATGCTGCGCTACGGCTATGACCGCCGGGTCGCCTCCGGCGTGATCGCCGCCTCCGGCACGCTGGCCCAGATCATTCCGCCCTCGCTGGTGCTCATCATCCTGGCCGACCAGCTCGGCAAGAGCGTGGGCGACATGTACAAGGGCGCCTTCGTGCCCGGCTTCGTGCTGACCGGCCTCTACACCCTCTACATCATTGGCATCGCCATCTTCAAGCCCAAGTGGGTGCCGGCGCTGCCGCTGGAGGCACGCTCGATCCGCGAAGACAACGGCAAGAGCGGCCTCGCCTCGCTGGGCATCCTGACCCTGGTGTCGGTGGGCGTGGCGGTCTACTTCGGCGAACACTACGGCCAGGTGCTGGGCTACTTCAAGGGCGAAGCCGTCAGCAACGTGCCGCTGGACGAAACCATCGTCGTCTCGATGTCGGTGGGCGTCGGCCTGGCCTTCCTGGCTTCGGTCGTGAACAAGCTCACCGGCCTGGGCCTGCTCTCGCGCATGGCCGAGCGTGTCACCTTTGTGCTGATCCCGCCGCTGGCGCTGATCTTCCTGGTGCTGGGCACCATCTTCCTGGGCATCGCCACCCCCACCGAGGGTGGCGCCATGGGTGCCATGGGCGCGCTGCTGATGGCGCTGGCGCGCGGGCGCCTGAGCGGCAAGCTGCTGACGCAGGCGCTGACCTCCACCACCAAGCTGGCCTGTTTCGTGGTGTTCATCCTGATCGGCTCCACGGTGTTCAGCCTGTCCTTCCAGGGCGTGGACGGCCCCAAGTGGGTCGAGCATCTGCTTACCAGCCTGCCCGGCGGCCAGCTGGGCTTCCTGATCTTCGTGAACCTGCTGATCTTCGTGCTGGCCTTCTTCCTGGACTTCTTCGAACTCAGCTTCATCGTCGTGCCGCTGCTGGGGCCCGTCGCGGAGAAGCTGGGCATCGATCTGATCTGGTTCGGTGTGCTGCTGGGCGTCAATATGCAGACCAGCTTCATGCATCCGCCCTTCGGCTTCGCCCTCTTCTACCTGCGCAGCGTCGCGCCGCTCACCGATTACATCGACAAGCTCACCGGCCGCAAGATCGCGCGCATCACCACGGGCCAGATCTACTGGGGTGCGGTGCCCTTCGTGGTGATCCAGATCATCATGGTCGGGCTCATCATCGCCTTCCCCAACCTGGTCTCGGGCGGCATTGGCAAGCATGAGGCGCTGGACACCAGCAATGTGCAGTTGGACGTGCAGCCCGCCGACGACAACTCGGCCAAGGAGATGGACGCCAACGCCCTGTTCGGGCCGGGCGACGGCGCCGCCTCGGCGCCCGTCAAGCCGGCCTCGGCGAGCAGTGATCCGCTGGAAGCGGCGGCCGGCAAATAAGGCTGCTCCACTAAGCTCCAAGGGCCGCCGCTGGCGGCCCTCTTTTTTGGTTCTTCGCCGATGTGTGGGGAAGCTTCCAGAAGTACTGGCAGCGAGTGAGTTCGCGCCGCGGCCCAGGCCGGCAGGCACTCGGCCCCAGAGGCGGAGGCCTTCACTGCGTTCAGGCCCCCCTCGCTGCTCACCAAACCGGGACTCGCGCAGAACTCGCCCTCGCACCCCTGCGGGCCGTTGTCCGCCTGCGGCGGCCAACTGTGCTCGGTGCTCAAACAAGCTGCGCTCGACGCATCGCCTGGAGCGATGCGCAACCCGGTTTGGCTGCGCGGCTCGGCACCACCAATGGGGCCTCGCACCTACCGGCCTGGGCCGCTCGAAGCACGCTCGTGGCACGAGGAGCGCGCACAAGCAGCGGTGTTGGCACAGCCCTGGGCGGGTGGTTGCGAAGGCCCTTTGCGCTGCCGAGCAGCGCAGCGCCTTGTGGCCGCGCGCGTATTCGCGCGCTTCAAGCTCTGGATTGGCGCAGCCTGTCTGAGCGCAATGAGCGCAGCGAATGCAGCGAGTTCTGCGCCAGGCCGCAAGGCGCGAGCAGCGCAGGGGAGCCCGAGCGTAGCGAGGGCCTGCGCAGCCGGGCCGCAGCGGCCACCCGCCCAGGGCTTTGCCGTCCGCCCCACCTTGATAGAGGCTTCCCCGCACATCGGCGATGAACCTTTTTTTGCGCGCACAAAAAGGCCCGACAGGTTGTGAAACCTGCCGGGCCTTGCGAGCGCCGCGCTGCTTAGAGCTTCTGCGCCTGCATGAAGTCGTCGAACCCGGCCTCGGCAAAACGGAACCAAAGGTTCTGCTCGCGGCGGAACTTGGACCAGTCCTCGTAGACCTTCTTCCAGTTCGGATTCTTGGCCGAGAGCTCGCTGTAGAGCGCCTGCGATTCCTTAAAGGCCGCCTCCATCACGTCCTTGGGCATGCGGAACAGCTTGGTGCCGCCGGCCACCAACTGGCGCAGGGCATCCGGGTTCTTGGCATCGTACTTGGCCTGCATGTCGGTGTGCGCCATCGCGGTGGCGGCCTCGACGATCGCCTTGTACTCGGCGCTCAGGCCCTCATAGGCCTTGGTGTTGATGAAGAAGTCCAGCTGCGGGCCGCCTTCCCACCAGGCCGGGTAGGCATAGTACGGGGCCACCTTGTTGAAGCCCAGCTTCTGGTCGTCATAGGGGCCCACCCACTCGGCCGCATCGATGGTGCCCTTCTCCAGCGATTGGTAGATTTCTCCGCCGGGAATGTTCTGCGGCACACCACCGATGCGCTCCAGCACGCGGCCGGCAAAACCGCCGATACGCATCTTCTGGCCCTTGATGTCGGCCAGGCTCTTCACTTCCTTGCGATACCAGCCACCCATCTGCGCACCGGTATTGCCGCCCAGGAAGTTGATGATGTTGTAGTTGCGATAGAACTCGCGCATCAGCTTCAGGCCATTGCCCTCGATCATCCAGGCGGTGTTCTGGCGGCTGTTCAGGCCAAAGGGAACGGCGCAGCCCAGCGCGAAGGTCTCGTCCTTGCCGAAGAAGTAGTAGGGCGCGGTATGTGCAATCTCGACCGTGCCGTCCTTCACCGCATCAACCACGCCGAACGGGGGCATCAACTCGCCACCAGCGTGCACCGAAATCTGGAACTTGCCGCCGGTCATCTCGCCGACCTTCTTGGCGAACACATCGGCCGCGCCAAAGATGGTGTCCAAGGACTTTGGGAAACTCGAAGCCAGGCGCCAGCGGATATTCGCTTGTGCCTGCACGATGGCAGGCGCAGCGCCCGCGGCCAAGACCCCGGCCAAACCTGCCTGACGGACGAAGGAACGACGTTCCATAAGCTTGCTCCTAGTAATTGAAATGCACAGAGATGCGCGCAAATTCTAGGAGTGGCGAAATGCCAGCTTCACGGGTACAAACCCCTGCGAAATAGGCTAGTAAATCGACCGCCCCTGCAGCGAATCGTCAGCTGCCCGCAAGCTTCATGCGATCGATCAGCACCGAGCCCACGGTCTTGCTGCCCAGGGTGTACTGGTCGTTGCCGATGCCGACGATGCCCTTGAGCATGTCCTTCATATTGCCGGCAATGGTGACCTCATGCACCGGGAAGGCGATCTCGCCGTTCTCCACCCAGTAGCCGCTGGCGCCGCGCGAATAGTCGCCGGTCACATAGTTGACGCCCTGCCCCATCAGCTCGGTGACGAACAGGCCGCGCCCCATGCGCCGCAGCATGGTGTCGAGGCTGTCGCCGGGCGCGGTCAGGCGGCTCGTCATCACCAGATTGTGCGAGCCACCGGCATGGCCCGTGGTGCGCATGCCCAGCTTGCGCGCCGAGTAGGTGGAGAGGAAATAGCCCTGCAGCACGCCGGCCTCGACGACGCTGCGCGCATGCGTGGCCACACCTTCGTCGTCGAAGGGCGCGCTGCCCTTGCCCTTGAGCACATGCGGGTCCTCGTGCACGTCGATATGCGAGGCCAGCACGCTCTGGCCCAGGCTGTCGAGCAGGAAGCTGGCCTTGCGGTAGAGCGCGCCACCGCTGGTGGCCTGCACCAGCGCGCCCAGCAGCCCAGCCGCCACCGTGCTTTCGAACAGCACCGGCACCTCGGCCGTCTTGACCTTGCGCGACTTCAGGCGCGAGAGCGCGCGCTCGGCGGCATAACGGCCCACCGCCTCGGGCGAAGCCAGCTCGGCGGCATCGCGCATCGAGCTGTACCAGGAATCGCGCTGCATGCCGGCGCCGCGGCCAGCAATCGGCGCCACCGAGAGCGAATGCCGCGAACTGGCGTAGCCGCCGCGGAAGCCGCGCGTGTTGCCGGAGAAGAAATGCGATTGCTGGGCCGACACCGCCGCGCCCTCGGAATTGGTGATGCGTGCATCCACCGCGAAGGTGGCGGCCTCGCAGCGCAGCGCCAGCTCGGCGGCCTGCTGGGCGTCGATGTCCCAGGCGTGGAACAGGTCCAGCTCGGGGCGGGCCGCGACGTCGAGCGAGAGGTCCTGCTCGTCGGGCAGGCCGGCCACCGGATCCTCGGCGGTGAAGCGTGCGATATCGAAGGCGGCGCGCACCGTGTCGTGCAAGGCCTTGGCCGAGAAGTCCGAGGTGCTGGCATTGCCGCGGCGCTGGCCCACATAGACCGAGATGCCCAGCGACTTGTCGCGGTTGCGCTCCACGTTCTCCAGCTCGCTCCGGCGCACCGAGACCGAGAGCCCGCAGCCCTCGGACACCTCGGCCCCCGCATCGCTGGCACCCAGGCGTCTGGCCTCGGCGAGCACCTCGTCGATCAACTGGCGAAAACGCTCCTGGCTGTAGGCGAAACCGTGGTCAGTGTTGCTGCTTGCTGTCATGGATGCTGATGCTGTTCTGTGGGGCGAGGAACGCCGGACGACTATCATACGGGGCCGTGCCCCCGCCCCGAAGTACACCACCGCGGCCACCCAGCAGCAGCCAGATGCCACAACATTACGAAGAACAAGCCGCGGACGACGAGTTCGATCGTCCCAGCAAGAGCCAGAAGAAGCGCGAGATGCATGATCTGCAGTCGCTGGGCGAAGACCTGCTGGCCCTGCCCAGCAGCCGCCTCGCGCCGCTGGACCTGCCCGAGATTCTTTTCGACGCCATCAAGGCCGCCAAGAAGATCACCAATTTCGAGGGCAAGCGCCGCCAGGTGCAGTACATCGGCAAGCTGATGCGCAAGGTCGACCCCGAGCCGCTGCGCCAGGCGGTGGCCGATTTCAAGCTGGGGCGCGCCAAGGACAGCCTGGCCCTGCACCAGAGCGAGCGCTGGCGCGAGCGCCTGCTCGACAACGACGAAGCCCTGCAGGCCTTCATCGCCGAGCATGGCGGCACCGACGTGCAGCAGTTGCGCAGCCTGGTGCGCGCCGCGCGCAAGGACGCCGCCAACGAGCCCGAGAAGCGCAGCGGCCGCGCCTTCCGCGAACTGTTCCAGTTCATCAAGGCCGAGAACCTGCGCGTCAATGGTCCCGGTGAGCAGGCCGACGACATCGAGCCCGAAGACGATGACGAGTGAAACCGTACGCATCGGCATCGTCTCGATCAGCGACCGTGCCTCCACCGGTGTCTACGAGGACAAGGGCCTGCCCGCGCTGCAGGACTGGCTGAGGCGGGCGCTGCTGAACCCGATCGAGTTCGTGCCGCGCCTGATCCCGGACGAGCGCGTCGGCATTGCCGCCACCCTGCGCGAGCTGGTGGACGAGGCGCGCTGCGACCTGGTGCTGACCACCGGCGGCACCGGGCCGGCGCCGCGCGATGTCACGCCCGAAGCCACGCTGGACGTGGCCGAGCGCGAAATGCCCGGCTTTGGCGAGCAGATGCGCCAGATCTCGCTGCACTTCGTGCCCACCGCCATCCTGTCGCGCCAGGTGGCGGTGATACGCGGCAAGAGCCTGATCATCAATCTGCCCGGCCAACCCAAGGCGATTGCCGAGACCCTGGAGGGCCATGCCGCCGCCAGCGGCATCTTCGCCGCCGTGCCCTATTGCATCGACCTGATCGGCGGCCCGTATCTCGAAACGCGCGATGCGGTGATCAAGGCCTTTCGGCCCAAGTCGGCGCAGCGCCCGGCACGCCCGGCTACTTGACCAACTGGCTCAGCGAGGCCGCGTCAAAGCTCTCGCTTTGCTGGGCATCGACCGGCACGCAATTGCCCACCGGCTCGCGCGTGGCCGCCGAGAGCTTGCACACCGCCTGCCAGAGCAGCGCGATCTGGTGTTCATGGCCGGCAGCGTTGTCGATCAAGCCCTTGAGCGCCTGTGCGGTGGGGTCGTCGCCCAGCTTGACCCCGTAGGCCGAGAAGCCCGGCTTGGCCGGGGAAGCCTCGGCCTCGATGATGCGCGCCGGATTGCCCACCGCGGTGGCGCCCGCCGGCACCGGCTTGGTGACCACCGCCCCCGAGCCGATGCGCGCACCGGCGCCCACCGTGAAGCCACCCAGCACGCAGGCGTTGGCGCCGACGATCACGCCGGCCTCCAGCGTGGGATGACGCTTGGCGCCCTTCACCAGCGAGGTGCCGCCCAGGGTCACGCCCTGGTAGATGGTGCAGCCCTCGCCGATCTCGGCCATCTCGCCGATCACGATGCCCATGCCATGGTCGATGAAGACGCGGCGTGCGATGGTGGCGCCGGGGTGGATCTCGATGCCGGTGAGAAAACGCGCCAGGTGCGAGACGAAGCGGCCCAGCCATTTGAAGCCATGGGTCCAGCAGGCATGGGCCCAGCGGTGCATCACCAGCGCATGCAGGCCCGGGTAACAGCTCAGCACCTCCCAGGCCGAACGGGCGGCGGGGTCGCGTTCCTGGATAAGGGCGATGTCTTCACGAAGGCGCTGGAACAACATGGGGCTGCGGATCAAAAGGGCTGGCCAGTTTAGCCAGACCTATCAACCCTTGCCGGCCTGCTGCTTCGCCAGCATGGCGCGGGCGATGCCACGCCAGATATGCACTTCCTCGGCGGTCAGCTGGGCGCGGTTGAAGAGCTGGTTGAGGCGCGGCATCAGCTTCTTGGGCGCGGCGGGGTCCAGGTAGCCGATGCCCTCCAGCGCCTGCTGCAGGTGCGTGAGCAGGCCCTGTACCGCCTGCGCGTCGGCCAGCTGCGGGTCGGGCGTGCGCGGCGCCACCAGGTAGCCACCCAGGGCCTGGCGCAGATCGTAGGCCAGCAGCTGCACCGCCTGGGCCAGGTTCAGCGAACCGTAGTCGGGGTGGGTGGGGATGGAGAGCACCGCATGGCAGCGGTACACGTCCTCGTTGCTCATGCCGTAGCGCTCGGAGCCGAACAGCAGGCCGATCTTGTGCTGTTGCTGCTGGGCCAGCTCGGCGAACAGGCCGCGCGGCTCGCGCGTGGGCGGGCCGAAGTCGCGCGGCGTCATCGCGGTGGCGCAGGCAAAGGTCACGCCATCCAGGGCCTCGGCGACGGTGTCGACTATGCGCGCGCGCGCCAGGATGTCGGCGGCGCCGCTGGCCATGGCCACGGTCTCCTCCTGGCACAGCACGTCGGCAAAACGCGGCCGCACCAGCACCAGCTCGGCAAAGCCCATCACCTTCATGGCCCGCGCGGCGGCGCCCACATTGCCGGGGTGGCTGGTCTCAATCAGGACAAATCGTGTGGAATCCACGCTGGCAGACATGCAAGGCTCGGCTAAAATGCGCGATTATCCGCGGGCACCCTGCCCGCCACCGCTCTTTTCCTTCGCCAGTCCACCCCTACACCCTTGCAGGTTCCAGCATGACGCAGCAAGTCGCACTCCATCCCATGCTCAACGTGGCCATCAAGGCCGCGCGTGCAGCAGGTTCCATCATCAACCGCGCGTCCCTGGACCTCGACATTCTCAAGATCAACACCAAGTCGCCCAATGACTTCGTGACCGAGGTGGACCAGGCGGCCGAGCAGGTCATCATCGAGACCCTGCTGCAGGCCTATCCCGACCATGCCATCCTGGCCGAAGAATCCGGCCGCACCCATGGCGCCAAGCATTCCGAGTTCCAGTGGATCATCGACCCGCTGGACGGCACCACCAACTTCATCCACGGCTTCCCGGTCTATTGCGTGTCGATCGCGCTGGCGCACCGCGGCGTGGTGCAGCAGGCGGTCGTCTACGATCCGACCCGCAACGACCTCTTCTACGCCACGCGCGGCCGCGGCGCCTATCTGAACGACCGCCGCCTGCGCGTCTCCAAGCGCACGCGCATGAGCGACGCGCTGATCGGCACCGGCTTCCCGTTCCGTCGCGGCGACAACTTCAAGCGCTATATGAAGATGTTCGAGGACGTCATGACCCAATGCGCCGGCCTGCGCCGCCCGGGTGCCGCGGCCCTGGACCTCTGCTATGTGGCCGCCGGCTATTACGACGCCTTCTTCGAAACCGGCCTGAACCCCTGGGACGTGGCCGCGGGCTCGCTCATCATCACCGAGGCCGGTGGCCTGGTGGGCAACTTCACCGGCGAATCGGACTTCCTGCACCAGCGCGAGATCGTCGCCGGCAGCCCCAAGATCTACGGCCAGATGGTGCAGATCCTGACGCCCTACACGCGCGTGATCAAGGCCGAGGAAGAAGCAGCCGCGGCAGCCGCCGAGGCCAAGCCCAGCGCCGCCGACGCGGTGGCCGAGGCGGCCCAGGCCGATGCCGCGCCCAAGAAGCGCGCCGCGGTGCGCATCAAGAAGCCGGTCGACGGCCAGGCCGAGTAAGCCGCGGCGGTGCCACCTAGCGCGGCGCCTGCCAGACAAAGGTGGCCACGCTGGACGCCGGCAGTTCGTAGGCAAAGCGCTGGCCCTGCGCGGTGACCGAGAAGCGGCGCGGCTGCGCCGCCGAGTTGCAGACGATCAGCACCTCGCGGCCATCGTCGGCATGGCGGAAGGCCACGCTGTCGAGCCCGTCCATGCCACTGCTGGAGGCAATGCGCTGCGCGCCCTGGCGCACGAAGCGGCTCGCGTGGCCGAAGGCGTAGTACTCGATATTGCGCGTCACCGCCCCGGTCTTCGAGTCGATGGTGACGACGCCGCGGCAATCCTTGCAGCCGCCCAGGTGCGGGCCATGGTTCTCGTCCAGCGCCAGATTCCACATCAGCACGCCGCGCGCCCAATGGCGGGTGGCGCCGATGATGAGGTTGCGCGTCAACCAGGGCAGCGATTCGTCGAAGCGCGGCGCCCATTCGCCGCCCGAGCATTCGGTGAACCAGACCTCCTTGTCGGGATAGGCATCATGCACCCGGCCCTGCGCCGCCACATCCCCGGCATAGCAATGCCAGGCCACGCCCTGCACAAAGCCGCGCGCCTGCGCATCGCCCAGCATCGCCAGCGGTGATTGCGGCTCGTCCCAGTTGTGGTCCCAGTCGAACAGCTGGGTCTTGAGGCCGTGGCTTTGCAGCAGCGGACCCAGATGCTGGCCGATCAGCGCCGCACGCGCCGCCGGGTCCAGGCGCATGCCGGGATAGTCGGGCGGCTCGAAGTGCGGCTCGTTCTGCAGGGTGAGCGCAAAGATCGGCACGCCCTCGGCCGCATAGGCCTGCACATAGCGCAGCAGGTACTCGGCGAACACGCCATACATCTCGGGCTTGAGCGCGCCCTGGATCAGGCTGTCGCTGGTCTTCATCCAGCCCGGCGCGCTCCAGGGCGAGGCCATCACCTGCAGCTGCGGATTGATGGCGCGCGCCGCCTTCAGCACCGGCAGCAGCTCGGCGCGGTTCGGCTCGATCGAGAAGCGCGCCAGGCCGGGGTCGGTCTGGCCGCGCGGCATGTCGTCGAAGGAATAGTGCTGGCGCGAGAAGTCGGAGGCGCCGATGGTCAGGCGCGCGAAGTCGAAGCCCAGGCCCTGCGGCCCGCGGCCGAACAGTTCCTCCAGCAGGGCCTGGCGCTGGCCGGCGCTCATGCGCTGCTGGATCAGCCAGGCCGAGGCATCGGTGATCGAGGCGCCGAAGCCCACCATGGTCTGGTAGCGCTGGCCGGCGTCGACGACGATGTCCAGCGCCTGCGCCGGCTGGCTGCCGAAGGCCAGATCCGGCGCACGCGCCAGCAGCCGGCTCTGGTCGCCGGTGGTGATCCAGGCCTGCACCGCGGCGCCCGCGGCCGGGCCGGGCGGCGCACCGGTACCGCAGGCGGTCAGCAGGCCGGCGCAAAGCAAGGCAATCGTGGCAGCGACAGGTCTTCTCATTCAATGGCTCTCATCGGGATGGGTGGCCGCGCAATGCGCGGCAATGAACTCGGCGTGGCCGGGCATCACGGCCACGCAGCGCTGGATCACGCTGCGCGTGTCGTCGACCATGGCCTGCACCTCGGCGAGCGGACGCTGGTCGACAAAGGGGTGATAGCCGGCCGGCAGCAGGCCCTGGCCCACCATCACCTGCAGCCAGCTCATCTCGGTGAAGAGCTCGGTGCCCTCGCGGAACAGGCGGCCGTTGGCACGGAACAGCTCGATCTTGTGGCGCAGCGTCTCGGGCACCTGCATATGGCGGCAATAACGCCAGAACTCGCTGTCCTCGCGCGCGCTGGCCTTGTAGTGCAGGATGATGAAGTCGCGGATGCGCTCGTACTCGAACTGGGTCTGGCGGTTGTATTCGGCTATCTCCACCGCCTCCAGCCCGGCATGCGGGAAGAACTGGATCAGCCGCGTCACCGCCGACTGGATCAGGTGGATGCTGGTGGACTCGAGCGGCTCCATGAAGCCGCTGGCCAGGCCCACGGCCACGCAGTTGAGCTTCCAGAACTCCTTGCGTCGGCCGGTCAGGAACTTGACCAGGCGCGGCTCGGCCAGCGGCGCACCGTCCAGCTGGGCCAGCAGGGTGCTGCGGGCCTCGTCCTCGCCGATGAAGCGGCTGCTGAACACATGGCCGTTGCCGACGCGGTGCTGCAAGGGGATGCGCCATTGCCAGCCGGCCGCGTGCGCGGTCGAGCGCGTGTAGGGCAGCAGCGGCGGCGCCGCGGCGCTGGGCACGGCCAGCGCGCGGTCGCAGGGCAGCCAATGCGACCAGTCCTCGTAGCCGGCCTTCAGGGTCTGCTCGATCAGCAGCGCGCGCATGCCTGAGCAGTCGATGAAGAAGTCGCCCTCCACCAGCTCGCCGCTGGCGAGGCGCAGGCCCTTGATGCGGCCATCGTCCGCGTGGCGCAGCACCTGCTCGATGCGGCCCTCGATGCGCTGCACGCCGCGCTGCTCGGCATGGTGGCGCAGGAAGCGCGCGTACAGGCTGGCATCGAAGTGATAGGCATAGCCGATGTCGGCCAGCGGCGACTCGGCCATGTCGGGCCGCGGCCGCAGGAACTTGCATTCGCGCGGTGCCGCGGTGTTGATCGAATAGTCGCCCAGCTCGCCCGCCCTGCCCTCGCGCCGCAGGCGCAGCCAGTAATGGTGAAAGGGCACGGCGCCGAGTTCGCGGCCCACCTTGCCGAAACCGTGGATATAGCGCTCGCCGCGCGCGCCCCAGTCGACGAACTCGATGCCCAGCTTGAAGCTGCCCTGGGTGGCGCGCAGGAACTCGTCCTCGTCGATGCCCAGGGCCTCGTTGAAGGCGCGGATATGCGGGATGGTGGCCTCGCCCACGCCGATGATGCCGATCTCGTCGGACTCGACCAGGCGTAGCTCGTAGGGCGGGCCCAGCAGCTTGGCGAGCGCCGCGGCGCTCATCCAGCCGGCGGTGCCGCCGCCGACGATGACGATGCGGCGCAGGGGGGCAACAGCAGTCATGTCCTGACTCCCATCAGAGGCGTTGCTCGCTGCCGGCATCGAACAGCGACAGGCGGCTGGCGTCGAGGTCGAACTCGACGACCTGGCCGGCGCGCAGCACCAGGGCCTCGTGCACCAGCGCGGCCAGGCTGTGGCCGGCGCTGGCAATCCACACCACCTGGTGGTTGCCCATCGGCTCGACCAGCTCGACCTGGCCGCTGAAGGCGCCGCCCTGGCGCAACAGCACATGCTCGGGCCGGATGCCGGCCACCACCGCCTGGCCATGCACCGGCGCGGCCAGGAATTCATAGCCGCCCAGGTCCAGCTCGAAGGGCTGGAGCAGGCGCACCGGCGCGCCCGGCTTGCAGCTCAGCTGGGCCGGCACGAAGTTCATGCCCGGCGCGCCCAGAAAGCCCGCCACGAAGAGATTGGCCGGCCGCTCGTAGACCTCGCCCGGCGCGCCCACCTGCTGGATCACGCCGCCCTTCATCACCACGATGCGGCTGGCCAGGGTCATGGCCTCCACCTGGTCGTGGGTGACGTAAATCATGGTGGCGCCGAGCTGCTGGTGCAGCAGCTTGAGCTCGCGGCGCAGCTCGGCGCGCAGCTTGGCATCGAGGTTGGAGAGCGGCTCGTCGAACAGCAGCACCGCCGCCTCGCGCACCAGCGCACGCCCGATCGCCACGCGCTGGCGCTGCCCGCCGGAGAGCTGGGCCGGCTTGCGCTGCAGCAGCGGCTCCAGCTGCAGCATCTGCGCGGCGCGCTGCACGCGGCGCGCGATCTCGGCCTTGGGCACGCCGGCCACGCGCGGGCCGAAGGACATATTGCGCTCCACCGTCATGGTCGGATAGAGGGCGTAGGACTGGAACACCATGCCGATGCCGCGCTCGCTGGGCTCGGCATCGGTCATGTCGGCGCCGCCGATCTCGATGCGGCCGCCGCTCACCTCGATGAGGCCGGCAATGCTGTGCAGCAGGGTGGACTTGCCGCAGCCCGAGGGCCCCAGCAGCACCAGGAACTCGCCCTCCTGCACCGCCAGGTTCAAGCCCTGGATCACCGCATGGCTGCCGAATGAGATATCTAGATCGCTGACCTTCACGGCACTCATGCCTTCATCCCTTCACCGCGCCGGCCGCAATGCCGCGCACAAACCAGCGCCCGGAGGCGAAATACACCAGCAGCGGCACCAGCGAGGTCAGGATGGTGGCCGCCATATTGAGGTTGTAGAGCCGCTCGCCGGTGGTGGTGTTGATGACGTTGTTGAGCTGCACCGTCATCGGCAGGTTGTCGCGGCCGGCGAACACCAGGCCCAGGATGTAGTCGTTCCACACCCCCGTCACCTGCATGATGGTGGCGACGATGATGATGGGCGGCGACATCGGCAGCATCAGCTGGAAGAAGATGCGCCAGAAGCCGCCACCATCGATGCGCGCGGCCTTGAACAGCTCGGCCGGGATGCCCGCGTAGTAGTTGCGGAACAGCAGCGTCATCACCGGCATGCTGAAGATCAGGTGCACCAGCACGATGCCGGGCAGCGAGCTGTAGAGCGCCACCGCGGCCAGCATCTTCACGAGCGGATAGATCATCACCTGCACCGGGATGAAGGCGCCCAGCATCAGCAGGCCAAACAGCGCATTCGCGCCGCGCGGCCGCCAGAAGCTCAGCGCATAGCCGTTCACCGCCCCCACCAGGATGGGCAGCACGGTGCTGGGCACGGTGATCAGCACCGAGTTCCAGAAGCCGGCGCTGACGCCCTCGCAGGCCACGCCGGTGCAGGCCTCGCTCCAGGCGGCGCGCCAGGGCTCCAGCGTCAGCGCCATCGGCCAGGCGAACAGCTGGCCCAGCCGGATCTCGTCCATGCTTTTCAGCGAGGTGACGATCATGATGTAGAGCGGCGCCAGGAAGAACAGCGCGGCGCTCAGCAGGAAGGCATAGATGCCCAGGCGGCCGATATTCATGCGGCGGCGTTTGCTGGCGAGCCTCATGCGCCCTCCCGCGCCCGCGCACGGCTGCGCGCATAGAGCAGCGGCGCCACCAGCACCACCACGGTGAGCAGCAGCACGATGGCGCCGGCCGAGGCCAGCGCGATATTGGCGCGGCCGAACAGATGGTCCATGATGAACTTGGCCGGCACGTCGCTGGCGGTGCCGGGGCCGCCCTGGGTCATCGCCACCACCGCGTCGAACACCTTCACCACCGCGGTGGACAGCAGCACGAAAACGGTGGCCAGCGTCGGCGCCAGCATCGGCAGCACGATGCTCAGGTAGACGCGCCAGGCCGGGATGCCGTCCATGCGGGCGGCCTTCCAGATGTCCTCGTCGATGCCGCGCAGCCCGGCCAGCAGCATCGCCATCACCAGACCCGCGGCCTGCCAGACGCTGGCGATCACCACCGTGTAGATGACCTTGTCCTGGTCGATGATCCAGTCGAAGGTGAAGTCGCTCCAGCCCAGCTGCTGCAGCGCCGGCTGCAGGCCCGCGCCGGGGTTGAGCACCCATTGCCAGACCAGGCCGGTGGCGACGAAGCTCATCGCATAGGGGTAGAGAAAGGCGGTGCGCAGCAGGCCCTCGCCGCGCACCTTCTGGTCGATGAAGACCGCCAGCGCAAAGCCGATCACCATGCAGGCCAGCATGAACAGCAGGCCGTAGACCGCCAGATTGCCCAGCGACTGCAGCCAGCGCTCGTTCTCGAACAGGCGCTGGTACTGGGCCAGGCCGACGAAGTCATCGCGCGGAAAGGTGCGCGAGCTGCTCAGCGAGACGCGCAGCGTCCACAGCGTCGTGCCCAGATAGGCCAGCAGCACGGTCAGCGCCATCGGCAGCAGCGCCAGCCAGGCCATGCCCCAGCGGCGCCGCTTCATCCGCCCTCCCGCAGCGCCGCCAGGATGTCCTTCTGCACCTTCTCGACCGGAATGTTGCGGTTCCAGTAGGCCGTCAGCACATCGCTCAGCGCGCCGTTCTGGTCGGGGCTCAGATAGACCTCACCATTGCCGAGCTGGCGGCTCTTGTCCTTCATGATGGCCAGGCCCTGCTGGGCGCAGGCGTCGAGCTTGCTGGCATCGACATCGGTGCGGATCGGGATCGAGCCCTTGCGCTGGCTGAAGGCCACCTGCGCGGCCGGCGCGGTGATCACGCTGGCCAGCAGCTGCTGGGCCTTCAGCGCATCGGGCTTGTCGGTCTTGGGGAAGACGAACACATCGCCCTGGATGATGTAGGGCGAGGCAGGGCCGAAGCCGGCGATGCAGCCATAGTCACGCCCGGGCTCCTGCCGCGCCAGCGCGAACTCGCCCTTGGCCCAGTCGCCCATGAACTGCACGCCCGCCTTGCCGCTGATCAGCATCGCGGTGGCGTCGTTCCAGTTGCGCCCCGGCGAGCCCTTGTCCACATAGCCCTGCAGGCGCTTGAAGCTCAGCAGCACCTGCTTGAAGGGCTCGCCCAGGATGGCCTTGGGGTCGCGGTCGCGCAGCACCTTGAGGTAGAGCTCGCGCCCGCCCTGGTTGGCCAGCACCGCGGTGAAGACGATGTTGTCCTGCCAGGTCTGGCCGCCATGGGCCAGCGGCACCAGGCCCGCCGCGCGGAGCTTGTCGAGCGCGGCGAACAGCTCGTCCATGCTGCGCGGGTCGGCGGCAATGCCGGCCTTCTTGAACGCCGCCTTGGAGGTCCAGATCCAGGCGGGCATGTGGATGTCCACCGGCGCGGCGTAGTAATGGCCCTTGACGCGGATCACATTGAGCACGGTCTCGGGCAGGAACTTGTCCCAGCCGTCGCGCTGCGCCACCGCGTCGACGTTGTTGAGCAGGCCCTGCTCCACCACGTCGAGGAACTGCTTGGAGGTGTTGAACTGGGCCGCGGTGGGCGGGTTGCCGCCGACGATGCGGTTGATCGCCACCGCGCGCGCCTGCTCGCCCAGCGCGATCGCGGTGTCCACCCAGGTGCCGCCGGCGGCACGGTAGGCGTCCGCCAGGGTCTTGACCGCGGCCGACTCTCCGCCGGCCGTCCACCAGTGGATCACCTCGGCCTTCAGGGGTGCCGGCTGCGCCCGGCTGGCGCCGGGCAGCGTCAGCGCCAGCGCGGCGGCCATGGTGGTGATCAGCATGCGGGATGGGGTCATGTCTTGCCTTCGCATCTCAGGACTTGAGAAAGTCACGGTACCAGAGGCCGCTGGCCTTGAGCGTGCGGCGCTGCGTCGGGTAATCCACATAGGTGAGGCCGAAGCGGCGCAGATAGCCCTCGGCCCATTCGAAGTTGTCGAGCAGGCTCCAGGCGAAATAGCCCTGCAGCGGCACGCCCTGGGCGCGCGCCTGCCAGGCCGCCTCGAGATGGCGCGCAAGATAGCGGCGGCGTTCGATGTCGAGCACGCTGCCGTCGGGCAGCGGCTGGTCCTCGTAGGTGGAGCCGTTCTCGGTCAGATAGACGCGCGAGGGGCCGTAGTCGCGCTGGATGCGGTTCAGCAGCGTCACCATGCCCTCGGGCGAGACCTGCCAGCCAAAGGCGGTGCGTTCCACGCCGGCCGGCTCCACCACGCGCGTGGCGATCGGGCCGCTGCCGGGCGCGTCCTCCACCACCTCGGGGAAGTAGTAGTTCACGCCCAGGAAGTCGGTGGGCGTGGCGATCGCCGCCAGGTCGCCGTCCAGCACCTGGGGCGCCTGCGCGCCCAGCAGGGCCCAGATGTCCGAAGGGTAGCCGCGGCCATGCAGGGGGTCGAGGAACCAGCGGTTGCGCGAGCCGTCGTGGCGCAGGTGCGCGGCGGCGTCGGCGGCGCTGTGGCTGGCGGCTTCGATCGGGTGCAGGCTGAGCGTGATGCCGGCCTGGGCGCCGGGCGCGTTGCGGCGTATCACCGGCAGGGCCAGGCCATGCGAGAGCAGCAGGTGGTGGCAGACCTGCAGCGCGGCTGCGTAGTCGCGGATGCCCGGCGCATGGTTGCCCTCGTGGTGGCCCAGAAAGGCGCTGCACCAGGGCTCGTTGTGGGTGATCCAGTGCTTGACGCGATCGCCCAGCGCGCGCGTCACGAGCTCGGTGTATTCGAGAAAAGCGTCCACGCAGGCACGCTGCTGCCAGCCGCCCTGCTCCTGCAGGGCCTGGGGCAGATCCCAGTGGTAGAGCGTGGCCCAGGGCTGCAGGCCGCGCTCCAGCATGCCGTCCACCAGACGTGAATAGAAGTCCAGCCCACGCTGGTTCACCGCGCCGCGGCCCTGCGGCAGGACGCGCGGCCAGGCAATCGAGAAGCGGTAGGCATTCACGCCCAGGCTGCGCGCCAGGTCCAGGTCCTCGGGCCAGCGGTGGTAATGGTCGCAGGCCACCGCGCCGCTGGAGCCGTCGCGGATATGGCCCGCGCCGGCACAGAAGCGGTCCCAGATCGATTCGCCGCGGCCGTCCTCCGTGGCCGCGCCTTCGATCTGGTAGGAGGAGGTGGAGCAACCCCAGACGAAATCGGCCGGGAAGTCGCTGCGACGGATGTGGGGCAAGGAGTCTGTCATGGCAGAAGGGGCTGGAGTTGCTCGCAGCGCAGCGCGTCGGCATGCCTGGCGGCGCCGGCCTGCACGCGGATATGGGCGATGGCGGCGGCAAAGGGTGCGTCGGCGCTGAGCATGAAGGGTTGCTCGACGCGGTCCAGCACCACCCCCAGGGCGGCAAAGCAGGCGAGCGGAATCTTCAGGCTGAGGCGATCGCCCACCGCCAGCGGCCGCAGCAGCGGGCGCAGGTCGAACTGGCCGAACTTGCCCCCGCAGCCCGCGCCGCAATCCATGCCCAGGCCCACCGCGCCGCTGGGCGCCTGCGCGAGCCGGAGGTCGAACAGCAGCGCGGCGTCCGGGTAGGCGCTCAGCAGCGCCGGCTGGGCCGACCAGGCCACCAGCCGCGCCGGGCCCTGCCAGCGCAGCAGCTTGGCGTCCTGCTGGGTGTTGATCTGCACCGTGCTGACC
Source organism: Paucibacter sediminis (assembly GCF_030254645.1). Taxonomy (NCBI): domain Bacteria; kingdom Pseudomonadati; phylum Pseudomonadota; class Betaproteobacteria; order Burkholderiales; family Sphaerotilaceae; genus Roseateles; species Paucibacter sediminis. The sequence continues at coordinate 4,400,690 of NZ_CP116346.1, forward strand.
AGCAGCTCGGGCCGGCCGGCCGGGATTTCCTCGGTGCCGTTGAGATCGTCGCTGAGCTTGCGGGTGGGCCAGCGCTGGCCCGGGCTGATGGCCAGCAGCTCGTAGGGCGCCTGCGCGACGCGCTCGAAGATCGCCATCTCGGTGCGCGCACCGCAACCGCCGCTGGCCGGCGCATCGAGCGCCAGCTGGCCGAGCCGGGCCGGCCGCGCATAGCTCAGGCCATGGCCCAGCGCGAACAGCGGCTGGCCGCCGTCCCCTGCATTGAGCGGGGTCTGGCAGGCGCCGCGCGGCCACGAGAAGGGCAAGCGGCCCTTGAAGTCATGGCCGACCCGGCCGTCCGCGCGGCGCAGCAGCAGATCGGCAATGCCGCCGCCCTCGCTACCGGGCAGCCAGGCGGCGACAAAGGCGTCGGAGAGGTTCAGCAGATCGTTGACGTAGAGCGGCCGGCCGGACAGGAACACCGTGATCACCGGCCGCCCCCGGCCCGCAAGGCCTTGCAGCAGGCGCAGCTCCTCGGGGTGGCGGGCGCTGTGGCGCAGCGTGCCCGAGGGCGGGATGTCGCCATTGCCCTCGGCATAAGGCGTCTCGCCCAGCACCGCGACGACGGCGTCGAACTCGGCCGGGTTCACGCCCGCGCCATCGGGGCTGTAGACCACGCGCGCCTCGCCCAGCGCCGCGCGCAGGCCGGCCAGCACCGTCTCGCCCGCCGGAAAGTCGCTGTTGCGGTTGCCGGTGCCCTGCCAGCTCAGCGTCCAGCCGCCGGTCTGCTGTTCCAGGCTGTCGGCCGCCCGCCCCACCACCAGCACGCGACGCTGGCGCGCCAGCGGCAGCACGCCGCCATCGTTCTTCAGCAGCACCAGGGATTCGCGCACCGCGCGCCGCGCCAGGGCGCGCGCCTGCAAGGCCTCGGTGCGGCCGGCATAACGGCCGTCCTGGGGCGCCTGGCCGAACAGGCCGGCGCGCAGCTTGACGCGCAGGATGCGCGTGACGGCATCGTCGATGCGTGCCAGCGGGATCTCGCCGCGCTGCACCTGGGCCACGGTGTTGGCGATGAAGGCCTGCCAGTCCTCGGGCACCATCACCATGTCGATACCGGCATTGATGGCCTGGGGGCAGCTGGCATTGCTGCAGCCGGGCAGCTGGGCGATGCCGTTCCAGTCGGAGACGATGAAGCCGTCGAAGCCCATCTGCTGCTTCAGCACGCCGCTCAGCAGCGCCTGGCTGCCATGCAGCTTGCCGTAGTCCTGGCCGGCGGCGCGGTCGTGCCAGCTGTTGAAGGAGGCCATCACGGTCTGCGCGCCGGCCGCGAGCGCGGCGTAATAACCCTGCGCATGGATGGCCAGCATCTCGGCCTGGCTGGCCTCGTTGACGCCCTGGTCCTTGCCCTGGGCGGTGCCGCCGTCGCCGATGAAATGTTTGGCGGTGGCCAGGATGGCGGCATCGCCGCCGAGCCCGTCCTGCAGTCCGCGCACATAGGCGCCGCCCAGCCGCGCCACCACGGCCGGGTCCTCGGCATAGCTTTCGTACGTGCGGCCCCAGCGGTCGTCGCGCACCACCGCCAGCGTGGGCGCAAAGGTCCACTGGATGCCAGTGGCGCGCACCGCGCGCGCGGTGGCCCGGCCGATCTCCCTCAACAGGCCGGCGTCGCGCGTGGCGCCCAGGCCGATGTTGTGCGGGAACAGGGTCGCGCCGAACACATTGTTGTGGCCGTGGACCGCATCGGTGCCCCAGATCACCGGCACCGGCTGGGCCATGTCGGTCTGCATCGAGGCCTCGTGATAGGCCTGGGCCAGCCGCAGCCAGTCCGCCACGCTGGCGTACTTGTTGTTGCCGGGCCAGGAGCCGCCGCCGTTGAGCACCGAGCCGATGTAGAAGCGCCGCACCTCGTCGGGCGTGATGTGGCGGATCTCGGGCTGGGTCATCTGCCCGACCTTCTGCGCCAGGCTCATGCCGGCGACGATGCGGGCGATGCGGGCCTCGTCGGCCGGCAGCCGCTGGAAGGGGCTGCCGGCCGCGGGCCAGGCCGGCGCCGCGCCAGCGGCGCCGGCGCACAGCAGCGTGGCCGCGGCCAGCCAGGGTGTGAGCGCGTGTTTCAACTTAGAACTTGTAGTTCACGCCCAGCAGGTACTGGCGGCCGTACTTCTCGTAGGTGCCCGGGTAGAGCAGATTGGGCACGGTGCCGCTGTTGTCCGACACCGTCATCATGGTGCGGTAGGCCTCGTTGGTGACGTTGTTGACCTGGAACAGCACCGACACCCCCTTCAGCGGCCCGCTGTCCCAGCCATAACCCAGCTGCAGATCGGTGATGTGCTCGGGTTCGATGGTGGTGTAGGAGGTATCGCCCCAGGCATTGCGCACCGCCGCCATATAGCGCGAGCGATAGCGCTGCGCCACACGCGCCTGCAGGCCGCTCTTCTCGTAGTAAAGCACCCAGCTCGCCACCGTGCCCGAGAGGCCCTCGAGCGGATTGCTGAGGTCGTTGTTCTGGTGGATGCTGCTCTTGGTGAAGGAGGCCGACAGGATCGCGCCGAAGCCGTCCAGCATGGGGCTGAGCTTGGCGCCGTCGATGGCGGCGCTGAACTCGGTGCCGCGCACATAGCCGCCATCGCCGTTGGCCATGGCGTTGAGCTTGCCGGTGTAGGTCAGGATCGGGTAGCGCGGATCGCCCTTGAGCGGGTCGGGATAGCCCGAGAAGTCATAGCCCAGGATGTCCTGCTTGTAGACGGTGGACTTCAGCTCCTTGTAGAAGCCGGCCAGCGAGATGTAGCTGCGCTTGCCGTAGTACTTCTCCAGCGCCAGGTCCACCGCGTCGGCGCGCCAGGGGTCCAGCGTGGGGTTGCCGCCGCTGGCCGACCATTCGCCCTTGCCGGTGGTGGCACGGCTGATGTTGGTGACGCCGGCGCGCATGTCTTCCATGTTCGGGCGCGCCAGCACGCGGGCGGCGCCGAAGCGCAGCATGGTGTTGCTGCCCAGATCGGCCGCCAGGTTCAGGCTGGGCAGCACATCGGTATAGCTCTTGCCGCCGCTCACCGGCTGGGTGCTGTTGTCAATCCAGGCCAGGCCATGACCCTCCTGCTTGGCATGCACGACCTGCAGGCCGATATTGCCGCGCACCGGCACGCCGGCATTGAACTCGAGGCTGAACTTGCCAAACGCGGTGCTGACCTTCTCGCGCACGCCCCACTCGCGATTGGGCGCGCTGCTGAGGTCGTCGGCGCGCGCGCTGAACAGGCCGGTGTCCAGCAGCGCCTGCACGTCGAAGTTGGCCACCGCGGGAATGCTGCCGAAGCCCAGCGTGGCCGGCGCCATCAGGATGCCGTTCGGAAAGGCCAGATTGGTCTTGCCGGTCTTGAGGTCGTAGGCCTCCTTGACGGCGCGATAGTCCTTGCTGCGCTCGCTGTAGTTGAAGCCGCCCTCGAACTGGTGCACCGCGCCCCAGTCGAGCTCGCGCTTGGCCGAGAGGCGCAGGCTCTTGAGTTCATCGCTGACCTTGAAGTGGCGCGCCGCGCCCATCTGGCCCCAGAACTGCTGCAAGCTCATCACCGCCGGATCGGCCCAGTTGATGCTGGGCACGAACTGCGAGAAGCCGGTCATCGAGATGGCCGTGCTGGTGAAGCCCGAGGGCAGGCTGGAGCCCGCATACATCTCGGCGGTGGTCTCGTCGCGGTCGGCCTTGGAGTAGCTCAGGTCGGCCACGGTGGTCCAGCCGCCCAGCTTGAGCTCGTTGTTCAGGCCGATCGCCTTGATGGTGTCGTCGCGCTGGTTGCGGCGCGAGAGCAGCTTGCCGGCGATGTTGTCGATCGCGCCCCCCACCGTGACCTTCTCGCCGCCGAAGTTCTCGTAGCTGGTGCCGTGGTAGGTGACGCCGTTCCAGGTGTTCATCTCGCCCTGGAACTCGCGCCCGACAAACTTCTTGCTGAAGTTGGAGTAGTACAGATCCAGCACGGTGTGCAGCTGGTCGTTGGGCTTGTACTCGAACACGCCCATCAGGCCGTTGCGCACCTGGTTGGTGGAGAAGGCGGTGGCCTCGAAACCCTGCAGCGAGACGGCGTCGCGGTCCACACCCTTGAGGCCGCAGTCGCCGCCACACCAGTCGGGCGGGTAGGACTTGGTGTTGGCGGTATTGGCCCACCACCAGTTGGCGTAATGCTGCTGCTGCTCGGGGCTGTCCAAGTGCGCATAGCCCAGCGCGACGCCGATGGTGCGATCGGCAAACTGGTCCACATAGCTGGCGCTCAGGCGCTTGCCCTGGCTGCTCAGGCCGGGGATCTGCTCGCCGTTGGAGTTCTTCTCCATGCGCGCATTCAGGTTGCCCTGGCGGCCGCGGAAGTTCAGCGGCCGGATCGACTGCATATTGACCGTGCCCGACAGGCCTTGCGCACCCAGCGCCGCGTCGGGGGTCTTGTAGACGGTGGCGCCCCCCATCAGCTCGGCGGGAAACTGGTCGAACTCGACCGAGCGGTCCGAGCCCGAGCTGACCATCTCGCGGCCGTTCAGCAGGGTCACGCCGTACTTGGGCGACATGCCGCGGATCGACAGCACCTGCGCATTGCCGTTCACGCGCTGGGCCGCCAGGCCCGGCAGGCGCGCCAGCGATTCGGCAATGCTCAGATCGGGCAGCTTGCCCAGGTCCTCGGCGGTGACCGCTTCGACGATCGAATCGGCATTGCGCTTGACCGAGATCGAGCTCTCGATGGCCGAGCGTATGCCCGTCACCACCACCGTCTCCAGTTGCTGCGGGGCCTGCTGCGCATGCGCCGCCCCCATCAACAGCACCGCGCCCGCGCAGGCCGCGGCGATCGGGAGGACTTGCGGAGGGGTGGCGCAGCGGCGCTGGGCCGGCTGCTTGGCGTGGGTCTTCATGGACTGTCTCCTGTGGCTCGTTTTGAACAAGGCTCTGGGTCAGTGCGGCCGGGCTACACTGGATCGTGTTAACTGTCGTTAAGGTTCGGTGCTGTCAATTCTTAATGAATCCATAACGCTGTTAATAGAACGTTAACCCTTAGAGTGCGGTTTGCGCCACAGGCCACGATTGCCCATGCCCTCACAAATGAACCTGCTGCTCGCCGAAGACGATGCCATCCTGGCCGATGCACTCTCGGCCCAGTTGCGCCGTGCCGGCTTTGTGGTGGAGCACGCACCCAATGGCGCGGTGGCCGAGTACCTGCTGCTGAAGCAGAACTTCAACGTCGCCATCCTCGACCTCGGCCTGCCCATGGTGGACGGGCTGACGGTGCTGAAGCGGCTGCGTGCGGCGCGCCGCCAGCTGCCGGTGCTGGTGCTGACCGCGCTGGACAGCCTGGACGACCGCGTGGCTGGGCTGAACGCTGGCGCCGACGACTACCTGACCAAGCCCTTCGACTTCCCCGAGCTGGAGGCGCGCCTGCATGCGCTGATGCGGCGCGGCCGCCCGCCCACCGCCAGCGCCGCGCTGGGTGACCTGGTGTTCGACCGCGACACGCGCCGCGCCTCGGTGCGCGGCGAGCCGCTGGAGCTGAGCCCGCGCGAGGCGATGCTGCTGGATCTGCTGCTGTCACAGCGCGACCATGTCGTCACCAAGGAGCAGATCACCCAGGCCTGGGCGCAGGACGGCTCGGACAACAGCGGCACCGGCTCGATCGAGGTCTATATCCATCGCCTGCGCCGCAAGCTTGAGCAGTCCGGCCTGGCGATACGCACGGTGCGCGGCCTGGGTTACCTGCTCGAGAACGAGGCCGCCGCGGCATGAACCATCCGGCCGGCCGCCGCCCGCATTGGTTCACGGCCGTGCCGGGGGCGCGCTCGCTGCATCGGCAGCTGTTCGTGTGGCTGCTGCTGCCGCAGATCATCCTGTGGCTGGCGGCCGCGCTGTTCACCTACAACCTGGCGGCGCGCTATGCCAATGCCGCCATCGATGCCAGCCTCTCGCAGGCCTCGCGCGCGCTGGCCCGCCAGGTCAAGCCCCAGGGCAACGGCCTGCTGATCGATTTCCCGCGCGCCGCCCAGGACATCCTCGAGGCCGACCCCAGCGACCGCGTGCTCTACACCGTCAGCACCCCGCCCGGCCAGTTCATCCTCGGCAACCAGAACCTGCCACCGGTGCCGGCGCTCGCCGCGCCGGCGCTGGGCGAGCCCTACTTCTACGATGGCGTGCTGCGCGAGCCCGGCAGCGACGGCGAGCCGGCGCGCAGCGCCCGCGTGCGCATGGTGGCGCTCTACCTCAACTATGGCGAGGACGGCGGCACGCCGCAGACCATGCTGGTGCAGGTGGCGCGCTCCAGCGCCAACCGCGAGGAGCTGGCGCGCCAGATCCTGCTCGACACGGTGCTGCCGCTCTCCGGCCTGATCGTGCTGATGACCATGATCGTCTGGGCCGGCATCCGCGCCGGCCTGGCGCCGCTGGCCCTGCTGCAGCGCCAGGTGGAGGGGCGCGCCGCCAACGATCTGGCCCCCATCAAGCTGGACGCCGCACCGCCCGAGGTGCGCTCGCTGGCGCAGGCCATCAACACCTTGCTGGGCGAGGTCAGCCACAACGTGGTGGCACAGAAGCGCTTCATCTCCGACGCGGCCCACCAGCTGCGCACGCCGCTGGCCGGCCTCAAGAGCCAGGCCGAGCTGGCGCTGCGCGACGTCAGCGATCCGCTGCTGACCGCGCGGCTCAAGCTGGTGCACGAGGGCGCAGCGCGCAGCGCCCATCTGGTGAACCAACTGCTGACGCTGGCGCGCGCCGAGCCCGAATCGGCGGTGCGCCAGGACCGCGTGCCGGTGGACATGCTGAAGCTGGCGCGCGAGGTCACCGCCGAGCTGGTGCCCAAGGCCCTGCATGCCGGCATAGACCTGGGTTTTGACGAGCCCGATCCCGAGGGTGCGAGCGCGCCCATGCCGGTGCTGGGCATCGCCCTGCTGCTGCGCGAGGCGCTCGCCAACCTGATCGACAACGCGATCCGCTATGCCGGCCGCGGCGCCAGCGTGACGGTGCGCTGCCATGGCAGCGCCGGCCAGCTGGTGCTGGAGGTGGAAGACAACGGCCCCGGCATCGCGCCCGAGGAGCTCGAGCATGTGTTCGAGCGCTTCGTGCGCGCCACCCACGACGGCAGCGGCTGCGGCCTCGGCCTGGCGATCGTGCGCGAGATCGTCGAGCGCCATGCCGGCAGCGTCAGCCTGAGCCCGACCCAGCCCCATGGCCTGCTGGCGCGGGTGCGCCTGCCACTGGCAAGCAAGGGTTAGTACTTTCTCGCCAAGCGTTAATGTTTCGTTAAACTTGCCGGACCGAGCCCACGACGGGCCGTACCGGAGACAAGACGACATGACGCATCCGCGCGCCCCGGGCCGCCGCCCCATCGCTGCCATGGCCCCGCTGCTCACGGCCCTAAGCCTGAGCCTGGCGGCCCAACTGGCCACCGCTGGCGAGGTCGAGGTGCTGCACTGGTGGACCAGCGGTGGCGAGGCCAAGGCCGCGCAGGCGCTCAAGGCCAGCCTGCAGGCCAAGGGCCACAGCTGGAAGGATTTCGCGGTGGCGGGCGGCGGGGGCGACTCCGCCATGACGGTGCTGAAGTCGCGCGTGGTCTCGGGCAATGCGCCCGCCGCGGCGCAGATCAAGGGCCCCTCGATCCAGGACTGGGCCCGCGAGGGCGTGCTGGCCTCGATCGACGAGGTGGCGCGCGCCGACAAATGGGACGAGCTGCTGCCCAAGGTGGTGAGCGAGCAGATGAAATACCGCGGCAGCTATGTCGCGGTGCCGGTGAACGTGCACCGCGTCAACTGGCTCTGGATCAATGCCGATGTCTTCAAGCGCGCCGGGCTCAAGCCGCCGCTCAGCTGGGACGATTTCTTCAGCGCCGCCGACGCGCTCAAGAAGCTGGGCATCACGCCACTGGCGCATGGGGGCCAGAACTGGCAAGACCTGACCCTGTTCGAGGCGGTGGTGCTGGGCGTGGGCGGCGCCGATTTCTACGCCAAGGCGCTGGTGCAGCTGGACCAGAGCAGCCTGACGAGCGACACCATGGAGCGCGCGCTCGCCACCTTCAAGCGCCTCAAGCCCTATACCGACAAGAACGCCCCGGGGCGCGACTGGAACCTTGCCACCGCGATGGTGATCAAGGGCGAGGCGGCGATGCAGATCATGGGCGACTGGGCCAAGGGCGAGTTCGTCGCGGCCGGCAAGCAGCCGGGCAAGGATTTCCTCTGCGTGGCCGCGCCCGGCAGCGCCAAATCCTTCAGCTACAACATCGACTCCTTCGCGATGTTCAAGCTCAAGAACGAGGCCAACAGCCGCGCGCAGAAGGACCTCGCCGCAGCCATCATGGCGCCCGAGTTCCAGGAGCTCTTCAACCTCAACAAGGGCTCGATCCCGGCGCGCCTGGGCATGAAGATGGACCGCTTCGACGACTGCGCCAAGACCTCGGCGCAGGACTTCGCCAGCAGCGCCAAGGCCGGCTCCCTGCTGCCCTCGATCGCCCATGGCATGGCGGTGCCGAGCGCGGCCGAGGGCGCCATCAAGGACGCCATCAGCCAGTACTGGAACAGCGACCGGCTGAGCGCCCGCGATGCCATGAAGAAGCTCGCCGCAGCCGCCCGCAGCAAGTAAGCCCAGCCGCCATGCCAAGCCGCGCCCGCACCCTGTGGTTGCCCAAGCTGGTGATTGCGCCTTCCTTCGTGCTCTCGCTGCTGTTCATCTATGGCCTGATGGCCTGGAACGGGGTGCTCTCGCTGTCGGCCTCGCGCATGCTGCCCAACTACGAGTTCGTCGGGCTGGCGCAGTACGAGGCGCTGTTCGAGTCGGAGCGCTGGTGGGTGGCGCTGCGCAATCTGGGCATCTTCGGCGGCCTGTTCGTGGGCGGCGGCATGGCGCTGGGCCTGCTGCTGGCGATCCTGCTGGACCAGAAGATCCGCCTGGAGGGCCTGCTGCGCACCATCTACCTCTACCCGATGGCGCTCAGCTTCATCGTCACCGGCACGGCCTGGAAATGGATACTCAATCCGGGCCTGGGCCTGGAGCATCTGGTGCAGGAATGGGGCTTCGCCGACTTCAGCTTCGGCTGGCTGGTGGACCCCGACATGGCGATCTACTGCGTCGTCATCGCCGGCATCTGGCAGAGCGCGGGCTTCGTGATGGCGCTGTTTCTGGCCGGCCTGCGCGGCATCGACGACAGCATCATCAAGGCCGCCCAGGTGGACGGCGCCAGCCTGCCTCGCATCTACTGGCGCATCATCATCCCCAGCCTGCGGCCGGTGTTCTTCTCCACCCTGATGGTGGTGAGCCATCTGGCGATCAAGAGCTTCGACCTGGTGATGGCGCTCACCGCCGGCGGCCCCGGCTATGCCACCGACCTGCCCGCCACCTTCATGTACACGATGGCCTTCTCGCGCGGCCAGATCGGCCTGGGCGCGGCCAGCGCCACCATCATGCTGGCCACCGTGGCGGCCATCGTCGTGCCCTACCTCTACTCCGAGCTGCGTGGGACGCGTCGATGATGGCTCGGCCGCGCCTTTCGCCCGCCCGCCTGCTGCTGCTGGGCGCTTTGCTGTTGTTCGCGCTGTTCTTCCTGGCGCCGCTCTACGTGATGCTGAGCGCCTCGCTGAAGAGCATGGACGAGATCCGCAACACCAGCCTGCTGGCCCTGCCCGCCAGCCCCAGCCTGCAGGCCTGGGCCACCGCCTGGTCGGCGGCCTGTACCGGCACCGACTGCGGCGGGCTCAAGCCCTTCTTCCTCAACTCGCTGCTGATGGTGCTGCCCGCCGTCGGCATCTCCACCTCACTGGGCGCGCTGAACGGCTATGTGCTGAGCAAGTGGCGCTTCCGCGGCAGCGAGCTGCTGTTCGCGCTGATGCTGTTCGGCGTCTTCATGCCCATGCAGGTGGTGCTGCTGCCGATGAGCCAGGTGCTGGGCTGGCTGGGCCTGGCCAGCTCGGTATGGGGGCTGATCCTGGTGCATGTGCTGGCCGGCATCCCCTCCACCACGCTGTTCTTCCGCAACTACTACGCCGGCCTGCCCGACGAGCTGATCAAGGCTGCCACCCTGGACGGGGCCTCGTTCTGGCAGATCTTCCGCCGCATCGTGCTGCCGCTCTCCGCGCCCATCCTGGTGGTGACGCTGATCTGGCAGTTCACCAATATCTGGAACGACTTCCTCTACGGCGTGGTGTTCTCGGGTGCCGACAGCAAGCCCATCACCGTGGGGCTCAACAACCTGGCCAACACCTCGAGTTCGGTGAAGGAATACAACGTCGACATGGCCGCCGCCATGATCGCCGGCCTGCCCACCCTGCTCGTCTACGCGCTGGCCGGCAAGTATTTTGTGCGCGGGCTCACCGCCGGCGCCGTGAAGGGATAGGCAGCAATGGGTGCACTGAGCATCAGGCAGGTCCGCAAGACCTATGGCAGCAACGAGATCCTCAAGGGCATCGACATCGAGATCGAGCCCGGCGAATTCCTCATCCTGGTGGGGCCCTCGGGCTGCGGCAAGAGCACCCTGCTTAACATGATCGCCGGCCTGGAGCAGCCCAGCAGCGGCAGCATCCACATCGGCGCGCGCGAGGTCACCCACGCGCCCAGCCGCGAGCGCGACATCGCCATGGTGTTCCAGAGCTATGCGCTCTACCCGAACATGAACGTGGCGCAGAACATCGCCTTCGGCCTGGAGATGCGCAAGGTGCCCAAGGCCGAGCGCGCGGCCGCAGTGGCGCGCGTCAGCGCCATGCTGCAGATCGAGCATCTGCTGGACCGCAAGCCCGGCCAGCTCTCGGGCGGCCAGCGCCAGCGCGTCGCGATGGGCCGCGCGCTGGCGCGCCAGCCGGCGCTGTTCCTGTTCGACGAGCCGCTCTCCAACCTCGACGCCAAGCTGCGCGTGGAGATGCGCGCCGAGATCAAGCTGCTGCACCAGCGCACCCGCACCACCACCGTCTATGTCACGCACGACCAGGTCGAGGCCATGACCCTGGGCGACCGCATCGCGGTGATGCGGGACGGGCTGGTGCAGCAATTCGGCACGCCCGACGAGATCTACGGCCGGCCGGCGAACCGCTTCGTGGCCGAATTCGTCGGCTCGCCGGCGATGAACTTCATCGATGCCCAGGCCAGCGCCGCCGGCCTGAGCGCCCAGGGCGTGGCCCTGCCGCTGAGCGCCGCGCAGGCCCAGGCGCTGCGCGACAGCCCGCACCGGGCGCTCAGCTACGGCCTGCGCCCCGAGGACCTGGCGATCGCGCCGGACGCCACCGAAGACGGCGGCCTGCCCGGCACGCTGCGCATGCTGGAGCCCACCGGCCCCGAGACCTACGCCATGGTCGACACCGCGATCGGCTGCCTGACCGCCAGAGTGCCCGGCCGCCTGAGCCAGCGCATCGGCGACCCCCTGCGCCTGCAGTGGCAGGCCGGTGCCTCGCATCTGTTCGACCGCGGCACCGGTCAGCGGCTCGCCTGAAGCACGCCATGGCACGCAAGATCCTGATCGTCGACGCCGATCTCCGCACCCGCCTGCTGCTGAAGGCCTATCTGGAGAAGAACCACTACGAGGTGGTGGCGGCGCCGGATGGTGCCGGCTTTCTGGCCGAGTACCAGCGCCATGCCGAGGAGCTCTCGATGGCCATCATGGACGTGATGCTGCCCGACACCGATGGCTTCGCGCTGTGCCGCATGGTGCGCGCGCGCTCCGACCTGCCCATCATCATGCTGACCGCCAGCGCCGACGAGACCGACCGCGTGGTCGGCCTGGAGCTGGGTGCCGACGACTACATCGCCAAGCCCTACAGCCCACGCGAGCTGCTGGCCCGCATCAAGGCGATCCTGCGCCGCTGCGGCCAGGAGCTGCGCGCGGCGGCGCGCTACCGCCGCTTCGATGCCTTCACCCTCGACCTGCTGGAGCGCCGCGTGACCGATCGCCAGGGCACGGAGGTGGCGCTGACCGGGCTGGACTTCCAGCTGCTGAAATGCTTTGTCGAGCATCCCGGCGAGATCCTCGACCGCAATGTGCTGGCCGAATACACGCGCGGCCGCGACATCGGCCCGCTGGACCGCTCGCTGGACGTGCAGATCAGCCGCCTGCGCCTGCGCCTGCAGGACGATGGCAAGCAGCCGCACCTGATCAAGACGGTACGCGGCGCCGGCTATGTGTTCTCGGCCGACGTCGTGGCCTCGCATGGCTGAGGCGCAGCGCGCGCGTGCGCTCGACGTGCTGCGCGGCGCCACGCTGGCGCTGATGATCGTCGTCAATATGTCGATCAGCGAGGCGCTCTCCTACGGCCCGCTGCTGCATGCGCCCTGGCATGGCCTGACCCTCACCGACGTCGTGTTCCCGACCTTTCTGTTCGTGGTCGGCGCCGCCCTCAGCTTCACCCTGCCGCGCTACGAGCGCCTGGGCGAGGCGGCGCTGCTGATGAAGCTGTGCAGGCGCAGCGCGCTGATCTTTCTGTGCGGCTATCTGCTCTCCTGGTTCCCCTTCGTGCGCGTCGGCCCCGATGGCGGGCTCGCCCTGCTGCCGCTCGCCGGCACACGCATCCTCGGCGTGCTGCAGCGCATCGCCCTGGCCTATGCCATCGCTGCCCTGCTGCTGCACTACGGCCGTGCGCGCGCCGCGCTTATCTACAGCGGCGCCGTGCTGCTGCTGTGCTGGTGGGTGCTGGCGCAATGGGGCGATCTGAGCCTGGCCGGCAATGCCGCGCGCAAGCTGGACCTGTGGCTGCTGGGCGCGGCCCACCTCTACCAGGGCGAGGGCCTGGCCTTTGACCCCGAAGGCCTGCTGGGCACCCTGCCCGCGGTGGTGCATGTGCTGGCCGGCCATGCCGCGGCGGGCTTGGTACAGCGCCGCGGCCCCGGCTACGAGAGCATCGCCAAGCTGCTGATGGCGGGGCTGCTGGCGATCGCGCTGGCGCTGGCCTGGCATGGCGTGCTGCCCATCAACAAGAAGCTCTGGACCGGCTCCTATGTGCTGTGCACCGTGGGCATCGACCTGTGCCTGCTGGGCCTGCTGGTGTGGGCCGTCGACCTGCGCGGCTGGCGCCGCGGCTGCGCCTTCTTCGAGGTGTTCGGCCGGAACACGCTCTTCATCTACCTGCTGGCCGAGGTGGCGATGAGCCTGCTGTGGCTGCTGCCGCTGCGGGGCCGCCCGCTGTTCGAGCAGCTCTATGCGCACGGCTTCCAGTCCTGGGCGGGCGACAAGCCCGGTTCGCTGCTGTTCGCGCTCTGCTTCATGCTGGTCTGCTGGGCCGTCGCGGCCTGGATGGACCGGCGGCAGCTCTACATCAAGCTCTAAACCGACGAGACCGCCACCATGCGATTGCTGCCCATCCTCGCCCTGCTCACGGCCATGCTCGCATCCCTGCCCGCCTGGGCCGGGCCGCCGCTCAATGTGGCCAGCTACAACCTGCGCCTCAACACCCCCGACGACGGCCCCAATGTCTGGGCCCAGCGCGTCGAGGCGGTGAAGGCGCTGATCCGCTACCACGAGTTCGATCTGTTCGGCACCCAGGAGGGCCAGCCCGAGCAGATCCGCGACCTGGAGGCGCTGAGCGAGTTCGAGCATGTGGGCGTGGGCCGCGACGATGGCCGGGACGCCGGCGAGCATTCCAGCATCTTCTACCGGCGCGCGCGCTTCCAGCGCCTTGCGCATGGCGACTTCTGGCTCAGCGAGACCCCCGACCGCCCCTCCAAGGGCTGGGATGCGCGCTGCTGCAACCGCCTCGCCAGCTGGGTACGGCTGCAGGAGCGCCGCGGCGGGCAGCGCCTGCTGGTGGTGTCGGTGCATTTCGACCACGAGGGGCCGATCGCGCGCCGCGAATCCGCCCAGCTGCTGCTGCGCTGGCTGGCCGAGCAGCGGCGCCAACACCCCGGCGACCATGTGATCGCGCTGGGCGACTTCAACTCGACGCCGGACACGGTGCAGATCCAGGCCATGCGCGGCCAGCTGCGCGATGCCCGCCTGGTCTCGCTGACGCCGCCCTATGGCCCGCCGGCCAGCTTCAATGATTTCAAGTTCGGCAGCGCGCCGGAGCTGCTGATCGACTACATCTTCCTCAGCCCGCGCATCCGCGTGCTCAAGTACGCGGTGCTGACCGACTCCAACGGCCAGCGCTACCCCTCCGACCATTTCCCGGTGCTGGCGCGCCTGCAGCTTGACTAGGGCTTCAGCGCCGCCTCGATCTCGCGCTCCAGCAGGGGCGCCATGACGCGGTAGCCGGCGGCATTGGGGTGCACGCCGTCCTCGGAGTACTTGAGCGGCAGGCCGCCCCGTTCATCGGCAAGGGCGGCGTGGTAATCGACCCAGCGGTGGCCGCCCTCGCGCGCCAGTTCGCGCAGGCGCTGGTTCAGCGCGACGATGGTGGCCGCCGGCTGGACGGCCGGGTTCCAGTAATAGGCCGCCGCGGGCAACACCGCGCACAGCACCACGCGGATGCCATGGGCCCGCGCCAGCTGCGTCATCGAGCGCACATGGCCGGCGATCATCTCGACCGAGCTGGGCCCGCTGTTGCCGGCGATGTCATTGGTGCCGGCCAGTATCACCACCGCGGCCGGCTGCAGCTCGATCACGTCCTGCCGGAAGCGCAGCAGCATCTGCGGCGTGGTCTGGGCGCTGATGCCCCGGTTCACATAGGGCTTGCCGGGGAAGGCCTGGGCCAGCGCCGGGCTCCAGAACTCGGTGATCGAGTCGCCCATGAAGACCACGCGGCGCTCGCCGCTGGCGGGCGCCGGCAGGCTCGCATTGGCGGCGCGGTAGCGCCCATGGCCGGCCCAGTCGCCCGCGGCGGGCTGGGCCGACGCCAGCGCCCAGCCTCCCAGCAGAAGATGGGCGGCGAGAAGCTTGAGGCCGAGTCGGCGTGCGTGCATGAGAGTGATCCTTGCTCAGGGGTTGTCGATCCATGAAGGCCGGCCGGCGCGACCGTTGCGGTCGAAGGCGGCCACGCCGATGCGCCCGCGCGCCGTGATCGGCCCCTGCACCAGCGGGCTGTCGGGCCGCGGCGGGCTGCCGTCGCTGGTGTAGCGCAGCGTCATGCCGGGCAGCTGGGCGCGCGCCAGCACGCGATCGCCCTGCCTCAGCAGGCCGGGCGGCGCGATGCGGTAATGCAGCGCCGGCGCCTCGGCATCCAGGCGCGGCAGCAGCTGGCTGCCAAGCTGCTGCATGAACTGGGCGCGCGCCCGCGCCTGGGCGGCCGGGTCGGGCAGGCGCTCCCAGCCGGGCTCGGCGGCCCAGGCGCGCTCGGCCAGGCCCAGCAGGCGTGGCATCAGCATCTGGGCCAGGCGCTCGGGGCCGCGCACGGTCTCGGAGAACAGCGTGGCCTCCAGCCCGATGAGGTGGCGGCGGCCTTCGGCACTCAGGCCCTGGCGGCCCGGCATGCGCGTGGGCATGAAGTCGAACACCTGGTCGAGGTCCAGAAAGGCCGCCCAGTCGTGGCCGGGCTCGGTCGGGTCCTTCTGATGCGCCATGTCGAAGTAAAGCCGGGTGGCCGGCGCCAGCACGGTGGCATAGCCCGCGTTGGCGAGCCGGTAGGCGAGGTCCGCGTTGGCGCCGGTGTTGTTCCAGACATGCAGGCGGATGTCGCGCCCCAGGAAATGCGCATTTGGCGCCAGCCCGGGCTCACCCGCCAGCATGGCCTTGCGTGCGCCCAGCTCCTCCCAGCCCGCCGCCGCGATGCCCTGACGCCGCAGCAGGGCCTGCACGCGGTCGAAGAAGTGATCCCAGAGCGCCTCGGTATCGCTGGCCCCCAGCTGCTTGAGCAGGGCCTGGCAGGCGGGCGATTGTTCCCAGGCGCCCGCCGGCAGTTCGTCGCCGCCGACATGCAGGCGCCGCAGCGGCATGCCGGCCTCGGCGTGCATGGCCTTGAGCGCGCCCACCACCTGCTCGACAAAGGCGTAGGTGGAGGGCAGCGCCGGGTTCATCACATGGTCGGTGTAAAGCTGGGCCGAGCGATAGACCGAGCGGTCGCCCGGCTCGCTCAGGAGGAACTCGTCCGCGCCGGCGGCACCGCTGCGCAGGCGGCGTTGCCAGCGACTTTCCATCGCCTTCACCGCGGCGCGCGCATGCGCCGGCATGTCGATCTCGGGGATCACCTCGATCTGCAGCGCCGCCGCATGGCGCAGGATCTCCAGATAGTCGGCGCGGCTGTAATGGCCGCTGCCATAGGGGTCGGCCAGATCCGGCCCGGAGCCATAGGCGGGCGGCAGATGCGCGAGCGGATCGGCCTGCTGGCCGCGGCGCCCGCCCACCTCGGTGAGCTCGGGCAGGCCAGGGATCTCGAGCCGCCAGCCTTCGTCGTCGCTGAGGTGCAGGTGCAGGGTGTTGAGCTTGTAGCGCGCCATCAGGTCCAAGGTCGACAGCAGCGTGGCCTTGCTCTGGAAATTGCGCGCCACGTCCAGCATCAGGCCGCGGTAGGCGTAGCGCGGCGCGTCGACGATGTGCAGCGCCGGCAGGTCCACGCCCTGCCGCGCCAGCACCGCCGTGGGCAGCGGCAGCAGCATGCGCAGGCTCTGCAGCCCGCGCGCCAGCCCGGCCGGGCTGGCCGCCCGGAGGCGCACGCCCTGGCGCGCGCCGATGCTCAGCGCATAGGCCTCGGGCGAGCGCAGGCCGGCCACCGGCCCCAGGCTCAGTTGCACGGCGGGCTGGCCACGCCGCACCTGGCCGCTCGGGAACAGCGGGCGCAGCCAGGACTGCAGTTGCTCGGCCTGCGCCGCCAGCGCGGGCGCGGCGCGTACCTCGGGCAAGCCGTCCCAGTGCAGGGTGCCGGCCAGCCTGCGGTATTGCAGCGGCGTCGGCAACAGCGGCGGCAGCTCGGCCGGCACTGTGGCCTGGGCATAGCGCTGGTAGAGCGATTGCGGCGTCGCCAGCGGCAGAGCAGCGCCGGGCGGCAGCTCGGTCTGCTCGGGGCGGCTGGGCGGCAGCAACTGGTAGTCGCGGATCGCCAGGCCGCGCCCGGGCGCCTCGTCCAGCACCAGATAGGGCGCTTGCGGTGCCTTGTCCGGCATCAGCACCAGCTCCGGATGGAGCAGCACGATGCGCAGGGTCTGGCCGCTGTCCAGCGGCTGGAAACCTGCCGCGGGGCGCAGGCGGAACAGCGTGGCGACGACGCGCTCCAGCAAGACCTGACCCTCCAGCGCCGGGCCCAGCTCGACGCCGGCCATGGCGCTGAAATAGATGGACCAGCCCTGCGCCGGCAGGGGCCGGCGGTCCAGATTGGTGAGCGTGAACAGCGCGCGCGAGCGGCCTTCGGGATGCTCGGCCGAGAACTGGCTGCGCTCCAGCTCCCAGCGCAGGCGCAGCGGCGCGCCCTCGCCTGACGGCCCTGCACTCGCGCCCGAAAGCAGCAAGCCCAGCAGCAAGCTCGCCAGCAGCGCCCTCATGGCCCCGCCCTTTCGGCCAGCAGGGCCGCATGCGCGGCGGCGGCGTCGGCCAGCAGCACATGCACCAGCGCCGGCGAGAAGCTCTGCAGGCCCAGCGCGCCCAGGCCCAGCAGCGCCGCCTCGTCGACGCGCGCGGCATCGCCCAGCACCACGCGCAGCCGCGTGCCGGCCACCGCCTCGATGCGCTGCACATTGGCCTCCCCGCCCAGCGCCAGCAGCCAGGCCCTGCGGTCCAGGCGCAGCTCGGCCGGCGGCACTGGCGGCACTGGCGGCGGCGGCATGGCCGCGGCGGGCGGCTGCGGCGCCTGACCCTGCAGCGCGCGCAGCTCGTCGGCCACCTGGTCGGCCTCGGGGCCCAGCACCACCTGCACGCTGCCGGGCGCCGGCATGATGACGCCGCGGGCACCGAGGGCGCGCAGCGCGGCCGCGTCGATGGCGCCGTTGTCGGCCACCTGCAGGCGCAGGCGCGTGGTGCAGGCGTCCACCGAGCGCAGATTGGCGGCCCCGCCCAGCGCCACCAGCAGGCCCTGCGCACGCGCGCTGCCGCGGCCACTGGCGCTAACGGTGGGCGCCGGTCCCGCGCCGCCCTCCTCGCGCCCCATGGTCGGCAGCTTGAAGCGCCGGATGAAGAAGCTGAACAGCAGGTAATAGACCAGGCCATAGGCCAGGCCCACCGGCAGCAGCAACAGGCCGTTGTGGCCCTTGCCGAAGGACAGCAGGTAATCGAACAGCCCGGCCGAGAAGGTGAAGCCCAGGCGCACGTCGAGCGCGTGCATCAGCGCCATCGACAGCCCCGTCAGCAGGGCATGGATCGCATACAGCAGCGGCGCCAGGAACATGAAGGAGAACTCCACCGGCTCGGTTACGCCGGTGAGCATGGCGGTGAGGCCCATGGAGAGCAGCAGCCCGCCCACCGCGGCGCGGTTCTCGGGCCGCGCCGCGCGGTAGATCGCCAGGCAGGCGGCGGGCAGGCCGAACATCATCACCGGGAAGAAGCCGGTCATGAAGCTGCCGGCCGTAGGGTCGCCGGCAAAGAAGCGATTCAGGTCGCCGGTGGCGATCTTGCCGGCCACCAGCGGGTCCGGGAAGCTGCCGAACACGAACCAGGTGAGCGAGTTGAGGATGTGGTGCAGGCCGGTGACGATCAGCAGCCGGTTCAGCACGCCGTAGATGAACAGGCCCAGCCCGCCGGCGCCGATCAGCCAATGGCCCAGCGCGTCGATGCCCTGTTGCACCGGCGGCCACAGCAGGCTCAGCAGCACGCCGGCCAGCAGCATCGCAAAGCCGGTGGCGATGGGCACGAAACGCTTGCCGCCGAAAAAGGCCAGGTAGGACGGCAGGGCGATGTCCTTGCAGCGGTTGTAGAGCAGGCCGGCGGAGAGCCCGGCGGTGATGCCGGCCAGCACGCCCATATTGATCTTGGCATCGCTGGCCTTCAGCACCGCCGTGAGCACCAGGTAGCCGATCGCCCCCGCCAGCCCGGCCGTGCCGTTGTTCTCCCGCGCGAAGCCCACCGCCACGCCGATCGCGAAGATCAGCGCCAGGTTGGCGAAGATGGCATCGCCCGCCTGCGCCATCACCGCGATGTCCAGCAGGTCGGGCTGGCCCAGGCGCAGCAGCAAGCCCGCCACCGGCAAGACCGCGATCGGCAGCATCAGGGCGCGCCCGAGCTGCTGGATGCCGGCAAATCTGCTTGGTTTCATGCTGAAGTTCCTCGGGCTTGCTTGATCATTGGGCCTCCATGGGCCAGCGTGCGCGCGCCGTGGCGCGCACCGCCTCGGCGGACTCCAGGCGCAGCAGCGCCTGCACATCGGCCCGGCACTGCACGCGCGAGAGCGTGCGCAGCCTGGCCTTCACGCCGGGCACCAGCGGCGGGCTGACGGAGAGTTCGCTCACCCCCAGGCCCAGCAGCAGCGGCACCGCCTCCAGGTCGGAGGCCATGCCACCGCACAGGCCCACCCATTTGCCATGCTGGGAGGCGCCCTCCACCGTCATCGCGATGAGGCGCAGCAGGGCCGGGTGCATCGGGTCCAGGCGTGCCGCCAGGCCGGCATGGCAGCGGTCCATCGCCAGCGTGTACTGGCTCAGGTCGTTGGTGCCGATGGAGAAGAAGTCGACATGACGCGCCAGCTGGTCGGCCAGCAGCGCGGCCGAGGGCACCTCGATCATCACGCCCAGCTGCGGCCGCTCGGCCAGCCCCATCTCCTCGGCCAGGGCCTCGATGCGTTCGCGCACCCGCAGCACCTCGCCCACCTCGGCCACCATCGGGATCAGGATGCGCAGGCTGGCGAGCGGGCGCACCGCCAGCAGGCCGCGCAACTGCGCGTCCAGCAGCTCGGGCTGGGCCAGGCCGGAGCGGATGCCGCGCAGGCCCAGCGCCGGGTTGTCCTCGCTGGGCAGGCTCAGATAGGGCAGCGACTTGTCGCCGCCCACGTCCATGGTGCGGATGATGGCGGGCCGGCCCTGCATCGCATCGATGACCGCCTGGTAGGCACGCGCCTGCTCGGCGGCGTCGGGCATCTCGTTGCGGTCGATGAAGAGGAATTCGGTGCGCAGCAGCCCCACCCCGTCGGCGCCGCAGCGCAGCGCCTCACGGGCATCGGCCTCGTTGGCGATATTGGCGGCCACCTCGATGTGCTGGCCGTCCAGGGTCTGCGCGGGCCGATCGGCGCTGCGCAGCATCTCGGCGCGCTGGGCGGCCTGCGCGGCCAGCTGCGCCTGCGCGGCGCTCAGCTGCGCGGCGCTCGGCTCGGCGCAGAGCCGGCCGCGGTCGGCGTCGAGCAGCACCTGCTGGCCGTTGCGCAGCCCCAGCAGGGCCGGCCCCATCGCCACCAGGGCCGGTATGCCCATGGCGCGCGCCAGGATCGCCACATGGCTGGTGGCACCGCCATGCACGGTGGCCAGCCCCGCCAGCAGGGCGCGCGGCAGGCCGGTCAGATCGGAGGGGGCGAGATCGTCCGCCACCAGGATCGAGGCGGGGCCCAGGCTGGGCTGGCCCGCGGCCCGGTGGCCCAGCGCCGCCAGCAGGCGCCGCTCCAGATCCTGCAGATCGTTGACGCGCTCGGCCAGCAAGGCATTGCCCAACCCGCCCAGCAGCTCGCATTGCGCGCCGATGGCCTGGCGGAAGGCATGGCCGGCGCTGTCGCCCCGCAGCACCGCCTGCTCGGTGGCGGCGATCAGCTCGGGATCGTCGGCCAGGGCCAGATGGGCGCCGTAGATGTCGCGCTCCTCGTTGGCCTGGCGCTCGGCGGCCTCCGCCATCGCCGCGCCAATCTCCTCGCGCGTCTGCTTGAGCGCGCTGGCCAGGCGGGCAAACTCGGTCTCCAGCCCCAGCCCCTGCTGTGGCACCTCGGCCACCTGCCGATCCAGCCGCAACACCTGGCCCAGGGCCAGGCCGGGCGCGGCGCAGACGCCGCGCAGGCCCGGGCCGCCATCGCCGTCGCCAGCGCCATCATCAGGCCCTGCGGGAGCCGGCTGCGGGGCCGGCGGCGCGCTCACCGGTGCCGCGCCGCTGCAGCTTTGCAGCGCCTGCACCACCGCCTGCAGCGCGGCCTCGGCATCCGCGCCGCGGGCGCAGACCAGCACCTCGTCCAGCTCGCCCACCGCCAGGCCCATCAGCGCCGTCATGCTGCGGGCATTGGCAGCGCGCCCGCGGAACTCCAGCTGCACCTCGGCGGCGAAGGCGCGCGCGGCCGCCTGCACCAGGGCCGAGGGCCGGGCATGCAGGCCGTTGCGATGCAGCACCTGGGCGCGGGCGCGCAGCGCGGCCGCGGCTGGGCTAACCAAGCCGGCCGCATTGGCCGTCGGCCGGGCCGGCGCTAACTGCAAGAACTGATCTCGCCCGGCCCTGAGCCTGCCGCTGGCGCGGCCGGCGATCTGGAAGCCGCCGCCGGTGAGCACCAGCATGGTCTGCAGCGAGGGCGCGCGCCGCGCCACCCAGTCCAGGTCCACCACGATCAGCGGCTGGCCGCGGCGCACCGCGTCGCCCTGGCGCACCAGGGCATTGAAGCCCTGGCCTTGCAGTTGCACGGTGTCGATGCCGATGTGCAGCAGCAGCTCGGCGCCATTGGGCGCCGTCAGCGTGAGCGCATGGGCGCTGCGCGCCAGGTGGCTGAGCACGCCGTCGCAGGGCGCCAGCAGCGTGGCCGAGAGCGGCTCGATCGCCAGGCCGTCCCCCAGCACCAGGCCGGCGAACACCGGGTCGGCCACCGCCTGCAGAGGCATGGCGATGCCATCGAACGGTGCCAGCAAGGACAGGGCCTCGCTCATGGCAGCAGCCGCCGCGCCGGCGGGGGCATGGGACGGCCTTGCTGGCCCAGATTCATAGGGGTCTCGCTCGCGTTGCAGGGGGATGGATCGGTCTACAAACGATGCTAGCAGCGGGCCTCTGTGACAGCGCCGGCGCGACGGCGCGGCCGCGGCCCGGCGCCAGGGGGTGGCGCTTACAAAACATTACCGAGGCCGCGCGCGGCCTAGGCCACGCCTCGGTGGGCGCGGTGGGCCGGCGCTTACCGGGCCACAGACTGGCTTACCGTAAATAACCAAAAAGCCGCCGCGCCTGTTGCGCGCCCGCCGCGACGGCCGCGCCGCAGCCAACAAGTAAGATGCGCCGCTGCCCGCGGCAAGGGCCCGCCCGCCCGGGCGCCGACATCACCTGTACGAATCGATACCCATGGGTCACCCAGACAACGCCCCGGCCACGGCACGGGCTCAGCCCGCTGACTATTCAGCCCATACGCCGATGATGCAGCATCATGTCGGTGTTTAGGTTTTTCCCTCTGTACAGCGCACGTTTTTGAACTTGTAGCCCAGCACTGAGCTACACAGACGCTACAGTTTTTGCGGCTCACTTGGGCGCACTTTGCACCACGCCGCGAGCACAAAACGGCTCTCCAAGAGGCCTGTTTTCGGGGCTCAAACAGGCCCTCTGATGGGCCTTCACACATGCTGTTTTGGGGCTCGTGGAGAGCTGCAAAAATCACCAGCCGAGGAACCCTGATCAGTCCTTGTTTTGCGAATCGGAAGCCGGTGGTTGTGCAGAGGGCAGACTCAGCCGCCTAGGCTTCACCGTAACGATTGTGGCGACCTTCGGAGCCGCAGCAACATGGGTGGAAGCCGAGAGCTTTCCAGGTGGCAGATGGGTCTCAATCATCTTCAAGACCTGAGCTTCGAGTGCTTTCGGGAGCCGCCCCCGTGCCAACGTGTGGGTGTCAGCAGGAAACCAAGGCTCTTCCACCTTCAAGGCCACGTGCTTCTTGAAATGGAATCGCGTCTGCTCCGCGAGGCCTGTGCTCGGGTTCGCATCCACGTCGATCTGATCGCCAGAGCACGCATCACCTCCTTTGTCAGCAGTTCCCTGCCCTGTGCCAAAAACGACATGAGCCCATTGGCTGCCATCGGCTTCGTTCAGGGTGCGAATCACAAGCACACGGTGGTACGGAGCGGGCTTGGTAGCGTCGCTATGCGTACTGGCGTGTGGAAAACGGCATCGAACGATGTCCAGCGCGTTGAGTCGAATTGCCACGATGTCAGACGCGTGGTGTGCGCTTTGCCTGATCCACCTTGGCATAGCCAAAGGCCTCACGAACGCTCTCGGGCACCTGCTCCCAAGCTGCGGCCAACGCCTCATCGGAGGGAAGCTCTACCGCATCTACGATCTGAGGTGCAGCTCCTCGCTGTGGCACAACCTTCTTAGGAGCCGTGGACTTCTGAACCCCGTCAGCAGGTGTGGTCCCATGAGCCGAGCTCAACCGCTTCCCAAGATCACTGGAAGTCATGAAACCGATGGTGATGCGATCGTCGTTAGGTTTTTTTGTGGCCATACGCTGCAAACTCCTTCCTTATACCGATATCACACCATCATCATGCGAGTCAAGGCACTTGGGCGGGAGCCTTCCTGATCGACCTGAGGCTCACATCGTAAGCCCCAGTTCAAGTCCCGATCCCTTTGGTCGATGATGGCTCACGCCATGAGCCATCAAGGCAGTAAGGTATTGCCTGTACGATGTGTTTTGGCGGTGCAATTTCGATTGCACTCGGGAGCATAAAAAACAAACTGCACTATGGCATTTGAAAACCTCACCATTGGCCGAATCATCATCCATGAGATTTTCCGTCTTAATGAAGACCGGACCATGGCAGACCCTCACTACGGGAATGGGCTGATTCAGCTTGATGCTGAGGCCAAAGATGCCCTTCAAAAGCGCATCACTGAGGCTTTGGGCAGCTCGTCGCATGGCGTTGAAATGAGCATCCATGACTCTGGGGCCCAAAGCGCTTGGATGGCAGCGAAAAATATTATTGACGCTGCGGGCAACAACGCTCAGTTCATCCAGCTTTCACAAACCATCACAGCAAAGCTCGCCGCCTCGCAAACCACAAAGGTTGTACCTGGCGGCATCGTGGTGGTGATTGATGGCACTGCGGGGCACCCTGCACGTCCGTTTGTGTGTGCAATCAAAGCAGAGCCGCATCCGGGCTTCATTAAGAAGGAAGAAAACGGTCAGCTTCTTTTGGAGTACCTCAAAGAGCTCATCCTCACCCCCGAGGCCAAGCTCTACAAAATCGGGGCCTTCATTCATGCTGACCCTGCACAAGTGGACCCCCAACAGCCTACGGCTGGATGGCGTGCATTTCTGTTTGATGACCTGATCACCAAGGGCAACCGCTTGGGGGCCGCTCATTATTTTTACTCCACATTTTTGGGTTTGGTGTTCCCGTCCAACAGTGCCTTTCAGACCAAAGAATTTCACACGCTCACCAAGACCTTCATCAAGTCGGCCAACATTGATGAAGAGCGACGCAGCGACCTCTTGAACGCCCTGACTGCGTACCTTAAAGCCGAACAAATTGCGACCATTCAGGTGGGCGTGTTTTCGGACACGTACCTTGGCACACCAGAACTCAAAGACGCTTACACGCACTACATGGAACAAAACGAGTTCCCCGTGCAAGCCATTCACAAGGATCTGAGTGAGGTTGCTCCTGCCCTCAAAAAGCGCAAGATCACGTTTGGGCACAACATTAGCCTGACCGCCCCTCCTGAGGAATTTGAGGGGCTTGTGCGTATCCAAGCCATTGATGGTGAAGCCGATGAGCATGGGCAAGTGCCCAAGTGGACCCAAATCACCATCAGGGACCGCATTCGGGAACAGGAATGAAAGAAGCTGAGCTTCTTGCTAGGTGGAGAGCGGAGAAGCCTCTGTACGAGGCTTGGTCTGACTTCATCAGCCAGAAAGTACACGAGGGCTTGCTTGCCAGCATTGCCCCGGTGTCGCTCGACTATTTCATCAAGGTGCCAGTGAAGCCGAGGCTCAAAGTCGATAGCACACTGGTTGATAAGGCCCTGCATCGCAAGAAGTACGCAAACCCCTACGAGGACCTCACCGACAAGGTGGGCATGCGGTTTGTCGTGCTGCTCACCACGGATATCAAGAAGGTCTGTGAGGTCATTGACGCGGGCGTTGGGCAAGGCTTCTGGGAGGCCTCAAAGGATCGGGACTACGAAAAGGAGCGGCTTGAAAAGCCCTTGGAGTTCTCCTATCAGTCGGTGCATTACGTCCTTCGGGCAAAGGCGGGCATCACTCATCAAGGGCACAGCATCCCCGAAGGTGCCCCCTGCGAAGTCCAGATTCGCACCCTGCTGCAACACGCTCACAGTGAGCTGACGCACGACACGCTCTACAAGCCCAAGACCACAGCACAGCCTGAGGTCAAGCGCACGGTCGCAAAGAGCATGGCCCTCATCGAGGCCACCGATGAATTTTTCGAGAAGGCCATCAAGGACCTTGATGAAGCCGCACGACCTGGCCGAGAGCTTCTAGCGTTTTTGGCCAAGCTGTATGAGAGCGGCACCAAGGTTGCACCCGGCCATGAGCTCTCCAATCAGATCGTCATAGACACCTGCTTTGAGTTGGCCCCACAGGCTCCGTACAAGGAAATTGGCGACTTCTTACAGGCCAAGGGCTTTGTCTTCGACAAGATCAAAGAGCGACTCACCACGAGACACTTTTTCACCCAGCCTGTGGTGCTTCTTGCCTACTACCTGGCTCACGCAAAGCCTGCACAAGTCAAAGACATTTGGCCTTTGGATCGGGACGATTTGGCCCTCGTGTTCAGTGATCTTGGGAAGAAGTTCGAGGACTGATAGCGCACTGCTCAGTTGCCGCTTTCTGCGCTAGCATTGCGCCTCCCCTCACTTGGCAAAAGGAAGATCATGGCAAAGCCCACGTACCACGAGCTCAAAGCACAAGCCGAAAAGCTCATGGCACAAGCCGAGCAGGTTCGCAAAGAGGAAGTCGCTTCTGTCGCCAAAGAAGTAGTAGCCAAGCTCAATGAATACGAAATCAGCCTAGCCGACCTGAAAGCTGCAGGCTACGCCTTTGCATCGCAAGACACAGGCCCCAAGTTCGGAAAACCCAAGAAAGCGGGCACGGGACACGTAGCGATGAAATATCGCGACCCCAAAAACTCTGCCAATGAATGGTCTGGTCGTGGCCGCTCCCCTAAGTGGATGCAGGACTATCTTGCCGTCGGCAAGAAAAAGGATGACTTTCTGATTAATTGATAGAAGTATTTTTTCTTCGCCAATGAAAAAAGGACCCATCCGGGTCCTTTTTTGTTTTCCAGTTAATGGATTAGCAGATCGCACCACCGCTCTTCTTCTTGCAACCGGAGTTTGCATCAATGTTGTAGGAAACATTGCCCTGCGCATCAACAGTCGCATTGAAGATTAGAGTGTCAGTAGCCGCAATTCCACCGACAGCTTGAGGCGTGCCTGTAATTGTCAACGTGTTTGTACCGTGGCCAGTTACGTTCCATTGAGCGGGAACCAAGGCACCAGAGGCATCATATGCAGTCTGAACAACTTTTCCGTTTGCCGTTGGCAAAGGGATGGTCAATTCAGACAAAACAAAGTTTGTCTCAACAGCAGGAGTATTTGGATCATCACCCAACACAGCCAAACGGTCAGCACCAGTACCTTGTGGATTCCATGCACCTGCCGTTACACCCGAGCCGTCCTGAGCAGCAACCGATAGAGCCGTCTTGATAGGCGAAACAGCCATAACCATTTCACTATAACGCGCTTTATTCGTGTAATTATTGTAAGCCGGCAAAGCTACTGCGGCCAAAATACCAATGATCGCCACCACGATCATCAGCTCGATTAAGGTAAAACCTTTTTGTAATGCTTTCATATTTATCTCCTATGTGTTTATTCAAGCAGCTTATCTATTTGTCTACTTCGACCCGCCAGGAATGTTTCAACTGACTAGGGCAGGCAAGTGGATGTGAAAATAAATTCAGTCCATTGCTGACAAATACATTCGCAAATCAAAAACACATAGTCAAGCAAAAAGCAAGGTTTTATCTCCCGTCTATCGCTTATTGGACTTACTCAAAGCAGAGCACCCGCTTTGAACGTACCAAGCCGCCAAATCATCCAAATCCACCAAAGGTGTTCGATTGATGTATCTGCACGGCACAAAAAGCATGCCCTCTCTTGCATGTAGATAAAGTGTCGCCTTTTTTACTCCGACGATTTTTGCCAGCACTGGCAATTGAATGAGCTGCGACTCAATCCTAAAACGCCGCCTTAAAAGGTCCACCACCTCCGATTTGTCAACCGTTGCCAAATCTATTGTTTCCATAGAACACCTCCCTTTTGGTCCATAACCTTACTTTCACTTCAAAAGGCAAATTTGGACGCGGCGGCGATGAATGGAAAAGCGCAAATAAATCAGCACTGAATTAATTCAGCAGCAATGTTTGGCGAGGCTTTTTGAGGAGGAGGAGGAGGCTACCGTTCGTCGGTCGCAGGGATTTTTTCATGTTGCAGTAATCCACACTGCCAATTTTTCGGTTTTACCGATTTGAACGACCATCTACACAATTTAGGTGTTTTGTCGTTCAGAAAGTGATGTTTTGTATTACAGAAAGGTGTTTTCAGGCATTAGCCGTGCCGTTATTGTAGGCTGGCAGTTCCATTGTTATAGGCTGGCAGTGCGTCCAAAATAAACCATCGTCATCCGAGGTATTGCACTCGTACAAAGCATGTGATTCTTTACTCCAAGTTGCAGCGCGAAGTCTGCCAATCCACAGTTGCAAATGTGGATTGAAGATTAGCCGCTCAACCGGCCACCGTCCAAAACGATCTGGTCGGCCGAAAAATAACACGGAGGAAAATCATGGCAGCAATTAGAAAACGAGAAAACAAAGATGGAACAGAGTCCTGGCTTGTTCAGATTCGCATCAAAGGATCGACACCAATAAACCGATCTTTTCCAACGTATCCAGAAGCTGAGCAATTTGTCAGAGGCGAGGAGTCAAGACTTCGGCGCGATCAAAATCAAAAGATCAAAGGCGACCCGAGACAGTTTAGCAACGAGATTTTTACAGACACGATTCGCGCATGGATCGAGAAAAATCCTGACAAAAAGAAAAGGATATTTCGGCTACAAACCGTACTCAGGTACTTCGGCGACATCCGAATTGGGATGATTGATGAAGATTATGTTCAGGAATACATAAACAAGATGCTGAAAACCAAGAACCGGAATGGGTACGAATTCGCACCAGGCTCCATAAATCAGCACTTCGCTGCAATGAGTGTCATATACAAGTGGAGAGCCAAGCAGCTTCGCGTACCGGCAGGAGATTTACCTTTCAAAACTTCACTTTTGCCCAAAGGATGGAACGAAGGTCGAGATAGGCGTCTTGAACCATCCGAAGAACAATGTCTTCGCGCCCGAATGCGCCGCGCCAGAGACAATCGGCACCATTGGCGTTTGCTTTTAAACCTTGCGCTGGAATCTGCGGCTCGTTATCAGGAACTCCTTCTTGCCGAATGGAAACACGTCTCCATAGACAGAAGAAATTGGCACATTCCAAAGGAGAACTGCAAAACTCGCAAGGCACGCGACGTACCCATGAGCAAGAAGATGATTCGGACATTCAAGATGCTTGAACTACTTCGTGATCCAAATGATCCGAGAGTTTTTCACCCCTTCAAATCAAAAGATGGCACGTCTTCATCATTCTTCTTTTTTCTTGAAGAGTGCAAAATCAAGGGCTTCCGCTTTCATGACTTGCGACACGAAGCCATTTCACGAATGGTTCTCTACAAGCGCGATTTAAACATGTTTGAGATTATGCGCATCGTCGGACATTCGAGCATCAAGATGCTAGATCGGTACGCAAACCTCAGAAGCCACGAATTAGCAGACCGAATGGGATAGGCCTTTTGTCGGGTTGGCGTCCAAAAGGGCCTTGTCGGGTGAAGTGATGGATGTGCATCAATTGCACGCAAAGGAGACCTTATGAAAACAATCACAACACCCACAGATCAATCCGACTTCATTTTTATACTATCACCAGAAACAATGGCAGCATTCAACAGTGCCGCCGCTTACGCCAATTGCACCCTGGATGAAATATTGGACTCGCAAGTCATTGAATGCTTGGGGCCATTAACAATCTGCATGCCGCACCTCATAGCCGCTGCAAACGATATGGGCATGAAGCCCGCCAATGTATTGAGATGCATTCTGGCAAATGCATTGGAATACGCCCGCCATGATCCGGCAGCTATTGCCAAGTTTTCCCTTCGTAAACACAAGCATGATGCTAAGCGTGGCGGGCTTACACCTCGGTGATCCTCAAACCATGGGGCGTATGCCAGCACAAAAAATGTGCTGGCATTTCAACGCTCTCTCGCTACCAACAACAAAAAATAAAACAAGGAGACGTTCCCATGACCACAACGAACACCAAGGCGGATAAAAAGCTCTCGCTCTATCTGTCCACCAAACGCCTGGCCGTATTGACGCGACATGCCAATGGGCAAGGCCTTACTCATTCCCAATGCCTTTACGAGCTCATTGACGCATTGGATGACCCGTTGCCCAGCATTGGAGACGCTCTCCAAGCTGATATGCGACGCATTGAGAGCTTGGTACAACTGTCCGTCGAGAGCACCTGCAATCTCACGGAGGTTTTTACACAGGCCATGGAGGGACAGCCACGAGAGCCGGCACAGGCCGTCCAATCGACCTTAGCGGCATGGCTCGCGGCAGTGCTTGGAGGCCGACCCGTGAGCGATGTTGCCGCTGTCGTGATTCCGAACCAGGCAACCTCAACGGGTGTGCGCCTCACGGTTCACTCGCTGATGGTGGGCCAAGAGCGGTCAGGCACCCACCCCAACGAGCTCACCCTCTCCCGAGAGCAAGCGGGGCCAGCGCTCTGCGTTGCTGCCAACCAGGCCAAACCTCAGTCCGTAGCTCTGGTAGGTAAGCGAGTGGAAGGCACCCACTGGCATTTTCGCTTTCTGGTCAAAGACGCTCAGGGCAAGTGGAGCCACCAAATTCATACGTTTTCGCACCCCTCCCGAGACATTCAGGAGGCCTCTTGAATGTCTCCCACCACTTTGGTGCGTAAGGTGTATACATCTTCCTCGACTGCGGCCTCGGTCCACTGTCCAGAGACTCAGGTGGGGCACAATCCGTTGATGCCCCCCGCCCTCCAAGCCCCTCTTTTTGAGGATCATTGCCCCGTCCAACAGGCTCATGACAGCCTTGCACATGCGTCGTCTGTGGATGAACGGGGAGCGATCTACACCCGAAAAGAGGTAGTCGATTGCATGCTCGATTGGGTGGGCTACACCAGCGACAAGAATCTCAAATCCGTTCGGATTTTGGAGCCCTCGTGTGGAAGCGGTGAATTTTTGCTCGCTACTATCGAGCGGCTTTTGAAGTCGTGCGAAAAGAAAGTAAAAGCCAAAGAGCTATCCGGCTGCATTCGTGCCGTTGAGCTTCACAAGTCTTCGTTTGATCACGCGACCCATTCCGTTAAAGCGCTTCTAGGCCGCTTCGGATATTCCGTAAAAGATCAAGATGAGCTTTGTGCCAGTTGGCTCGTTCATGGCGATTTTTTGCTCACGAACCTTCCGGGCTCTTTTGACATTGTTATCGGCAATCCGCCTTATGTGCGCCAAGAGCTCATTCCAGCGGCCTTATTGTCCGAATACAAAAAACGATTCACCACGCTCTACGATAGGGCCGACCTGTACGTGCTCTTTATCGAAAGAAGCTTAGAGCTGCTATCAGACAACGGGCAACTGTGCTTCATCTGTGCTGATCGCTGGATGAAGAACAAGTACGGCCAACCACTGCGCCAATACGTGTCCCAAGGCTTTGGTTTGAAGGCCTACATGGACATGACCCATATCGACGCCTTCCACTCGGAAGTTGCGGCCTACCCTGCCATCACGCTCATTGAGCGGGCCTACACCGGCCCTACTTTCGTGGCTCATGCCAAGAGCGTTGAGGCCCTTCCCAAGCTGTTGTTTGAAGCCGATGCAGTCCACGCACCGGATATCAGACTGGCTCGGGGTGTTGTCCAAGGCTCTGAGCCATGGCTACTTGATGCGAGTGATCTACTGGCCCTTGTGCGTCGCTTGGAAGAGCGCTTTCCCACACTAGAAGAAGACGGCTGCAAAGTCGGCATTGGTGTTGCGACGGGGGCAGATAAGGCCTTCATTGGCCCCATGGACGAGTTGGACGTAGAGCCCTCTCGAAAGCTCCCACTTGCGACCACACGAGATTTGGACTCGGGCCACGTGGAGTGGCGAGGCCTTGGGGTCGTGAATCCGTTTGAGGAAGACGGGAGCCTTGCGAGCTTCAAAAAATATCCGAAGTTCGCGGCCTACCTGATGGAGCGTCAGGAACAAATCGCCAAGCGACACGTAGCCAAGCGAGACCAGGCACGCTGGTATCGGACCATTGACCGCATCACGCCAAGCCTGGCTCAGTGCCCCAAGCTGCTGATACCAGACATCAAGGGCGAGGCCCTTGTCGCCTATGAGCCTGGCCGCCTGTACCCGCACCACAACCTCTACTACGTGGTCAGTGATACGTGGGACTTGGAAGCCCTGCAAGCCATTTTGCTATCCGATGTGGCACGGCTTTTCGTCGCCACCTACTCCACCAAGATGCGTGGTGGCTTCCTGCGGTTTCAAGCTCAGTACCTTCGTCGCATTCGCATCCCTGCTTACCTAAGCCTCAGCGTCAAAGACAAGAAAGCGCTGATATCAGCCGCACGAAGCTTGGACAAAGAGAAGGCCAACGCTGCCGCCTTCAAGGTGTACGGAATCAGCGACGATGAGGCTATGCTCTTGCGTGAACACTTTAAAAAACCTGATCAGGAGGAAAAAGGTGGGGCTTGATTTAGCAGACTATGACAAGCGTGCTCGGGAAGTCGTCAAAGGTTTTTGGCAAGCCCGATTTGACGCCAAAGAGAAGCAGATTCGAGAAGGCAAACAGGATCAAGGCGAGCGCGCAGGCGTTACGGGCGGGAAGAACCTTGATGGCTTCACCAAGCTGATTGTGGAGCTCGTGCACGCCAATGGCCTTGGGCATGCTCAGATTTATCAAGAGCGTGCAGTCGTGGTGTTGCCCGGCTACTTTCGCCCCACCAAGCTGTGGGACTTGCTGGTGATCAATGAAGGTCGCCTGATAGCAGCCATCGAGCTCAAAAGCCAAGTTGGCCCATCTTTCGGAAATAATTTTAATAATCGTACCGAAGAAGCCATTGGCACTGCTCATGACTTTGCAGTGGCCTATCGCGAGGGTGCTTTGGGCAAGCAAAACCCGCCATTCATGGGCTGGCTGATGCTGGTTGAAGATGCGCCAGAATCTCGCAAGCCCGTCAAAGACAAGAGCCCTCACTTCAAGGTCTTCCCAGAGTTCAAGGATGCGAGCTATCTGAAACGCTACGACATCCTGTGCGAGCGACTGATGAAGGAGAAGCTTTACACGGCTGCAAGCGTGATGGCGTCTCCCCGGTCTGCTATCAGCGACGGCCAATACAGCGACATGTCGGAATTCACCAGCCTATCGAACTTTGTGAGGCAATTTGCAGCCCACATTGCGGCAGAAGCTGCCCGCTGATATCAGTCGGACAGAGGGCTTGGTTGGTGGGCCACTTCTTTCATAGCCCCAATCACACTCGCAGCCACACGCCCTGTCTGGGCGGCCTCCAAAGCTCCGGTGAGAAGCGATGTGTAGTGGGCCTCAAAGACCTGGCGCTGTGCCACGCCCAGCCATGCCCTTCTCATTGCCTCGGGCCAATCGAACCACTCGATGTGCGCCGCCTCGCCTGATATCAGTTCTGGGGTCAGAGGGGTTGCAAGCACGTGCCCTAAGATCGCATCCACACCCTTGCTCTCGGTGATCCAGAAGGGCTCTTCCACGCCAAGGCTGTGAAGCGTGGCGAACATCGTGCCGCGCCTTTGAGCTGCATGAATCGTGGAGGTGGTGCGCTGCGAAGCGAGCCAGTCTTTGAGGTCGCCCAAGCGGTACGTGATCTTCTGATTGCGCGCGGTCGAGTCGGTTTCTGGCTGCGTGTAGGCAGGGCCACTCTTGGTGCCGCGAAGCTCTCGAAGGTTGCGTTCCGAGCGACCAATGAAGACGGCTGCAAGACCTGGCGTGAGCTCTGTGTCGTCATGCAAAGCTGCGATCTGTGAGCGCACTTTGGCTTCTTCAAGCTGCTTGCGAACGTCCAGAAGCTGCGCCTTCTCCCAAGCCTCGTATTCGCTTTGGACAGCCTCCCCCAAGGTGATGTCGTCGCTCATGGCTGGGTCCCCCTGCCTTGTGATTTACGGGCACTCTTGGGCTCCTTGCCGCGCAGGGGCTTGGGCGTCCAAGGCTTCTCTTCCATCGGCTGCATGTGCAAAGGCCGAAGGGCATTCCAAGCCCGAGGGCACCTAGACACAAACGCTTGCTCCAAGCGCTGCATGTGCTCGGCAAACCTTGCCCACTCAGCATCGGTATAGCGATCTGTCACGCTTTTGACGCCGTGATTGAGGATGCGCTTTGTCATCTTCTCCGAGAAGTCCAAAGACTCGCACATGCGGCCCGTGGTCCGTCTAATGTCGTGCATGGAAAACTTCTCGACCCCTGCATCCACGCGGATGCTCTCCAAGAGTTCATCAGGCGACGAGTAGTGGCCAGTTTTGGACATGGGACTCTCGGCTGGAAAAACAAACAGTCTGCGCTTTCCAAGGTCTTGCGACTCTTCCAATTCGGCAAGCCACTCTTGCCGTTCTTGAAGTATTTTCTTCGCAAAGTCGCCCAAAGGCAGTCGATGGGAAAGTCCGTTTTTGGTCTTGTAAAAGAAAACCATGCCAGCCTTCAAGTCCACCCACGAATTCACGGGCACTTCATCGGGGGACAAAAGCTCCTTCCATTTGAGTCCTGCGTGCTCGCTCTTGCGGCAACCCCACCAGAAATTCAATAGCAAATAGTCGCAGCCTGTGCGGCGCATCGAGCGCTTGTCCCAAATCGTGTTCAAAAACGCCGTAAGGTTTTCGTTTTCGCCCGCCTGCACGTTCAATGGATTTCTTGCTCGGCTTTCCTCATACGCCTCTTCCAGCTCTTTGCGGCTGCGGTACATGTTGTTGACTTTGAGGATGTGAAACGGATTGGAGACGATGGCAGGGCGCTCCCCCCTGCTTCCTGTGGCCAAGAGGTCGTTGTCGATTTTTCGACTCACCGCAGAAGAGGCCCAACGAAACGCCGCCTCTGTGGCTGTGGGGGCCTTCTCGTACAGCTCGTTAAAGCGTGCTTTGATGTCGTCCGTAGTGATGTCCACCACGCGCCGCGAAAGCCACGGCTCAAACTTGGCAATGCCTTTATCGAGCGACAAGATGCTGTTGGGCTTGGCTCGTGGCTTTCGCTCCGTGGTGAGGTAGGTCTTGTAGGCTGCAAAGACCTCTGCCAAGGTGTACTCCCCAAGCTGGCGATGGCGCCTGAGGGTGTTGGGGTTGCGGGACGTTTCCCGAATGGTTTTGAGCGATTTGAAGGCCGCCTCATAGGCGTCATTCATCGTCTCAAATTCGCTGATGTCCCCCACCTTGGTCTTGATGACCCGCGTGCCTTGCCGCACTTGCACGATGAAGGATTTGCCCCTCGGGCTCACTTTGACGGCAAAGCCTTTTGGAGCATCCCGATGCTCATCAAATACCATGTATGGCTTGCGGTCCTTGTTCTCTTCAAAGAGCACAGCCTTCTTGCCGTCGCGTAAGACCTGCCCGGTCTTCTCGTCTACCTGAGGGCGCTTGTCGATGGTGAGCGCTACGCGAACAAGAGTACGGTCTAGCTGGGTGTGCATGCGTGTAGCCTAGTGGGCACAAGAGCCGAAAATGACGGGGGGGTTGACCCCGCCTTGTAGCCCAGTGGCCTTGTGTGCCGCAGAGCACCGAGCTACAAGTAAAATCAACAAGTTAGCGCAGTGTAGCTCAGTCTTTTTTCCGCGCATAGAGGACTAGGCTACACGCTACAATCGAGCTACAAAGTCTGTGTCTCACATCGGCTCAAAACGGCCCACAAAGACGCAGACGGCGAAGCTGGCAGGACGGACAACAACGATAAGTCATTGATTTTGAAAGAAACAGCCGCAAATCTTGCCGACGTGAAGAACTCTCCCGGAGGTCCAGAAGGGGTGCAAAATCACACCCCTATGATGGCCCAGTACCTGCGCATCAAGGCCGAATTCCCCGAGACCCTGGTGTTCTACCGCATGGGCGACTTCTACGAAGTCTTCTTCGACGATGCGCGCAAGGCCAATGCCCTGCTGGACATCACCCTGACGGTGCGCGGCCAGAGCGCCGGCCAGCCGGTGGTGATGGCCGGCGTGCCGGTGCATTCGCTGGAGTCCTACCTCGCCAAGCTGATCAAGCTGGGCGAGGCGGTGGCGATTGCCGAGCAGGTGGGCGATGTGGCCACGGCCAAGGGGCCGGTGGAGCGCAAGGTGGTGCGGGTGGTGACGCCCGGCACCGTCACCGATACCGAGCTGCTGGCCGACAAGCAGGACTCCATCCTGCTGGCTGTGGCCACGCAGGGTAAAAAACTGGGCCTGGCCTGGCTCTCGCTCACCCAGGGCCAGCTGGGCCTGGCCGAATGCAGCGAGCGCGAGCTTTCCTCCTGGCTGGCGCGCCTCGCGCCGGCCGAGGTACTGGTGGACCGCGAGCGTCAGCCCGCCGGCGTGCTGGCCGCACGCCTGCCCATCACCAATCGCCCCAGCTGGCAGTTCGACAGCATGCTGGGCGCGCGCAAGCTCTGCGAACAGCTGGGCGTGGCCAGCCTGGCAGGCTTCAATGCCCAGGAGTTCACGGCCGGCCATGCCGCCGCCGCCGCGCTGCTGAGCTATGCCGAGCACACCCAGGGCCGGGCGCTGGCGCATGTGAAGAGCCTGCAGGTGCAGCGCAGCAGCGAGCTGATGGACCTGCCACCGGCCACCCAGCGCAATCTGGAGTTGACCCTGACGCTGCGCGGCGAGACCACGCCCACCCTGCTCTCGGTGCTCGATACCTGCCGCTCCGGCATGGGCAGCCGTGCGCTGCGCCACTGGCTGCTGCACCCCAGGCGCGAGCGTGGCGAGGCGCTGGCGCGCCATGGCGC
The DNA here is from genome assembly GCF_030254645.1 of Paucibacter sediminis. Classification (NCBI taxonomy): domain Bacteria; kingdom Pseudomonadati; phylum Pseudomonadota; class Betaproteobacteria; order Burkholderiales; family Sphaerotilaceae; genus Roseateles; species Paucibacter sediminis. Next base: position 4,436,450 of record NZ_CP116346.1, read on the forward strand.
GATCGCGGCGCTGCTGCAGGGCGGCTTCGAGGGCCTGCGCGATGCCCTGCGCGGTGTCTCCGACGTGGAGCGCATTGCCGCCCGCATCGCGCTGCGCCAGGTACGCCCGCGCGAGCTCACCGGCCTGCGCGCCACCTTGCAGCTGCTGCCCCAGCTGCAGGGCACCGTGCCCGCCGGCAGCGCCCTGCTGGACGAACTGGCCAGCGGCCTGCTGGCCTCGCCGCATATCGAGGAGCTGCTGCGCCGCGCGATCGCCGATGAACCGGCGGTGCTGCTGCGCGACGGCGGCGTGATCGCCCCCGGCTTCGACGCTGAGCTCGACGAGCTGCGCGCGATCCAGCAGAACTGCGACAGCTTCCTGCTGGACCTGGAAACGCACGAACGCGCCCGCACCGGCATCGCCAATCTGCGCGTGCAGTACAACAAGGTGCATGGCTTCTACATCGAGGTCACGCAGGGCCAGGTGGACAAGGTACCGCTGGACTACCAGCGCCGCCAGACGCTCAAGAACGCCGAGCGCTACATCACGCCCGAGCTGAAGGCCTTCGAGGACAAGGCGCTCTCGGCCCAGGAGCGCGCGCTGGCACGCGAGAAGCTATTGTTCGACGCGGTGCTTGACCACTTGATCGAGGAGCTCGCCGCGCTGACCCAGCTGGGCCGTGCGCTGGCCAGCCTCGACGCGCTGGCGGCGCTGGCCGAGCGCGCCGCCACGCTGCGCTGGTGCAAGCCGGAATTCGTCGGCCAGCCCTGCATCGAGATCGCGGGTGGCCGCCACCCGGTGGTGGAGATGCGCTTGCGCGAAACCGGCGCCGGCGAGTTCATGGCGAATGACTGCCGGCTCGACGCACGCACCCGCATGCAGGTCATCACCGGCCCCAATATGGGCGGCAAGAGCACCTTCATGCGCCAGGTGGCGCTGATCTGCCTGCTCGCCGCCATCGGTTCCTATGTGCCGGCCGCGGCCTGCCGCCTGGGGCCGATGGACGCGATCCACACCCGCATCGGCGCGGCGGACGACCTGGCCAATGCGCAGTCGACCTTCATGCTGGAGATGACCGAGGCGGCCGCCATCCTGCACAGCGCCACCGACCAGAGCCTGGTGCTGATGGACGAGATCGGCCGCGGCACCTCCACCTTCGACGGCCTGGCCCTGGCCGGCGCGATCGCCAGCCATCTGCACGACAAGTGCCGCGCCTTCACGCTCTTCGCCACCCATTACTTCGAGCTCACCGAGTTCCCGGCCAAGCACCAACAGGCCCTGAACATGCATGTCTCGGCGGTGGAGAGCGGCGAGGACATCGTGTTCCTGCACGAGATCCAGCCCGGCCCGGCCAGCCGCAGCTATGGCGTGCAGGTGGCACGCCTGGCCGGCATGCCGGCCAGCCTGGTGCGCCAGGCGCGCGCCACGCTGGAAGCCCTGGAAGCCAAGGCCGGCGAGGGCGAGGCGCAGATCGATCTGTTCGCTGCACCACCCGAGCCCGCGCCCGGTGTCGCCGCCGCGACCAGCCCGGCGCTGGAAGCGCTGCAAGATCTGGATCCCGATGCCCTGAGCCCGCGCGAGGCGCTGGAAGCGCTCTACAAGCTCAAGGCCCTCAGCAAGCACGCATGAAGAAGCAAGCCCAAGGCACGATCGTCTTTTCCCACGCCAACGGATTTCCGGCCGGCTGCTACCGCGTGCTGTTCGAGATCTGGGAGCGTGCCGGCTGGCGCGTGGCCGCCCTGCCCCGCATCGGCCATGACCCCAAGTTTCCCGTCAGCAGCAACTGGCCGCATCTGCGCGACGAGCTGATCCACTTCATCGAGCACGAGGTGCGCCCACGCATGACAACGCCTGGCCCGGTGATGCTGGTGGGCCATTCGCTGGGCGGCATCCTGAGCCTGCTCACCGCCTGCCGCCGGCCCGATCTGGCGCAGGGCCTGATCCTGCTGGACTCGCCCATCGTGGCGGGCTGGCGCGCCCACAGCGTGCAGGTGGCCAAGGCGACAAGGCTGATGCAGCGCGTCTCGCCCGGCAAGGTCTCGCACCAGCGGCGCCATGAGTGGCCCGATCGTGCGGCGGTGATGGAACACTTTGCGTCCAAGCACAAGTTCGCGCGCTGGGACCCGCGCGTGCTGCAGGACTATGTGGCTTGCGGCTTCGATGAAGCGCCGGACGGCAAGACCGTGCTGGGCTTCCGGCGCGAGATCGAGACCCGCATCTACAACACCTTGCCGCATCACATCGAAGGGCTCATCAAGCGCCATGCGCCGCGCTGCCCGGTCGCCTTTGTGGCCGGCACGCAGTCGGAAGAGTTGCGCCAGGCCGGTGCCACGGCGTCCAAGGCGCTGGCCCATGGCAACTTCCACTGGCTGGAGGGCTCGCATCTCTATCCCTTCGAGCGCCCCGACGACACGGCGGCCCTGGTACTGCAATTGCTGGACAGCCTGCGCTCGCAGGCCCGGGTGGCCGGCGCGGCATCGCTATAATCGCGCTTTACCACCACAGCGTTCTTGCACGGGACGCTGCAAGACATGACCAAGTACGTCTTCGTCACAGGCGGTGTGGTGTCCTCACTCGGCAAGGGCATCGCATCGGCCTCTCTGGCTGCCATCCTCGAATCGCGCGGCCTCAAAGTCACCCTCATCAAGCTGGATCCCTACATCAACGTGGATCCGGGCACGATGTCTCCCTTCCAGCATGGTGAGGTCTTTGTCACCGATGACGGTGCCGAGACCGACCTGGACCTGGGTCACTACGAACGCTTCATCACCACCCGCATGAAGCGCAGCAACAACTTCACCACCGGCCAGATCTACAAGTCGGTGCTGGAGAAGGAGCGCCGTGGCGATTACCTGGGCAAGACCGTGCAGGTGATTCCCCATGTCACCAACGAGATCCAGGATTTCATCCGCCGTGGCGCCGGTGCCGGCACGCCCGACGCGGTGGACGTGGCCATCGTCGAGATCGGTGGCACGGTGGGCGATATCGAATCGCTGCCCTTCCTGGAGGCGGTGCGCCAGATGAGCTTGCGCGCCGGCCCCACCAACACCGCCTTCGTGCACCTGACCTATGTGCCCTGGATCGCCGCCGCCGGCGAGCTGAAGACCAAGCCGACCCAGCACACGGTGCAGAAGCTGCGCGAGATCGGCATCCAGCCCGACGCCCTGCTGTGCCGTGCCGATCGCCGCATCCCGGACGACGAGCGCGAGAAGATCTCGCTCTTCACCAATGTGCCCGAGTACGGCGTGATCTCGATGTGGGACGTGAACACCATCTACAAGGTGCCGCGCGTGCTGCATGAGCAGGGCCTGGACCAGCTGATCTGCACCAAGCTGCAGCTCAACACCAAGAGCACCGACCTGAAGCGCTGGGATACCTTGGTGCACGAGGTCGAGAACCCCGCCAAGCACGTCACCATCGCGATGTGCGGCAAGTACACCGACCTGTCGGACTCGTACAAGTCGCTCAACGAGGCGCTGCGCCACGCCGGCATCCACAACCATGCGGGCGTGAAGATCGAGTACGTGGACTCGGAGCTGCTGACGGCCGAGAACATCGATCAGCTGGCCCAGTACGACGCCATCCTGGTGCCCGGTGGCTTCGGCAAGCGCGGCGTGGAAGGCAAGATCCTGGCGGCGCAATATGCGCGCGAGCACAAGCTGCCCTACCTGGGCATCTGCCTGGGCATGCAGGTCGCCACCATCGAATACGCGCGCCATATGGCCGGCCTCACCGGCGCCAACTCGACCGAGTTCGAACCGACGACGCCGCACCCGGTGATCGCGCTGATCGACGAGTGGCAGGACGCCGACGGCAGCATCCAGAAGCGCGACGAGAAGAGCGATCTGGGCGGCACCATGCGCCTGGGCGCGCAGAGTTCGGACGTCAAGGCCGGCACGCTGGCGCATGACATCTATGGGCCCGTCGTGACCGAGCGCCACCGCCATCGCTACGAGGCCAACGAGCATTACCTCGACAAGCTGCAGGCCGCTGGCCTGGTGATCTCGGCCATCACGCAGCGCGAGAAGCTCACCGAGATGGTGGAGCTGCCGCGCGAGGTGCACCCCTGGTATGTTGGCGTGCAGTTCCACCCCGAGTTCAAGTCCACGCCCTGGGACGGCCACCCGCTGTTCATCGCCTTCATCAAGGCGGCGCTGGATCACAAGAAGGCGTAAGCATCATGATGAAGCTGTGCGGGTTTGACGTCGGGATCGACAAGCCTTTCTTCCTGATCGCCGGCACCTGCTCGATCGAGAGCCAGGAGCTCTCGATCGAGGTAGCCGGCCAACTCAAGGAAGCCTGTACGGCGCTTGGCATTCCGCTGATCTACAAGGGTTCCTTCGACAAGGCCAACCGCTCGTCGGGCAGCAGCAAGCGCGGCGTGGGGATGGATGCGGGCCTCAAGATCCTGGACGAGGTGCGCCGCCAGCTGCAGCTGCCCATCCTGACCGATGTGCATGACGAAGCCCAGGTGGCGCCCGTGGCCGCCGTGGTCGACGTGCTGCAGACCCCGGCCTTCCTGTGCCGCCAGACCGACTTCATCCGCGCGGTGGCCATGAGCGGCAAGCCGGTGAACATCAAGAAGGGGCAGTTCCTGGCGCCCTGGGACATGAAGAACGTGATCGACAAGGCACGCGAAGCGGCGCGCGAAGCGGGCCTGTCGGAGGATCGCTTCCTGGCCTGCGAACGCGGCGTGAGCTTCGGCTACAACAACCTCGTGGCCGACATGACCAGCCTGGCCGAGATGCGCAAGTCCGGCGCGCCCGTGGTGTTCGACGTGACGCACTCGGTGCAGAAGCCCGGTGGCCAGGGCACCACCAGCGGCGGTGCCCGCGAGATGGTGCCCGTGCTGGCCCGGGCGGGCGTCGGCGCGGGCGTGGCGGGCCTCTTCATGGAAACCCATCCGCGCCCGGCCGAAGCCTGGTCGGACGGCCCCAACGCCGTGCCCCTGAACCGCATGCGGGCCCTGCTGGAGCAGCTGGTAGCGCTGGACCGCGTGGTCAAGAGCCAGCCGCTGCTCGAGAACGACTTCTTCTGCTGAACCCATGCCCTCCGCCTACATCCTCGCCAACGTCAGCGTCACCAATCCCACGCAGTACGAGGAGTACCGCAGGTTCTCCAGCATCGCGATGCAGGCGCATGGCGCCGAGGTCTGCGTGCGTGGCGGCAAGGTCGAGGTGCTGGAGGGCGACTGGACGCCCGAGCGCGTGGTGCTCCTGAAGTTCCCGAGCCTGGAAGCCGCCAAGGCCTTCAACGACTCGCCGGAATATGGCCAGGCCCGCCAGGCGCGCGCCGGCGCGGCGGTGATGCGCATGGTGTTGATCGAAGGCGTCTGATCTTGTTCAGCGCTGGTAACGAAAACCCGGCACAGTCCCGCCTGAGAATTTTTGACCTTCTGGAGACTTTTGAATGAGTGCAATTGTTGACATCGTCGGCCGTGAGATCCTGGACAGCCGCGGCAACCCCACCGTCGAATGCGATGTGCTGCTGGAATCCGGCGTGATGGGCCGTGCGGCCGTGCCGAGCGGCGCGTCCACCGGCTCGCGCGAGGCCATCGAGCTGCGCGACGGCGACAAGGCCCGCTACCTGGGCAAGGGCGTGCTGAAGGCGGTCGAGCACATCAACACCGAGATCTCCGAGGCCGTGCTGGGCCTGGACGCCTCCGAGCAGGCCTTCCTGGACAAGACCCTGATCGACCTGGACGGCACCGAGAACAAGAGCCGCCTGGGCGCCAACGCGATGCTGGCGGTCTCGATGGCGGTGGCGCGTGCCGCGGCCGAGGAATCGGGCTTGCCCCTGTACCGCTATTTCGGCGGCATGGGCGGCAACCAGCTGCCGGTGCCGATGATGAACGTCATCAACGGTGGCGCGCACGCCAACAACACGCTGGACCTGCAAGAGCTGATGATCATCCCGGTGGGCGCCCCGACCTTCCGCGAAGCCATCCGCTGGGGCGCCGAGGTGTTCCACGCGCTCAAGAAGATCCTGCACGACAAGGGCATCAGCACCGCGGTGGGCGACGAGGGCGGCTTTGCCCCCAGCGTCGAGAGCCATGAGGCCGCCATCCAGCTGATCCTGCAGGCGATCGACAAGGCCGGCTACACCGCCGGCGAGCAGATCGCCCTGGGCCTGGACTGCGCCGCCAGCGAGTTCTACAAGGACGGCAAGTATGTGCTGGAAGGCGAAGGCCTGAGCCTGACCGCCCAGGAATGGACCAGCATGCTGGCCACCTGGGTCGACAAGTACCCCATCATCTCGATCGAAGACGGCATGGCCGAGGGCGACTGGGACGGCTGGAAGCACATCACCGAGGTGCTGGGCCAGAAGGTGCAGCTGGTGGGCGACGACCTGTTCGTCACCAACACCAAGATCCTGAAGGAAGGCATCGACAAGGGCATCGCCAACTCGATCCTCATCAAGATCAACCAGATCGGCACGCTCACCGAGACCTTCGCCGCCATCGAGATGGCCAAGCGCGCCGGCTACACCGCCGTGATCTCGCACCGCTCGGGCGAGACCGAGGACTCGACCATCGCCGACATCGCCGTGGGCCTGAACGCCGGCCAGATCAAGACCGGCTCGCTCTCGCGCTCGGACCGCATGGCCAAGTACAACCAGCTGCTGCGCATCGAGGAAGACCTGGGCGACGTGGCGGTGTATCCCGGCCGCGCCGCTTTTTATAACCTGCGCTAAGTCCTGAGGCGCGGCTCCGAAGAGCCGCGCTAAACTGCGGCGCGTGAAGACCATCGCCCTCATCCTGGCCGCTTTTTTGCTGGCCATCCAAGCCCAACTCTGGTTCGGCAAGGGCGGTCTTGCGCGCGGCGTGCAGCTGCGCGCCCAGCTCAAGACCCAGGAAGAAGCCAACGACCAGGCACGTGCGCGCAATGCGCAGATGCTGGCCGAGTTGCGCGACCTGCGCGAAGGCCTGGAAATGGTCGAGGAGAAGGCGCGCCTGGAGCTGGGCATGGTGCGCCCCGACGAGATCTACGTGCAGCTTCAGCAGCAGCGCCACTGAGGCGGGGCCACTCCGATGGACGCCCTGCTGCTCTGGCTGCAACCCCTGTTCCTGTCCGCCTTCGAGGCCTTCGGCAGCCCCATCACCTGGCTGGAGGTGCTGGCCTTCGTGCTGGCCATCTGGATGGTCTTGTGCAATATGCGCGTGCATGTGCTGGCCTGGCCGCTGGCGCTGGTCAGCTCGCTGCTCTATTTCCTGCTGTTCTGGAGCGGCAAGCTCTATGGTGAGGCCACGCTGCAGCTGGTGTTCGCCGCGCTGGCGCTATGGGGCTGGTGGCAATGGCTGTATGGCCGCACCGACGAGGGTCAGGTCTTGCGGGTGCGGCGCCTGAGCCCGCGCGGGCGCTGGGTGGCGATTGCCGCCACCGCGCTGGCCTGGCCGCTCTTGGGCCTGTGGCTGCAGCGTCATACCGATTCCACCCTACCCTTCTGGGACGCCTTCCCCACCGTGGCCAGCCTCTTGGGCCAATGGCTGCTGGGGCGCAAATACCATGAGAACTGGAGCGTCTGGGTGCTGGTGAACGCCGTCAGCGTCACGCTGTTCGCCTACAAGGGCTATTGGCTCACCGTGCTGCTCTACGCCGTCTTCATCCCCATGTCGGTGGCCGGCTGGCGCGCCTGGCAGCGCCAGATCGAACCGGCGGCGGCCTGAGGCATGGCAGGCGCCATGCTGATCGCCATCGTCGGCGCCGAGAGCACCGGCAAGAGCGCCCTCGCCGCCGAACTGCAGCAGGCCCTGCTCGCCCGCACGGGGCTGCGCTGCGCGCGCGTGGACGAGCATCTGCGTGCCTGGTGCGAGCAGGCCGGCCGCACGCCGCAGGCCCATGAGCAGGCCGCCATCGCCGCGGCCCAGCGCGAGCAGATCGAAGCCGCCGCACGGACGCACGAACTGGTGATCTGCGACACCACGCCGCTGATGACCGCGATCTACAGCGAGCTGCTGTTCGGCGACGCGGGGCTGCACGCGGACGCGCTGGCCTTTCAGGCGCGCTGCGCGCTCACCCTGCTGACCGGCCTGGACCTGCCCTGGGTGGCCGATGGCCTGCAGCGAGATGGTGCACATGTGCGCGCCCCCGTCGACGCCGCGCTGCGCCGTGCGCTGCGCCAGGCACACTTAAGCTGGAGCGTCGTGCACGGCCAGGGCCCCCAGCGCCTGGACAGCGCGCTCAACGCCATCACACCGCTGCTGATGCAGCGCGCACCGCAGCAGGCCGCCGGCCTTTTCAGCCGCCTGCTCGACCGCGAAGCCGGATTGCCCGCGGCGACGCGCTGGACCTGCGAACATTGCGACCAACCCGAGTGCGAGCATGCCAGCCTCGCCCTGACCAGCAAGCCCCTGCCATGACACCTATCGCACGTCTCCCCTTTGCTATTGCCTGCGTCGCGCTGCTGCTGAGCGCCTGCGTCAGCACGCCGCCAAGCACGCCGCCAAGTGCGCCTCTCAGTGTCAAGCTGCTGGCCATCAACGACTTCCATGGCAATCTGAAGCCCCCAGCCGGCGGCATCCGCGTGGCCGACCCGGCCCAGCCCGGCGCCAGCATGGAGCTGGCCGCGGGCGGCGCCGAATACCTGGCCAGCGCGGTGCAGCAGCTGCGTGCCAAGAACCCCAACCACATCTTCGTGGCGGCCGGCGATCTGGTCGGCGCCAGCCCGCTGCTCTCGGCCCTGTTCCACGACGAGCCCACCATCGAGTCGCTGGGCCTGATGGGCCTGGAGGTGACGGCGGTGGGCAACCATGAATTCGACAACGGCGCGGCCGAGCTGCTGCGCAAGCAGCATGGCGGCTGCCACCCGGTGGACGGCTGCAAGGGGCCTGAGCCCTTCCGCGGCGCACGCTACCAATACCTGGCCGCCAGCACCTGGGACCTGGGCAGCGGCAAGACCCTGTTCCCGGCCACCTACATCAAGCGCTTCGAGGGCGTACCGGTGGGCTTCATCGGCCTCACGCTGAAGGGCACGCCGGGCATCGTCAGCCCCAAGGCCGCCGAGGGCCTGCGCTTCGACGACGAGGTGCAGACCATCAACCGCCTGGTGCCCGAGTTGCAGCAGCAGGGCGTCGAGGCCATCGTGGTGCTGATCCACGAGGGCGGTTTCCCGAGCGGCGACTACAACGAATGCCCGGGCATCTCGGGGCCCATCGTCGACATCGTGCAGCGCCTGGACAAGGCGGTGGACCTGGTGGTGAGCGGGCATACGCACAAGGCCTACAACTGCCGCATCGGCGGGCGCCTGGTCACCAGCGGCGACAAGTACGGCACCATCGTCAGCGAGATCGACCTGCAGATCGACCGCCGCACGCGCGACATCGTCAGCGCCCAGGCCAGCAATGTGCTGGTGCGCAACGACCGCTTCGCCAAGGCGCCCGAGCAGAGCGCGCTGATCGCCGCCTACGAGGAACGTTCGGGCCCGCTGGCCAAGCGCGTGGTGGGCCGCATACCGGTCTCGTTCACGCGCGACGAGGGCGCCCATCCCGCCGGCGAGACCCTGATGGGCGAGCTGATCGCCGATGCGCAGCTGGAGGCCACCGCCGCGCCCGAGAACGGCGGCGCGGTGCTGGCGCTGACCAATATCGGCGGTGTGCGCGCCGGCCTGGTGATGAAGGGCCAGGGCGAGGTCAGCTACGAGGACGTGTTCAGCGTGCAACCCTTCTACAACACCCTGGTCACCCTCGATCTGAGCGGTGCCGCGCTGTACGAGGCGCTGGAGCAGCAATGGCTGAACCAGCCCAAGTTCAGGCCGCTACAGGTGTCCAGCGGTTTTCGCTACCGCTGGGATGCCAGCCGGCCGCCGGGCCAGCGTGTGCTGGCCGGCAGCCTCAGCCTGTATGGCAAACCGATCGAGCCCCAGGCCCGCTACCGCGTGACCATCAACAGCTTCATGGCCGCCGGCGGCGACGGCTTCCCGGCCTTCACCCAGGGGCTGGCGGCGCGCACCGGCATGATGGACGTGGACGCCCTGGTGCAATACCTTGAGCGCCACAGCCCCGTGCAGCCCAGCGCGCTGGACCGCGTGCAGCGGCTCAACTAAGCCTTCATTGCAGGCTGGCGTCGCCGGCGCCGGCCTGCTGCGTCTGGCCGGTGGCGAACAGGCCGCCCACGTCCACCGCATCGAAGCTGTACTGCAGGCCGCAGAAGTCGCAGCCGATCTCGACATGGCCGCGCTCCGCGAGGATGCCGTCCACCTCGTCGCGGCCCAGGCCCATCAGCATCTTGCCGACGCGCTGGCGCGAGCAGGAGCAGGCGAAGCTGGGCGTCAGCGGCTCGAAGCGGCGCAGGTCTTCTTCCCAGAACAGGCGGCGCAGAATCGTGTCGGCGTCCAGGGTCAGCAACTCCTCGGCGCTGAGCGTGCCGGCCAGCATGCTGATGCGGTTGAAGGCATCGGCAAAGCCGACGTCGCTGGCCGCGCGCGCCTGACGCTCCAGATTGCCCTCGCCCTCGATCGGCATGTGCTGGATCAGCAGGCCGGTGGCCACCTCGTCGTTGGCCGCCAGCACCAGCTTGGTGTCGAGCTGCTCGGACTGCAGCATGTAATGCTCCAGCACCTCGGACACCTTTTGCAGCGGCTCGCGCTGGTCGCCATGCAGGGGCACCACGCCCTGGTAGGGCTGCTGGCCGGGCATGCGGTCCTTGGGGTCGAGGGTGATGGCGCAGCGCCCCTGGCCGTGCACATTCAGCATGGCCTCGAGCCGGGCGCCCGCCGGCACCTCGCCCACCACCTTGGCGGTGGCGCGGAAGCTTAGGTCGGGCTGCACCTCGGCCACCGCCAGCTTCACCGGCCCGTCGCCCAGCACCTGCAGCACCAGCGCGCCGTTGAACTTGATATTGGACTGCATCAGCACGCCCGCCGCCGCCATCTCGCCCAGCAGCACCCGCACCTCGGGCGGGAACTGGCCCACCGCTTCACGGCGCTTCAGCACCTCGCGCCAGGCGCCGGTCAGGCGCACCAGCATGCCGCGCACCGGCAGGCCCTCGAACAGGAATTTGTGCAACTCGCTCATCAGGAAATCTTCTTCAGGTCGGCGGCGTAACGCTGGCCGTTGTGGATGTAATGCGCCGCACTGGCCGCCAGACCCTGGATGGCCTCGGGCGTGAGTTCACGCACCAGCTTGGCCGGGCTGCCCATGATCAGGCTGCCGTCCGGGAACACCTTGCCCTCGGTCACCAGCGAGCCGGCGCCCACCAGCGAGTTCTTGCCGATGCGCGCGCCGTTCAGCACCACGGCGCCGATGCCGATCAGGCTGTTGTCGCCCACCGTGCAGCCATGCAGCATGACCTGGTGCCCCACGGTGACGTTCTCGCCCAGCACCAGCGGGAAGCCGGTGTCGGCATGCAGCACCGAGCCGTCCTGGATATTGCTGCCGCGGCCGATGCTGAGGCTGTCACTGTCGCCGCGCAGCACGGCGTTGAACCAGATGCTCACGTCCTCGCCCAGCGTCACCCGGCCTATCACCTGGGCGCTGTCGGCCACCCAGGCGCTGTCTGCAACTTCGGGCCTGAGCTCGCCCAACTGGTAAATCGCCATCGCCGTACTCCTGGGCCGTCTGGGCAAAAGGGGATAATTTTACGGATGGAAACCCGTCACCGCGCGCTCGAGGTCTTGCGCATCGTCGATCCAGCGGCCAAGGCCGCCGCCGCCCGCGCGCTTTATGCGGCCGCGCAGGACGGTCTCATATTGGCCTGCGAGGCGCAGATTCAAGCCCCGCCCGACCTGCCGGGCCGCCCCGACAGGCCCCGCCTGGTGGCCGCCATCAAGGTGGCGAACCGCTCGCCCTTCACCCTGGCCGGCCGCGCCGGCCTGATCCACGCCATCTGCCATATCGAGTTCAATGCCATCAATCTGGCGCTGGATGCGGTGTGGCGCTTTGCCGGCATGCCCGCGCCCTACTACCTGGACTGGCTGCGCGTGGCCAGCGAGGAGGCCCTGCATTTCGGCCTACTGCACGAGCATCTGCAGAGCCTGGGCCATGGCTACGGCGACTTCGATGCGCACGACGGGCTCTGGTCCATGGCCGAGCGTACCCGCGCGGACGTGCTGGCGCGCATGGCCCTGGTACCGCGCACGCTGGAGGCGCGCGGCCTGGATGCCACCCCGCCGCTGCAGGACAAGCTGCGGCGCGCCGGCGACCTGCGCGCGGTGGAGATCCTCGACGTGATCCTGCGCGACGAGATCGGCCATGTGGAGATCGGCAACCGCTGGTACCGCCAGCTGTGCCGCGAGCGTGGGCTGGACCCGATCGCCCTCTACCCCGAGTTGGTGGCGCGCTATGAGGCGCCGCGCCTGCGCCCGCCCTTCAACCTGCCGGCACGTTCGGCGGCCGGTTTCAGCGCGGAAGAACTGGCCTATCTGCAAGGCTGAGGGCGACACGGTAAACTGTGCGCCACATGTTCCGCTGCATCGTCATCTTCGTTCACGCCCTGCTGCTGCTCTGCGCCGCCCTGCCGGCCGCAGCGCAAGTGCCGGGCGACGCCGCGCAGCCGGAACTGATGGTGGCTTGCGCGGATCTTGCCAACGAGGCCGATGCAGCCGATACGGGCGATACGGGCATCGAGCCCGAAACGGGCGACGATGCGCTGGAAGCGCCCGAGCTGTTTGCCCAATGGCAGCCGTCCAGGCTCGCATCGATGCCCGCCGCATGCCCCGCCGGGCTCAGCATGGCGCCGGCGCCGGCGCCCTACTTGAAGGGGCCGCAGCGCCCTCCCAAGGCCCAGGCCCTAGCGCTGACCTTTAGCGCCTGAAGCCTCTGGCGTGGCCTGGTTCCACGCCCATCCCGGGATGGTCGGCCTGCGCGCCACCCCCTTTGCCTCCAAGTAGCCATCATGGACTTTCTGCTCGACCCCAATATCTGGCTCGCCTTCGCGATGCTGACCGCCCTGGAAATCGTCCTGGGCATCGACAACATCATCTTCATCTCCATCCTGGTGGGCCGGCTGCCGGCCGCCCAGCGCGACCAGGCGCGGCGCCTGGGCCTGGGCTTCGCGATGGTCTCGCGCCTCTTGCTGCTGCTGAGCCTGAGCTGGGTGATGGGCCTCACCGCCGATCTCTTCAGCCTGATGGGCCAGGGCATCAGCGGGCGCGACCTGGTGCTGCTGCTGGGCGGCCTGTTCCTGCTCTACAAGGCCTCGCACGAGATCTTTGTGGAGGTGGAGGCGCGCGAGCAGGATGGCCCGCCGGCCACCGACAGCGCCGCGGTGAAGGCCGCCGGCCAGCGCCTGTTCTGGATGATCATCGGCCAGATCGCGGTGATCGACATCGTGTTCTCGCTCGACTCGGTGATCACCGCGGTGGGCATGGTGGACCAGATCGGCGTGATGATCGCCGCGGTGGTGGCCTCGGTGGGCGTGATGCTGGTGGCCGCCAAGCCGATCGGCGAGTTCGTCGACCGCCATCCCTCGGTGAAGGTGCTAGCGCTGGCCTTTCTGGTGATGGTGGGCATGGCGCTCACCGCCGAAGCCTTCGACCAGCATGTGCCCAAGGGCTATCTCTATGCCGCGATGTGCTTCTCGCTCGCGGTCGAGTCGCTCAACATCCGCGCCCGCGGCAAGCGCCAGGCGCTGCGGGCCCAGTCCTGAACATCCGAACCCGTTTTCCTTCACTCCAAGGAGTCGTTGTCATGAACCAAAACGTCTACGCCTATTCCACCGGCGGCCTGGTCTCAAGCGCCGAGCGCAACCGCGTGCTGCGCAACACCTACTGGCTGCTGGCCCTCTCGATGATCCCCACCGTGCTGGGCGCCTGGATCGGCGTCAGCACCGGGCTGGCGCGCGCCATGTCGCCGGGCATCAGCATGATCGTCTTCATGGTCGGTGCCTTCGGCCTGATGTTCGCGATCGAGAAGACCAAAAACTCGGCCGCCGGCGTGCCCGTGCTCTTGGGCTTCACCTTCTTCATGGGGCTGATGCTGTCGCGCCTGATCGGTGCGGTGCTGGGCCTGGCCAATGGCGCCGGGCTCATCATGACGGCCTTTGCCGGCACCGGCCTGATCTTCTTCGGCATGGCCGCGCTGTCCAGCGTGATCAAGCGCGACCTCGGCAATATGGGCAAGTTCCTCTTCATCGGCATGATCATGTTGCTGGTGGCCGGCGTCGCCAACATCTTCCTGCAGTCCAGCGCGCTGATGATCACGCTCTCGGTGCTGGCGATCGGCATCTTCTCGGCCTTCATCCTGCATGACCTCAAGCGCGTGCAGGACGGCTTGGAGACCAACTACATCACCGCCACCCTGGGCGTCTACCTGAGCCTGTACAACGTGTTCCAGTCGCTGCTCTCGCTGCTGGGCATCTTTGGCGGCCGCGACGAGTAAAATCTCTCCTGCTCCCGCCGGGCGGAACCCATGGTTCCGCCCTTTGTCTTTCTTAGGCCCCCAACACCGTGTCCCGTGTCAAAGCGAATCTGCTGCTGATCGTCATCGCCCTGATCTGGGGCTCGGCCTTTGTGGCGCAAAGCCATGGCATGGCGGACGTGGGGCCGATGATGTTCACGGGCGTGCGCTTTCTGGTCGGCGCGCTGGTGGTGACGCCGCTGATGTGGCGCGAATGGCGCGGCCTGCAGGCTGCGGGCAAGCCCCTGGTGCGCCGCGACGCCGGCAAGATCGCCGGTCTGGGCTGCCTGCTGCTGATGGGCGCGGCGATGCAGCAGATCGGCATCGTCAGCACCACGGTCACGAATGCCGGTTTTCTCACCGCCCTCTACGTGCCGCTGGTGCCGGTGCTGGGCTATCTGCTGCTGCGCCATCTGCCGCATTGGTCGGTCTGGCCGGGCGCGCTGTCCTGCCTGGTCGGCGCCTTCCTGCTCTCGGGCGCACACCGGCTCGAGATCAGCCTGGGCGACAGCTGGGTGATCGCCTCTTCGCTGCCCTGGGCCCTGCATGTGCTGATGGTTGGCCGCGTGGCCGACCGCATGTCCGCGCCCTTTCTGGTGGCCGGCGGCCAGTTCCTGGTCTGCGGCCTGCTGGCGCTGGGCTACGCGCTGGTGGCCGAGCCCAGCAGCTGGGCGGGCCTGCGGGCAGCCGCCTGGCCCATTCTCTACACCGGCGTGCTCTCGGTGGGCGTGGCCTTCACCGCCCAGGTGGTGGCGCAGCGCTATGCCCATGCGGCGGACGCCGCCATCATCCTCTCCTCGGAAACCGTGTTCGCCGCCATGTTCGGCTACTGGCTGATGGGCGACCGGCTCAACAGCAGCGGCCTGGCCGGTTGCGCGCTGATCTTCCTGAGCATGATGGCGGTGCAACTGCTGCCCATGCTGCGGCGCCGCTGAGGGGCCGGGCCCCGCTCAGAGCTCGAAGGCGGTGGTCTTCTTGATGGTGCGCAGCACCAGCATCGAATTGGAACGCGCCACCTCGGGCAGCTGCATCAGCACATGGGTGTGGAAGCGCTCCAGGTCCTCGGCGTCCTTGTAGGCGAAGCGGATCACGTAGTCGTTGGTGCCCGCCACGTAGAAGCAATCCAGGATGTCGGGGCAGGCCATCACCGCCTGCTCGAAGGCGGCCAGCGCCGCCGTCGTCATGCGCTCCAGATTGATGATGGTGTAGCTGGTGCCCTGCTTGCCCACCGCCTTGGGGTTCACCAGCGCCACATACTGTGCAATCACCCCCTGGTCCTCCAGATGCTTGACCCGCCTCAGGCAGGCAGAGGGCGAGAGATGCACGCGCTGGGCCAGCTCCACGTTGGAGATCCGGCCGTCCCGCTGCAACTCGTTCAGGATGCCGCGGTCGATCGCATCCAGTTGCACTTCTGAGCTCATGTTTCGAATAATCTGCGAACAGGCGACCATGTTATCGCAGCATGTTGCGAAACCAGGGGTTTAACCTGCGCCAGAGCGCTCACACATTGCGCGTGCCCTTGCCTAGACTTCAGGGCAGTACAAGGAACGCAAGGACGGTGAACGACATGGCCAAGAATCTCGACGCTTACTGGATGCCTTTCACGGCAAATCGCCAGTTCAAGAAGTCGCCCCGACTCCTGACGCGCGCCGATGGCATGTATTTCACCGACGACAAGGGCCGCCAGATCCTGGACGGCATTGCCGGCCTGTGGTGCGTGAACGCCGGCCACAACCGCCCGCGCATCGTGCAGGCGATCCAGCAGCAGGCCGCCGAACTGGACTTCGCGCCGCCCTTCCAGATGGCCCATCCCAAGGCCTTCGAGTTGGCCGAACGCCTGGTCGAACTGACGCCCGCCGGCCTCAACAAGGTCTTCTATACCAACTCGGGTTCCGAGTCGGTGGAGACGGCGCTGAAGATGGCGATCGCCTACCACCGCGTGCGCGGCGAAGGCGCGCGCACCCGGCTGATCGGCCGCGAGCGCGGCTACCACGGCGTGAACTTCGGCGGCATCTCGGTGGGCGGCATGGTCGCCAACCGCAAGATGTTCGGCACCATGCTGGGCGGCGTGGACCATATCCGCCACACTCATGATCCGGTGCGCAATGCCTTCTCGGTGGGCCAGCCCGCGCATGGCGCCGAGTTCGCCGACGATCTGGAAAAGCTCATCGCCCTGCACGACGCCTCGACCATCGCCGCGGTGATCGTCGAGCCGGTGGCCGGTTCCACCGGCGTGCTGGTACCGCCGCAGGGCTATCTGCAGCGCCTGCGCGAGATCTGCGACAAGCACGGCATCCTCCTGATCTTCGACGAGGTCATCACCGGCTTCGGCCGCACCGGCAACCCCTTCGGTGCCCAGACCTTCGGCGTCACGCCCGATCTGATGACGGTGGCCAAGGGCCTCACCAACGGCTGCGTGCCGATGGGCGCGGTGTTCGCCAAGCAAGGCATCTACGACACCTTCATGAACGGGCCCGAGCACCTGATCGAGTTCTTCCACGGCTATACCTACTCGGCGCACCCGCTCGCCTGTGCCGCCGCGCTGGGCACGCTGGACACCTATGCGGAGGAGGGCCTGCTGACGCGCGCCACCGAATTGCAAGGTTATTTTGCTGAGGCCGTGCATTCGCTGAAGGGCGAGCCCAACGTCATCGACGTGCGCAATATCGGCCTGGTGGGCGGCATCGAGCTGAGCCCCCTGCCCGGCGAGCCCGCCAAGCGCGCCTTCAACGTCTTCCTCGATTGCTACGAGCAGGGCGTGCTGGTGCGCACCACCGGCGACACCGTGGCCCTGAGCCCGCCGCTGATCATCGAGCGCAGCCATATCGACCGCCTGATCGAGACCGTGCGCGCCGCGCTGCGCCGCGCGGCCTGACGAGCTCCACCGCGTCAACCCGAACGAGGACCTGCCTAGCGCCTACCTTATGAGCCTCCTGAGCACCGACCGCGAACTCACGCGCGACTCCTACTACCTGGCCACCGCGCCACGTACCCAGGGCTATGCGCCACTGCGAGAGAGCATCGAAGCCGATGTGGCCATCGTGGGCGGTGGGCTGGCGGGTCTGTCGGCCGCCATCGAGCTGGCCGAGCGCGGCATGGAGGTGGTGCTGCTGGAGGCCAACGAGGTGGGCTCGGGCGCCTCGGGGCGCAACGGCGGGCAGGCCATCCACGGCCTCGCCTGCGATCAGGAAACCATCGAGGCGCAGCTGGGCCTGGCCGAATCCAGGCGCATCTGGGCGATGGGCATCGAGGCGCTGGACCTGATACGGGCGCGCTGCGAGCGCCACCGGATCGACGCCGAATGGCAGAGCGGCTACCTGGGCCTGGCCACCAGCGCGCGCAAGGCCGCGGACTTGCGCGCCTGGGCCGAACGCATGGCCGAGCTCTACGACTACCCGCTGCAATGGATAGACCCGGGCGTGGTGCGGCAATGGATAGCCAGCCCGCGCTTTCATGCCGGCGTGTACGACGCGCGCTCGGGCCATCTGCACCCGCTCAAATACTGCCTGGGCCTGGCCGCGGCGGCCGTGCGTGCGGGCGTGCGCATCTACGAGCAGACGCCCGTCACCCGCATGAAAGAAGGCGAAGGCGGGGGCGAGCAAATCACGCTGGCCGGGCCCCAAGGCCAGGTGCGCGCGCGCCAGGTGCTGCTGGCCGGCAATGTCTACCTCAACGAGATCTCGCCCGCACTCGCGCCCAGGCTTGGTGCGCGCATCATGCCGGTGGGCACCTATATCGTGTGCACCGAGCCGATCGCGCCGGAGCGCCTGCAGGCCCTGATCCCGAGCAGGTCGGCGGTGTGCGACACCAATTTCGTGCTGGACTACTTCCGCCCCACCGCCGATCACCGCCTGCTCTATGGCGGGCGCGTGAGCTACAGCACCGTCACGCCGCCGGGCCTGAAGCACAGCATGCGCGCGCGCCTGCTGGAAAGCTTTCCGCAGCTGCAGGACGTGGGCATGCAATATGCGTGGGGTGGTTTCGTGGACATCTCCATGAACCGTGCCCCTGATTTCGGGCGCTTAGGCGAGCGCCGCAACATCTACTATCTGCAAGGCTTCTCGGGCCATGGCCTGGCGCTGACCGGCCTGGCCGGCCGCATCGTCGCCGAGGCCATGCATGGCGACGCCAGCCGCTTCGACACCTTTGCCAAACTGCGCCATCATCCCTTCCCGGGTGGCAAACTGATGCGTACGCCCGCCCTGGTACTGGGCATGGCGTACTACCGATTGAAGGACATGCTGTGAGTACCGGCCCTTCCAAATCCCTGCCCCAGCGCAAGCCCGTGGTGCTGGTGCCCGCCTGCAACCGCCAGGTCGGCGACCACCCCTTCCACATCGCCGGCAAGAAGTACATCGACGCGGTGCGCCTGGCCGGCTGCCTGCCCCTGGTGGTGCCTGCCTCCAGCCCCGCGGAAATCGACGAGCTGCTGGCGCTGGCCGACGGCGTGCTGCTGACCGGCTCGCCCTCGAACGTGCACCCCAGCCACTTCGACGAGGCCGTGCACAACCCCGAGCTGCCGCTGGACCCAGATCGCGATGCCTGGACCCTGCCGCTGATCCCCAAGGCCCTGCGGCTGGGCATGCCGCTGTTCGCGATCTGCCGCGGTTTCCAGGAGGCCAATGTGGCGCTGGGCGGCTCGCTGCACCAGGCGGTGCAGGAGCAACCCGGCCTGCGCGACCACCGCGCCCCGCCCGGCCTGCCGCCCGAGATCGCCTATGCCGAGCAGCATGAGGTCCAGGTCTTGCCCGGCGGGCGCCTGGAGGCCTTGCTGGGCCATCGCAGCATCAGCGTCAACTCCCTGCATGGCCAGGGTGTGAATGAACTGGCCCCGGGCCTGCGCATCGAAGCGGTGGCGCCCGACGGCCTGGTGGAAGCCTTCAGCGTGGCGGCCGCGCATGGCTTCTCGATGTGCTTGCAATGGCATCCCGAATGGCAGGCCGAGCGCAACCCGGTCTCGATGAAGCTCTTCGAGGCCTTTGGCCAGGCCTGCCGCAGTTATGCACAAACACGCCGCGACCAGCTGCGCGAGCCGCGCCACGACTACATCCGCGACCCCGAGACCTAGCGCCGCTGACCCCAGCCCGATTCAAGCAATCCGCAGCGCCCCGGCATCCCGCCACGGCGCCAAGACCAGAAGATGAGGTGAAACATGGTGGTCAGAACAGAACGTAGCTTTGCCGAGCTGGAACAGTGGTTCCGCGAGCATCGCGTCACCGAGATCGAGTGCCTGGTGCCCGACCTCACCGGTGTGGCGCGCGGCAAGATCCTGCCGCGCGAGAAATTTACCGAAGACCGCGGCATGCGCCTGCCCGAGGCCGTGGTGGCGATGGGCGTGACGGGCGAGTTCCCCGAGGAGGGGCCTTACTACGACGTCATCAGCCCGAATGACATGGACATGCACTTGCGCGCCGACCCAACCACGGCCCGCCTGGTGCCCTGGGCGGTGGACCCCACCGCGCAAATCATCCACGACTGCTTCGACCGCGACGGCCAGCTCGTGCCCTTTGCGCCGCGCTCGGTGCTGCGCCGCGTCTGCGACCTGTTCGCGGCCGAGGGCTGGGACCCGGTGGTGGCGCCCGAGCTGGAGTTCTACCTGGTGGCGCGCAACACCGACCCCGACATGCCGCTCAAGCCCCCGGTGGGCCGCAGCGGCCGCGCCGAGACCTCGCGCCAGGCCTATTCGATCGACGCGGTGAACGAGTTCGATCCGCTCTTCGAGGATGTCTACGACTACTGCGAGAAGATGGAACTCAATGTCGACACCCTGATCCACGAGGTGGGTGCCGGCCAGATGGAGATCAACTTCTTCCACGCCCACCCGATGGGCCTGGCGGACGAGGTGTTCTTCTTCAAGCGCACCGTGCGCGAGGCGGCGCTGCGCCACGACATGTTCGCCACCTTCATGGCCAAGCCCATCGCCGGCGAGCCCGGCAGCGCCATGCATGTGCACCAGAGCGTGATCAACCAGGCCACCGGTCGCAATCTCTTCAGCAACGAGGATGGCAGCCCGAGCCAGGAGTTCTTCTGGTACATCGGCGGCCTGCAGAAATACATCCCCGCCGCGATGGCCCTGTTCGCGCCCTATGTGAACAGCTACCGCCGCCTGGCACGCTTCACCGCCGCGCCCATCAACATCCAGTGGGGCACCGACAACCGCACCGTCGGCATACGCTCACCGCTGGCGCCGCCGCAGGCGCGCCGCATCGAGAACCGCGTCATCGGTGCCGATGCCAACCCCTATGTGGCGCTGGCCGCCACCCTGGCCTGCGGCTACCTGGGCATCAAGAACCGCATCGAGCCCACGCCCGAGTGCAAGGGCGATGCCTATCTGGGCGACTTCCAGCTGCCGCGCAGCCTGGGCGAGGCGCTGGAGCTGCTGCGCAACGAGAAGGACCTCGCCAGCGTGCTGGGTGAATCCTTCATCACGGTCTACACCGAGATCAAAGAGATCGAGTATGCGGAGTTCATGAAAGTGATCTCCCCCTGGGAACGCGAGCACCTGCTGCTGCACGTCTGACCCCAACCTCTTCCGGAGCATCCATCATGAGCCATGTTGTTCAGGCGGCGCAGCGCGCCGCGAGTCGCAGTACCAAGGAGTGGCAGGACGCCGATTCCAAGCATTTCTTCCACCCCTTCACCGACCACGGTGGCCTGGCCAAGAAGGGCGCGCGCATCATCACGCGTGCCGAGAACATCTACATCTGGGACAGCGAAGGCCACAAGATCCTCGACGGCATGAGCGGCCTGTGGTGCGTCAACACCGGCTATGGCCAGCAGGCCCTGGTCGACGCCGCGGCCAAGCAGATGAAGGAGCTGCCCTTCTACAACGCCTTCTTCCAGACCTCCACCCCGCCCGCCATCGAGCTGGCCGAGCTGCTCGCCGAGGTGACGCCGCCGCAGTTCAAGCATGTGTTCTTCACCAGCTCCGGCTCGGAGGGCAATGACACGGTGGTGCGCATGGTGCGGCGCTACTGGGACATCAAGGGCCAGCCCGAGCGCAAGACCATCATCGGCCGCATCAACGGCTATCACGGCTCCACCATGGCCGGTGCCTCGCTGGGCGGCATGAGCGGCATGCATGCCCAGGGCGGCCTGCCCATCCCGGACATCGTGCACATCCAGCAGCCGCATTGGTTCGAGCTGGGCCAGGGCATGAGCCGCGAGGCCTTCGGCCTCAAGGCTGCGGGCTGGCTGGAAGAGAAGATCCTCGAGGTGGGCCCCGAGCGCGTGGCCGCCTTCATCGGCGAGCCGGTGCAGGGCGCCGGTGGCGTGATCGTGCCGCCCAGCACCTACTGGCCCGAGATCCAGCGCATCTGCGACAAGTACGGCATCCTGCTCGTCAGCGACGAGGTGATCTGCGGTTTCGGCCGCACCGGCAACTGGTTTGGCTGCGAGACCATGGGCACCCGGCCCGACCTGATGACCTTTGCCAAGGGCGTGACTTCGGGCTATGTGCCGCTGGGCGGCGTGATGGTCGGCGAGCGCGTGGCGCAGGCCCTGATCGACGACGGCGGCGAGTTCAACCACGGCTTCACCTACTCGGGCCACCCGGTGGCCTGCGCCGTGGCCCTGGCCAATATCAAGCTGATCCAGCAGCTCAACCTGGTCAGCCATGTGAAGAACAATATCGGCCCCTATCTGGCCGAGCGCTTTGCCGAGCTCAACGATCACCCGCTGGTGGGCGAGACCCAGACCTGCGGAATGATGGGCGCGGTGCAGCTGGTCAAGGCCAAGCCCGGCACGACCTTTGCGAGTGAATTGGAGGTCGGCATGGTCTGCCGCGCCCATTGCTTCGGCAACGGACTCATCATGCGCGCCGTCGGCGATCGCATGATCGTCGCCCCGCCCCTGGTGATGACACGGCCCCAGATCGACGAAATGATGGTGCTGATACGCCGCTGTCTAGACCTGACCCTCGCCGAAGTACGCGAGCGGGGCTGGCTCTGAAGCGGGTAGCCGACACCCCAGGGTTTTGAGGTATGGGGTGGCTCACGGGGCCGCCCTAGACTGAGCCGATCCATCCCCATCCAGCGTTTGCTCTCAATCGATACGGAGTCCCCCGATGAAACCGAATCTGCCCCGCCTTGCCACTTCGCTGAGCCTCTTGCTTGCCGCCACCGCCACGCTGTGGGCCGGTGCGGCGCGCGCGCAGGACGAAGAAAAAGTTCTCAATGTCTACAACTGGTCCGACTACATCGCCGAAGACACCCTGAAGAACTTCGAGAAGGAAACCGGCATCAAGGTGCGCTACGACAATTTCGACAACAACGAAATCGTCCACGCCAAGCTGGTGGCGGGCAAGACCGGCTACGACGTGGTGGTGCCCTCGTCCTACTGGGCCAAGCTGCAGGCCGACGGCGGCCTGCTGCGCAAGATCGACAAGAGCCAGATCCCCAACTACAAGAACCTGGACCCGGATGTGCAGGCCCAGCTCGCCAAGCTGGACCCGGGCAACGAGTACATGGTGAACTGGCTGTGGGGCTTCACCACCGTGGGCATCAATGTCGACAAGGTGAAGGCGGCGCTGGGCACCACGCCGATGCCCGACAACACCTGGGATCTGGTGTTCAAGCCCGAGTACATCAGCAAGCTCAAGAGCTGCGGCGTCAGCTTCCTCGATTCCGCCACCGAGATCATCCCCGCCGCCCTGCACTACCTGGGCAAGCCGGCCTACAGCAAGAGCCAGGGCGACTATGCCGGCGTGCCGGCACTCTTGAAGTCGATCCGCTCCTCGGTCACCCTGTTCAGCTCCTCGGGCTATATCAACGACATGGCCAACGGTTCGATCTGCCTGGCGCTGGGCTGGTCGGGTGACATCAATATCGCGCGCCAGCGCGCCATCGACGGCAAGACCGGCCAGAACATCCAGGCGCTGATCCCCAAGACCGGCGGCATCATCTTCATGGACACCATGGTGATCCCGGCCGATGCGCCCCACCCCGGCAACGCGCACAAGTTCATCAACTACATCCTGCGCCCCGAGGTGCATGCCGGCCTGACCAACAAGGTCTTCTACGCCAACCCCAACAAGGAAGCGAAGAAGTTCGTCAAGCCCGAGGTGGCCAACAACCCCAGCGTGTTCCTGAGCGATGCCGACATGAAGAAGATGGCCGCGCCCGACGCCATCAACAACGACATCCGCCGCACCATGACGCGCATGTACACCTCCTTCAAGACCGGACTCTGAGGACAGCGATGAGTAGCAGCAGCAGCGCGAGCCCGGCCTATTTGCAGATCCAGAACGTCGTGAAGGATTTCGGCGGCGGTGCCGTCGCCGTCAACCATGTCTCGATCGACATCCAGAAGGGCGAGATCTTCGCCCTGCTGGGCTCCTCCGGCTGCGGCAAGACCACGCTGCTGCGCATGCTGGCGGGCTTCGAGACGCCCACCAGCGGCCGCATCATCCTGAACGGCCAGGACCTGGCGGGCATGCCGCCCTATGCCCGGCCCATCAACATGATGTTCCAGAGCTATGCGCTGTTTCCGCACCTCACCGTGTGGGACAACATCGCCTTCGGCCTGCGCCGCGACGGCTGCCCCAAGGACGAGGTGGCCAGCCGCGTCGAGGCCATGCTCAAGCTGGTGCAGCTGGGCAAGTACGCCAAGCGCAAGCCACACCAGCTCTCGGGCGGCCAGCAGCAGCGCGTGGCGCTGGCGCGCAGCCTGGCCAAGAAGCCGCAGCTGCTCTTGCTGGACGAACCGCTCGGCGCGCTCGACAAGAAGCTGCGCGAGGAAACCCAGATCGAGCTGGTCAACATCATCGAGGAGGTGGGCGTGACCTGCGTGATGGTCACGCACGACCAGGAAGAGGCCATGACGATGGCCTCGCGCATCGCGGTGATGAGCGAGGGTCAGGTCTTGCAGGTGGGCGCGCCGGTGGACATCTACGAGACCCCCGCCACCCGCTTCGTGGCCGACTTCATCGGCAACGTCAACATGATGGACGGCACCCTCTCGGTGGACGAGCCCGACCATGTGGTGATCGACTGCCAGGACTGCAGGCATCTGGTCGGCCATGGCATCACCGGCGTGCCCGGCATGGCGGTGGGCGTGGCGCTGCGGCCCGAGAAGATCCAGCTCAGCGCCGACAAGCCCGAGGGCGAGTTCAACCAGGTGCTCGGCAAGGTGCGCGACCTGGCCTACTTCGGTGCCTTCACGGTCTACCACCTGCAGCTGCCCAGCGGCCAGGTCATCAAGGTCAGCGAGAGCAACCACACACGCTACCGCAACGAGCCGCTGACCTGGGATCAGGAGGTCTGGGCCTCCTGGTCGCCCACGGCCCAGGTGGTGCTGACGCAATGAAGGCAAGGACGATGGCCAAGCCCAGCTTCATCCAAGGCCTGCTGCGCGGGCGCACGGCGGTGATCGGCCTGCCCTATGCATGGCTGCTGATCTTCTTTGCCCTGCCCTTCGTGATCGTCGCCAAGATCAGCGTCTCGGAGATGGAGACCGTCCATTTCAAGGACCTGATCAGCTATGCCGACGGCATGCTCAGGCTCTCGATCAAGCTGGGCAACTACCTCTTCATCACCCAGGACGACCTCTACTTCCTGTCCTATGTGGCCAGCCTCAAGTACGCGGCGGTCACCACCGTCGGTTGCCTGCTGATCGGCTACCCCTTCGCCTACTTCATGGCGCGCGCCCGCGGCACCCTGCAGCCGGCGCTCTTGATGCTGGTGATGCTGCCGTTCTGGACCAGCTTCCTCCTGCGCGTCTATGCCTGGAAGGGCCTGCTGGGCGAGCATGGCTGGGTGGCCGAGGCGATCGAGGCGGTGGGGCTGGATCAGCTGCTGCTGGCCGCCGGCCTGATCCCAGCGCTGGGCAAGCTGATGAACACGCCCTTCTCTCTGGTGGTGGGCATGATCTACACCTACCTGCCCTTCATGATCCTGCCGCTCTATGCCAGCCTGGCCAAGATGGACCTGCGCCTGCTGGAGGCCGCGGCCGACCTGGGCGCCACGCCCTGGGTGGGCTTCTGGCGCATCACCGTGCCGCTCTCCAAGGCCGGCATCATCGCGGGCTCGATGCTGGTGTTCATTCCCTGCGTCGGCGAGTTCGTCATCCCCGAGCTGCTGGGCGGGCCCCAGACCCTGATGATCGGCCGCGTGCTGTGGGACGAGTTCTTCAGCAACAACGACTGGCCGATGGCCTCGGCGGTGGCGGTGGTGATGATCCTGCTGATCATCGTGCCGCTGGCGATCTTCAACAAATACCAGGCCGAGAGCCAGGAGGCCAAGCGATGAGCAGCGGCGCCACCATCAAGGCCAGGCGTGCCATCCTGGGCCCGCAGGCCACGCGCTGGTTCGGCCGCGGCTGGCTGGGCCTGGGCTATGTGTTCCTCTACCTGCCGATCCTGGCGCTCATCATCTACTCCTTCAACGACTCGAATATCGCCTCGGTCTGGGGCGGTTTCACGCTGAAGTGGTATGGCCAGCTGCTGCAGGACCGCGAGGTCGTCACCGGCCTGTGGCTGTCGATGCAGATCGCCTTCGTGACCGCCTGCAGCTCGGTGCTGCTGGGCATCTTCGCGGCCTTCGCGCTGGTCAAGTACAAGCGCTTCAAGGGCCGCACCCTGTTCGCCGGCATGGTCAACGCACCGCTGGTGATGCCCGAGGTGATCGTGGGCCTGTCGCTGCTGCTGATGCTGGTGTCGATGCAGCGCGCCCTGGGCTTCCCCGAGCGCGGCATGCTCACCATCTGGCTGGGCCATCTGCTGCTGGGCCTGGCCTATGCCACGGTGGTGATAGGCGCGCGCCTGCAAGACCTGCCCCCGCAGCTGGAAGAGGCCGCCATGGACCTGGGTGCCAAGCCCTTCCAGGTCTTCATGCTGGTGACCCTGCCGATGATTGCGCAATCGCTGCTGTCGGCCTGGCTGCTCACCTTCACGCTCTCGCTCGACGACGTCGTGCTCTCGGCCTTCCTGTCCGGCCCGGGCGCCACCACCCTGCCCCTGGTGATCTTCTCGCGCGCCCGGCTCGGCGTCTCGCCCAGCATCAATGCGGTGGCCACCGTGATCATCCTGGTGGTCTCGGTGGGGGTGATCCTGGCCAGCGTGCTGATCGCGCGCCAGGAACGTCGCCGCGCCCAGGAAATGGCCGCCGCCCAGCGCGGCGGCTGAACAGATTCGCCACAGTCCGCACCACATACCCACAGAGGAGTACTCGATGAAAGCCCCACAGCTCGCCTCCCTCACGCTCGCTCTTGCCGCAGCCTTCTCAGGAAGCGCACAGGCGCAGAGCAATGAGGACCTGCTCAAGGAATTGCGCGCCCTGCGCGATCGCGTCAACCAGTTGGAAGAGCGCCTCAAGGCCGCCGAGTCCAAGCCCGCGCCCGCGCCCAGCCAGGCTCAATGGGGCATGACGCCGCAGCAGGTGCAGGACTTCAACCGCATCGCCGTCAAGACCGAGGCGCTGGAAGACGCCTCCGAGGCGCTGGGCTACAAGCAGCTGAAGATCAGCGGCTATGTGGAACCCGCCTACATCGCCAACCGCGCGCAGAACCGTGCCGGCTTCCAGTTCCTCAACAACGTGGCCAGCGACGGCTACAACTACGACAACTCCTACCTGGGCACCATGGCCCTGGACTTCCTGAAGGAGACCGAGAGCGGCACGCGCTGGCACCTGACGCTCTCGCCCAACCGCGGCACCGACAGCGTGATCGGCAACGGCGGCATCATCCATGAGGCCACCGTCTCGATCCCGCTGGGCGATCTGCAGACCCGCTTCATCGCCGGCCACACCCCCGACTGGTCGGGCTACGAGTACCTGCCGCCCACGCAGAACAAGCTGATCAGCCACAACCTGC
Source organism: Paucibacter sediminis (assembly GCF_030254645.1). Classification (NCBI taxonomy): domain Bacteria; kingdom Pseudomonadati; phylum Pseudomonadota; class Betaproteobacteria; order Burkholderiales; family Sphaerotilaceae; genus Roseateles; species Paucibacter sediminis. Next base: position 4,463,569 of record NZ_CP116346.1, read on the forward strand.
TGTTCGACTTCACCCTGCCCACCGCCTACACCGGCGCCGGCCTGGAGCTGACGCGTGGCAAGTGGATCATGAAGGGCATGCTCGCGAACATGAACGCGTCCATGCAGTCGGCCGGCGAGAAGGCGCCGGTGCTGGCCTACCGCGTCGACTACGCCAAGGGCGAGTTCCAGGGCTTCGGCTTTGCCGGCGTGCACGGCAAGGCCGCCAATCTGGTGGGCGGCACCAAGAACACGGCGCTCAATCTGTTCGAGGCCGATGCCTACTTCATCCGCGGCGACTGGACCCTGCAAGGCCAGCTGAGCTATGGCATGCAGAAGCAGGCCGCCATCACGCCCGACCCCGATACCGGCGAGCTGCGCACGGCCAAGTGGCTGGGGCTCTCGGCCCTGGCGGCCTACAAGTTCACACCGCGCCTGGAGGGCGTGGCAAGGCTGGACTACATCAAGAACAACCAGAACGGCGGCGGCCTGCTGGGCTATGGCTCGGACGTGCGCAACGGCATCGGCCCGGCCGTGCTTGGGCGCGATGTCGACAGCGGCGAGCTGCTCTACGGCGATACCGAGCGCGGCGCCAACCGCACGGCGCTGGCGATCGGCATGAACTACGCCTACGACCTCGCCACCACCTTCAAGCTCGAGTACCGCTACGACCGCGCCAACCAGTCGGTGTTCGAGTTCGTCAAGGACGGCAGCTTCCGCAAGAGCAACAGCCTGCTCGGCGCCTCCGTGGTGGTGAAGTTCTGAGGATTGCGTATGAGCAGCAGCATCAACTGGCATGAGCGCGCGGCCGCGCTGACGATAGACGGCCGCCCGGTCATCAACGGGCGGCGCGTCGAGACCGAGGCGGGCCAGCAGTTCGACTGCATCTCGCCCATCCATGGCCGCAGCCTGGGCAAGGTGTCGCGCGGCTTGGCCGCCGACATCGATGCCGCGGTGGCGGCGGCGCGCCGCGCCTTCGACGACGGCCGCTGGGCTCAGCGGCCGCCGGCCGCGCGCAAAAAGGTGCTGCTCGCCTTTGCCGACAAGATCCTCGCCGCCAAGGACGAGCTGGCCCTGCTGGAGACCCTGGACATGGGCAAGCCCATCCAGTACGCGCGCGCCGTCGACGTGCCGGCGGCGGCGCGCTGCATCGCCTGGTACGCCGAGGCGGTGGACAAGATCTACGACGAGATCGCGCCCACCGGCCCGAACGCGCTGGCGCTGATACAGCGCGAGGCGATGGGCGTGGTGGGGGCCATCGTGCCCTGGAACTACCCCATGATCATGGCGGCCTGGAAGCTCGGGCCGGCGCTGGCGGCGGGCAATTCGGTGGTGCTCAAGCCCAGCGAGAAATCCCCGCTCACCGCGCTGCGCCTGGCCGAGCTGGCGCTGGAGGCCGGCCTGCCCGAGGGCGTGTTCAACGTCGTGCCGGGCTTTGGCCACGAGGCCGGCGAGGCTCTGGCCCTGCACCCGGACGTGGACGCGATCGGCTTCACCGGTTCCACCCGGGTGGGCCGCAAGATGCTGGAGTACGCGGGTCGCTCCAACCTCAAGCGCGTCTACAACGAGCTGGGCGGCAAGTCGGCCTTCCTGGTGTTCCCGGATTTCGACGATCTCAAACGCGCCGCCCAGACCGTGGCCGGCAGCATGTTCTTCAACCAGGGCGAGAGCTGCAATGCGCCCTCGCGCGTGCTGGTGCACGAAAGCATTGCCGACGAGTTCGTCGCCCTGGTGGCCGCCGAGGCCCCAGCCTACCAGCCGGGCGATCCGCTCGACCCCAAGACCGTGATGGGCGCCCTGGTCGACGACGGCCAGCTGCGCACCGTGATGAGCTATATCGAGGCCGGCCATGGCGAGGGTGCCCGCGCGGTGGTGGGTGGCAAGCAGGCGCGCAGCGAGAGCGGCGGCTTCTATGTCGAGCCCACCGTGTTCGCCGGCGTTAGCAACCAGATGAAGATCGCCCGCGAGGAGATCTTCGGCCCGGTGATGAGCGTGCTGCGCTTCAAGGACGAGGCCGACGCGATTGCGCAGGCCAATGATTCGAGTTACGGTCTGCAGGCCAGCGTCTGGAGCAGCCATGTGGACCGTGCGCACCGCGTGGCCCGAGCCCTGCGCGCCGGCACCGTGCATGTGAACCAGTACGACGAGGACGACATCACCGTGCCCTTCGGCGGCTACAAGCAGAGCGGCAACGGGCGCGACAAGTCCCTGCATGCCTTCGACAAGTACACCGAGCTCAAGACCACCTGGCTGCGCATCAACACCTGACCCCCGCGGGTCGGCGAGGACCACATGAAAGACCTGCTGCAGCAACTCCGTTCCGCCCAGGTCCACACCCTGCTGGCGCAGTTCACCGACATCCACGGCGTCGCCAAGGGCAAATACCTGCCGATCGAGCAGCTCGACCAGCTGCTCACCGAGGGTGCCGGCTTCTCCGGCCCCTCGATCGCCGGCACCGGCCTGCCGCGCACCGGCCCGCGCAGCGAGTACTGGGGCCGCGGCATCGCCAGCACGGCCCAGGTGCTGCCCTGGATGCCCGGCTATGCGCGCATCGTCTGCGACGGCTATGTGGCCGGTGAGCCCTTTGACGCCTGCCCGCGCCAGGTGCTGCGCCGCGCCGAGGCGCAGCTCGCCAAGCAGGGCTGGTATCTGCGCACCGGCATCGAGCCCGAGTTCTTCCTGCTGCGCCGCGATGCACAGGCCGGCTACCTGCCCTTCGATGCGCGGGACGGGCTGGACAAGCCCTCCTACGACCTCAAGACCCTGCCACGCCAGGCCGGCCTGCTGCGCGAGCTGCACAAGGCCCTGGCCAGCAGCGGGCTGGAGGTGCTGCAGATCGACCATGAGGACGCGCAAGGCCAGTACGAGCTCAACTTCGGCCACGACCTGGCGCTGCGCAGCGCCGACCACCTGATGCTGTTCAAGCTCGCCGCCCAGGCGATCGCCGAGCAGCATGGCGCCGTGTTCTCGATGATGCCCAAGCCCTTCGCCAACCAGCCCGGCAGCGGCATGCATTTCCATGTCTCGATGTGGCGTGGCGAGGGCGAGGAAGCGCAGTGCATGTTCGAGGACCATCCGGGCCAGCCGGCACCGGGCGGCGCGGCGCTGATGCAGCATTTCATCGCCGGCGTGCTGGCCCATGCCGGCGCGCTGTGCGCGCTGGCCGCGCCCACCGTCAACTCCTACAAGCGCCTGGTGGTGGGCGAATCGCTCTCCGGCACCAGTTGGGCCCCCGCCTATGTGGCCCATGGCCCCAACAACCGCACGGCCCTGGTGCGCACGCTCAAGGGCCGCTTCGAGTGGCGCCTGCCGGATGCCTCGGCCAATCCCTATCTGGCCACCGCGGGCCTGATCGCCGCCGGGCTGGACGGCATCCAGCGCCGTCTGGCCCCGCCCCCGGCCTGCCAGGACGATCTGTTCGAGCTCTCGCTGCCGGCATTGCGCCAGCGCGGCATCGCCCTGCTGCCGCAATCGCTGGACCAGGCGCTGGACGCGCTGGAGGCCGATGCGGTGATCGGTGCGGCGCTGGGCGAAGAGCTGCGCGCGCAGTTCCTGCGGCTCAAGCGTGCCGAGGCGCTGGCCCATGCGCGCCACGTGAGCGACTGGGAACTGCGCCAGTACGCCGAACGCTACTGAAGCCCCGGCGATTGAGCTCCGCCCGCACACCCTGGCTGGCCTATGCCAGCCTGGCCCTCAGCACCGGCCTGGTCGGCAGCTATGTGGGCCTGTCCAAGCTGCTGGTGCTGGTGTTCCCGGTGTTCCTGCTGGCCTGGCTGCGCTTCGGCTTTGCGGCCGTGCTGATGCTGAGCTGGCTGCGGCCCGCGCCGCACGAGCCCCGGCTGGACCGCCGCACGCGCGGCCTGCTGTTCCTGGAGTCCTTCATCGGCAACTTCCTGTTCTCGATCTGCCTGCTCTATGGCCTGCGCAGCACCTCGGCGGTGGTGGCCGGCGTGCTGCTGGCGGGCATACCGGCGGCGGTGGCGGCCTTTAGCTGGCTGTTCCTGCGCGAGCACATCGCCCCGCGCGTGCTGATAGGGGTGGCGCTGAGCGTGGCCGGCATCGCCGTGGTGGCGCTCACGCGCGCTGACGGCGGCGGCGGCGCGGGCACCACCTGGGGCCCGCTGCTGGTGCTGGCCGCGGTGCTGTGCGAGGCCTGCTATGTGGTGATCGGCAAGCGCCTCACGCAAGACCTGCCCCCGCGCCGCATCAGCGCCCTGATCAACCTCTGGGGCCTGGTGCTGGTGACGCCCTTGGGCCTGTGGCAGGCCTGTCGCTTCGACTTCGCTGCCGTGTCCATGGCCAGCTGGGGCTTGCTGGCCTTCTATGCCACCGCCGCCAGCATGGTGACGGTGTGGCTGTGGATGCACGGCCTGCAGCAGGTGCCGGCGGCGCGTGCCGGCGTCTTCATGGTTTTTTTGCCCATCGCCACCGCCCTGGTCGGGCTGTTGGCGCTGGGCGAGGCAATCGGCAGCATGCAGGCCCTGGCCTACGGCCTGGCGCTGACCGGCGTGCTGCTGGCGACCTGGCCCGAGCGGATCAGGGCATAGGGCCGCGATGAAAAGCGATGGCCTGCCGCCGCGCGGCTACCCTACCATCGCGCCATGACGAGTTCCGACACCCCCACCCATCTGCGCATCCACCAGTTTGCCGGCCTGGCCAAGGGCCCGCGCCTGCTCATCACCGGCGCCGTGCACGGCAACGAGATCTGCGGCAGCCTGGCGATCACGCGCCTGCTGGAGCAACTCGACCGCGGCGCACTGCGCCTGCTGCGCGGCACCCTCACCTGCGTGCCGGTGGTCAACCCGCTGGCCTACCAGCGCGGCCAGCGCGAGGGCGAGCGCAACCTGAACCGCAATCTGCGCGAGTGCCCGATCCCGCAGGATGTCGAGGACCGCATCGCCAACCAGCTCTGCCCCCTGCTGGCCGCGCACGAGGTGCTGCTGGACCTGCATTCCTTCCAAGGCCAGGGCCAGGCCTTCGTGATGCTGGGCCCGCGCGACAACCAGGGCGAGCTGGAGCCGTTTGCCCATGCTAGCGCCGAGGCCGCGCTGGCCGCGGCACTGGGCCCCACGCGCATCGTCGAGGGCTGGCTCTCGACCTACGAGCTGGGCCTGCGCCGCCGCGCCGAGCAGGGCGCGCCCCTGCAGGACCCGCATTACGGCATGGGCACGACCGAGTACATGCGCGCCCGCGGCGGCTATGGCGTGACGCTGGAATGCGGCCAGCATGCCGACCCGCAGGCCCCCGAGGTGGCGTACCTGGCCATCCTGCGCACCCTGGTGCTGCTGGGCATGCTGGCGCCCGCGAGCGTCGATGCGCACCGCCCCGCCAGCCCACCCGAATTGCTCAAGCTCTACGAGGTGGTGGACCGCCAGCACGAGGGCGACCGCTTCGAGCGCGAATGGGCCAGCTTCGACGCGCTCACGCAGGGCCAGCGCATCGGCACGCGCCACGACGGCACGCCGGTGCTGGCGCCGGCCGATGGCCGCATCGTCTTCCCGAACTCGAAAGCCCTGGCCGGCCATGAGTGGTTTTACCTGGCGCGAGCAAGCGACCGGCGGCTTGGCTAAAGTGCCGGCCATGAAAATCGATTTCGTCTCCGACATCTCCTGCCCCTGGTGCGCCATCGGGCTCAAATCGCTGCAGCAGGCGCTGGCGCGCATGCCCGATCTGCCGGTGGAGATGCATTTCCAGCCCTTCGAGCTCAACCCCCAGATGGGCGCCGAGGGCCAGAACATCGACGAGCACCTGCAGCAGAAGTACGGTGCCAGCACCGAGCAGGCCGCCGGCGTGCGCGAAGCGATCCGCAAGCGTGGTGCCGAGCTGGGCTTTGTGTTCGACATGCAGAACCGCAGCCGCATCTACAACACCTTCGACGCCCACCGCCTGCTGCACTGGGCCGGCGAGCAGAGCCCGGAGGCGCAGCGCGAGCTCAAGCTGGCGCTGTTCGGCGCCTATTTCACCGACGGCAAGAACCCCGGCGACCATGGCGTGATGCTGGACGCGGTGCGCGCGCTGAGCCCGGCGCTGGGGCTGGATGTGGAGGCCGCGCGCGCGGTGCTCGCCTCCGAGCGCTACGCCGCCGAGGTGCGCGAGCGCGAGGCCTTCTACCAGGCCCAGGGCATCCACTCGGTGCCCTCCATCATCATCAACGACCGCCACCTGATCCAGGGCGGCCAGGAGCCGGCGGTGTTCGAGGAAGTGCTGCGGCGGCTGGCGGCCGAGGCCGGCTAGTCAAATCTATGGACGCGGCGCCCGCGGGGCGGCCCTATCCTGGGCCACGCCCCGATGGAGATCGCCATGCCCCTCCTGCCCCGCACGATCGCTGCCACGGCCCTGCTGGCCGTCATCGCCACCGCCCAGGCCGACCTGCCCAGCGCCGGCGCGAGCTTCGCGATGCGCTTGCAGAACAGCGCCAACAGCACCAACCGCGGCAGCGGCGACCTGTTGTTCTGGGGTCTGTTCAACCCCGAAGCGCCACCTTCGGAGGCCGGCGCTACCGTCTGGAGTTTTGCCGCGCAATGCCCGTTAGGCATCAGCTGCGCGGCCAGCGTCAGCGGCGCCGGCTGGGTGCGCCAGCGCATCCTGGCGCGCGATTTCTCGACCCAGCCGCTGCAGTACTACGGCGCGCGCGCCTATGACCCGAACCTGACCGGGGCCTGGAACATCTGGCTGTCGACCGACAGCAGCTTCGCCAGCGGCACCCGCACCATCGTCGCCGCGCCGCCGGTCGGCGCGGTGGCCGCCATGCCCTTCGTGCAAAGCATGTCGCTGCAATCGGCCGGGCTGACGCCCACCGTCAGCTGGACCCTGCCGGCCTCGGCCACCTCGATCGACCAGGTGCAGGTGCGCGTCTTCGACAACAGCCACCAGATCCCTTCGATCTCGATGACCCCGACCTCGCCGGGATCGACGCAGCAGAGCGACGTGATCTACACGCAGACGGTCGCCTCGGGCCAGTCGCTGACCCTGCCTGCGGGCCTGCTGCAATACGGCACCTCGTACTCGCTGGCCATCTCGCTGGATCATTTGCGGGGGGACCACAGCGTGCAGTCGCGCTCGCAATCCTTCTTCGACTACACGCCGATCGATCCGGCCAGCCTGGTCGGCGCGCCGACGAATATCGCGCTGCCGACGCTGAGCCCGGTGGCCAATGTGGTCGGAGCCGAGCAGGGCCCGGTCTACCAGTTCCATGTCGACTCGGTCTCGGCCGATGCGGTGACCTTCATCGACCCGGCCATCGCCAGCGGCTTCGACTACCGCACCGGCATCGGCGACCCGAACTTCAAGAGCGTGCAGATTGCCAGCCAGGTCGGCGACGGGCTCTACGAGGTCTATCTGTGGGATGGCAGCGCCTGGACCCTGGCGCAGGCCGGCCTGGCCGCCGGTGCCGGCTTCGACTTCGTCGCGGCCGGCCATGCCGGCGGCGTCGACCGCTTCCAGATCCGCGGCATCGAGCCCTCCGCCGAGCTCAGCGCCTTCGATCCCACCGCCTTCGTCACCGGGCTCACCTTCACCGGCACCGGCAGCTTCACCGGCACTATGCAGGCCATCGTCGCCGTGCCCGAGCCGGCGACGCTGGCCCTGTGGCTGGCCGGGTTCGGACTGCTGGGCCTGGCGCGGCGCAAGGCCCTCCGGTCCTGAGACAATAGCGGCTTTCATGCCAGGGGCGCCCGGCTCGGCCGGGCGCCCTTTTTTCTCCCCGAGGATTTTGCAGTGTTCAAGAACCTGATCGTGTACCGGATCGCCCCCGACTGGCAGCCCACCATCGAACAGTTCGAGGATGCCCTGGCCCAGGGCGCCTTCGTCGAATGTGGCGCCTCGCAGGCGCTTTCGATGGGCTGGGTAGAGCCGCGCGGCGTCAAGCACGCCCCGCTGGTAGAGAACGTGGGCGGCCATCTGCTGCTCAAGCTGATGATCGAGCAGCGCGTGCTGCCGGGCTCGGTGGTGAAGCGCCGGGTCGAGGAGCTGGCCGAGCGCATGGAGCAGGAAACCGGCCGCAAGCCGGGCAAGAAGGCCAAGAACGAGCTGAAGGAGCAGGTCACGCACGAGCTGCTGCCTCAGGCCTTCACCAAGCAATCGTCGATCCGCATCTGGATCAACCCGCGCCAGGGCCTCTTGATGATCGATGCCAGCTCGCCGGCCAAGGCCGACGAGGTGGTGACACTGCTGGTCAAGCAGCTCGACGGGCTTTCGCTGCAGCTGGTGCAGACGGCCGAGTCGCCAGCCGCCTGCATGACGGCCTGGCTGCTGGACGGCGTGCCGCCCGCCGGTTTCACGATCGACCGCGAGTGCGAGCTCAAGAGCGAGGACGAGATGAAGTCGGTGGTGCGCTATGCCCGCCATGCGCTGGACATCGAGGAGGTGCGCCAGCACCTCACCGGCGGCAAGGCGCCCACCAAGCTGGCGATGAGCTGGCGCGACCGCGTCTCCTTCATGCTCACCGACACCTTGCAGATCAAGAAGATCGCCTTCCTGGATCTGGTCTTCGAGGGTCGCGACAAGCCCGCCAAGGACGAGGCCTTCGACGCCGATGCGGCGCTGGCCACGCTGGAGCTGGGCCAGCTGATCCCCGAGCTGATCGAGGGCCTGGGCGGCGAGCACGACTTTGCCGCCGGCGGCAGCCTGCCGGCGGCGCTGCCGCAAGACCTGGCCCCGGCCAGTGCGCCGACGCTCGAGACCGCGCCCTGGGATTGATCTGACGCCTTGCGCGCCGGCGCGGCCAGCGCGCATGATGCAGGCAGATCTACCTCCCCAGTCAGCGCGTCATGGCAACAGGCCCCGATTACATCCACCCGAGCCAGCTCTGCATCGGCCTGCATGTGATGCTCGATCTGCCCTGGACCGAGCATCCCTTCACCTTCTCCAGCTTTAAGATCAAGGATCTGAACCAGATCCTGACCCTGCAGTCGCTGGGGCTCAAGCGCATCCGCTATCTGCCCGGCAAGAGCGACGGTGAGCCGCTGGCCCTGCCGGCGGTGGACGCCGGCCGCGAGGCACCGCCCGCGGCCAGCAGCGATCTCGACAGCGAGGCCTACCGCGCCAAGCGCGAGCGCGTCGCGCGGCTGGCCGCGCAGCGCGCCCGCGTGGAGGCCTGCGAGCGCGAATTCCTCTCCGCGGCCAAGGCGCTCAAGAGCGTCAACCAGAACCTGTTCTCCCAGCCCGAGCAGGCCCGCGAGGAAGCGCTCAAGCTGGTGGCCACCATGGCCGAGTCCATGCTCACCGATGCCGAGGTGGCCATCAATCTGATGAAGGACAAGATCGGCGCCGACGAGACCTACCACCACGCCCTCAACGTGACGGTGCTGGCGATGATGCTGGCCAAGGAGCTGAAGGCGCCGCCCGAGGCCATCAAGCTGCTGGGCCTGGCCGCCCTGCTGCACGACATCGGCAAATTCGACGTGCCCGAGCGCATCGTGCGCAAGCAGGAGCCGCTCACCAAGCCCGAGGCCGATCTGCTGCGCCAGCATTGCCAGTACGGCCTGGTGACGGGGCGCAAGCTGGGGCTCTCGCCCGAGGTGCTGAACGTGATCGTCCAGCACCATGAGCGCGTCGACGGTGGCGGCTATCCGGAGGGGCTGAAGGGCCCGCAGATCTCGATGCTGGCGCGCATCGTGGCGGTGGCCAACAGCTTCGACAATCTCTGCAACCCGGCCAACCCGGCGCGCGCGATGACGCCGCACGAGGCGCTCTCGGTGATGTATGGCCAGCAACGCGGCCAGTTCGAGGCCCTGCCGCTGAGCACCTTCATCCGCTGCATGGGCATCTACCCACCCGGCACGGTGGTGGTGCTGTCCAACGACAGCATGGCCATGGTGGTCTCGGTCAACAGCGCCCGGCCGCTCAAGCCCATGGTGCTGGTCTACGACGCCGGCGTGCCGCGGGACCAGGCCATCCTGGTGGACCTGGAGCAGGAGGCCGATGTGAGCATCGTGCGCACCCTCAAGCCCCAGCAACTGCCCGAGGCGGTGTTCGACTACCTCTCGCCGCGCAAGCGCCTGGCCTATTACTTCGACGCCAACAAGGGCTGAAGCCCATCGGCCGCGGCCGCCGCCGCTGCTGCTGCTGCTTCACGCAGCTTGTCCTTCTTGCTCTTGCGCCGGCCCTTGATGCCGCCGGGGCCGGGCTCGGCGCTGAGCGCGGCGGCCGGCTCGAAGCCGGCGATCTGCTCGCGCGCCACGCGCTGGCCCTGGCGCTTCTCGATCAGGCGGAAATGCGCTTCGGAGTTCGTCACGGTCTCGCCGCTGATGAAGCTCAGCGCCTGACCGCTGGCGCCGGCGCGGCCGGTGCGGCCGATGCGGTGCAGGTAGTCGGCCGCCGAACGCGGCAGGTCGTAGTTGAGCACCACCGGCAGCTCCGGGATGTCCAGGCCGCGGGCCGCCACATCGGTGGCCACCAGCACCTGCAGCTCGCCGTCCTTGAGCGCCTGCAGCACGCGCGTGCGCGCCCCCTGGCTCAGCTCACCATGCAGGGCGGCGGCCTTGATGCCATGGGCCCAGAGCTTGTCGGAGACATGCTCGGTGGCGTATTTGGTGGCCACGAACACCAGCGCGCGCGGCCAGGCCTCCTGCTGCAGCAGATGGCGCAGCAGCGGCGTGCGCTTGGCGGCGTCGACGACGATGGCGCGCTGCTGGATCGCTTCGGTGCGCAGCGGCTCGGGCGCGATGGCGATGCGCGCCGGCGCCCGCAGCAAGCCGTTCGCCAGCGCCTCGACGGCGGGCGCGAAGGTGGCCGAGAAGAACAGATTCTGGCGCCGCTGCGGCAGCAGCGCCAGCAGCCGGTTCAGCTCATCGGCAAAGCCCAGGTCGAGCAGGCGGTCCGCCTCGTCCAGCACCAGGGTGTGCACGGCGCCTAGGCGCAGGGCATTGTGTTCGATCAGGTCCAGCAGGCGACCGGGCGTGGCCACCATCACATCGCAACCGCCGCGCAAGCCCATCAACTGCGGGTTGATCGAGACGCCCCCGAAGGCCAGCGCGATGCGCAGCCTGGCCGGCAGCGCCTGCGCGAACTCGCGCAGCGCCTCGCCCACCTGGCTCACCAGCTCGCGCGTGGGCACCAGCACCAGCGCGCGCGGCTGGCGCGCCGCATCGGCGCCCTGCTCCCAGACGCGCTGCAACAGCGGCAGCGCGTAGGCGGCGGTCTTGCCCGAGCCGGTCTGGGCCAGACCCAGCACATCGCCGCCGCCGAGGATGGTGGGAATGGCGGCCGTCTGTATCGCCGTGGGCGCGTGGTAGCCCTGCTCGCGCACCGCGTGCACGAGGGCGGGCATCAGGCCCAGGGAGGCGAAGGACATGGGCGGGTCCCGGTGATCGGGAAGGCTGGGAGGGGGGCCAATTGTATGAGTCAGCCGAACAAGCCCGACTGCTCGCCGGCCATTTGCCCGGTGGCGCGCGCCTCGATGGCCAGCAGCCTCAGCTTGGTGGCCACCCCGCCATGGGCCGAGAAGCCCGTGCCCACGCCACCCGCACCCATCACGCGGTGGCAGGGCACGATGGGGGCGAAGGGGTTGTGGCCCTCGGCCTGGCCCACCGCGCGCGCCGCGCCGGGCAGGCCCAGGGCCTGGGCCAGCTCGCCATAGGTGCGCGTCTGGCCCACCGGGATGCGGCGGGTCAGCGCATGCACGCGCTGGTTGAACGCGGGGATGCCGGTCTCATCGAGGCGGAACTCCAGCAGGTCGCGCGGCTCGCCGCGCAGCAGGGCTTGCACGCCCTCGATGGCGGCCCATACCTCGGCCGGCGGCGCGGCAGTTTCGCGCGCTGTCGGGAAGCGCACGCGCATGCGGTCGCGCGTGGCCGCCGCGCTTTCCTCCGGCAGCTGCGCGCCGACGATGCCGCGCTCGCCCCAGGCGATGCCGCAGCAGCCGAGGGCGGTGTCGTAGCAGTGGAAGAACAAGAGAATCCGGTCGTTCATGGCGGGGCGCTGCAGAAGCGGTCGCGCGTGGCGGCGCGCAGATGCTGCTGGAAATAGTAGCCCAGCATGGCGCGGGCGCGCGGCTGTTCGGCGGGCGCGATCCAGGCCGCGGCATCCTGCAGCCATTGATCGGCGCATGCCCCCGGCCCCTGCGCGGAGGCGGCGCATTGCAGCAGCCGCCCATAGGACTCGCGATAGTGCTGGAACTCCTGCCGGCTCAGCACCGGCCCATGACCGGGCACCAGGCGGGTGAAGGGCTGGGCCGCCAGCGTCGCCAGCGCGGCCTGCCAGCCGCCCGCGCAGGCGGTATCGAGAAACGGCACGGGCAGGGTCACCAGATCGCCCGCCACCAGGGTCTGGCTGGCCAGATCCAGCAGCCAGACATCGCCACCGCTCACCGCCCCCTTGATCACGCCCAGGCGCAGCTTGCGTCCGGCCAGGGTCAGGTCTTGCTGGGGCGCGCTGAGCCGCTCGTCGGGGCGCAGGCGCTCGGCCTGCTGCAGCAGGGCCAGGTCGATGCGCGCCGAACTCAGGCTGCTTTCATCAAGGTCTTGCGGCTTCTCGATCAATCCCTCGAGCTGCCGGCGGTAAGCGGCGAGCCAGCCCTGCAGCGCGCCGTCGACGGCCGCGCTGGCGTAGACGCGCAGCCCCGGCCATTGCTGCCGGATGAGCGCATTGCCGCCCAGATGGTCGAGATGCCAATGGCTGTTGACGAGGGCAAGCGCCGCGCCGCCCTGCCCCTCGGCGCGCATGAAATCCAGCAGCGCCTGGGTGTGCGCGGCGTGGCGGCCGCTGTCCACCAGCACCCAGCCCTGCGCACCGCGCAGCAGCACGCTGTTGCCGTCGGGCTGGGCGCCCGGGGCATGACTGCCGGGCAGCCAGAAGACGCCATCATCCAGCGTTTGTGGGGCGGCAGCGTGGGCCGCGGTGCACAGCATGAGGCTCAACACAAGCAGGTGGCGCAACATGGGGTCTCCTTGATGCTGCCAGCATGCCAGGCTTGTGGGCCCGGGCGCCCGTGCCAGCCGTCAGGCCGCGCGTGCGCCCTGCGCTACATGCGCCGCCACACCGAGGCGCGCCGCGCTCGCCTGGCCCTGCACCACCGCCGGCGGCAGGCCCTTCAGATGATGGTCGGACCAGACCTGGCGCCAGCGCCTTGCGCCGGCGGCGCCGTTCCACAGGCCCAGCGCGTGGCGCATCGCCTGCGACCAGGGCCGGCCCTGCGCCACCTGCTGTTGCAGATAGGCGATCCAGGCCTCTTCCACCTGCTCGCGCCCGCCCGGGCCAAGCTCGGCTGGGCCGCTGCGGCCGAAGAAGCGTTCGTCCCAGGCCGCCATCTGCCAGGGCTCGTGATAGGCCTGGCGGCCCACCATCACGCCATCGACATACTGCAGTTGCTCGGCGATCTCGGCGTCGGTCTTGATGCCGCCGTTGAGCACGATGGTGAGCGCCGGGAACTCGCGCTTGAGCCGGTGCACCAGCTCGTAGCGCAGCGGCGGCACCTCGCGGTTCTCCTTGGGCGAGAGGCCTTGCAGCCAGGCATTGCGCGCATGCACGATGAAGACCTCGCAGCCGGCCTCGGCGATGCGGCCGACGAAGTCGCGCACGAAGTCGTAGCTCTCGATGCGATCGATGCCGATGCGGTGCTTCACCGTGACGGGAATGTGCGAGACGGCATCGCGCATCGCCTTCACGCCATCGGCAACCAGGCCGGGCTCGGCCATCAGGCAGGCGCCGAAGGCACCGCGCTGCACCCGCTCGCTGGGGCAGCCGCAGTTCAGGTTCACCTCGTCGTAGCCCCAGCGCTCGGCCAGCCTGGCGCAGGCGGCCAGGTCCGCGGGCTCGGAGCCGCCCAGCTGCAGGGCCACCGGATGCTCCTCCGGATTGAAGTCCAGATGCCGTGGCTGGTCGCCATGCAGCAGCGCACCGGTGGTGACCATCTCGGTGTAGAGCCGGGTCTGCTTGGTGAGCAGGCGGTGGAAAAAGCGGCAGTGGCGGTCGGTCCAGTCCAGCATGGGCGCAACCGAGAGGCGCCAGGGGCTGGGCGATGAGTTCGGGGTGGGGTCTTGCACCCCGGCATTATCCCTTAGGGTGTTTGCGGCGCTGGCGGCGGGGCCGGCACAAACTCACAAGCCTGTGGCTGGCCCATGCCCTTGAGATAGGAGCGCCGCGCCATGCCGGCGGCCACGGCCGCCGCCACCTGGCGCGAATAGCGCTCGGCCCCGGTGAGCTTGCGCACCCAGCCGCGGAAGGGCAGCAGCCCCTCGGTGGCGCCGCGCAGGCCGCCGATGGCGGCGTCGCCCAGGGCCTCGCCGCCCCGCTCGCTGGCGCTGCCCTGCTTGTGGCGCGGCGCATCCACGTCGGGGCCCAGCACCTCGTCCAGCGCCCTCACCTCGGCCTGCAGCGCGGCGCAGCTGCGCTCGGCCGGGGCCTGGTAGGGCTGCTCCTGGGCGCGCAGCAGCAGCTCGGGAATCTTGGCCTTGACCAGATTCAGGTCGGCCAGCGGCGCGGTGGCGGCATCGGCAATGCGCTCCTCGGTGGGCGGCTTGCCGCCCTGGCCCTGTGGCCCTGAGGCGCAGGCGCTCAGGCCCAGCAACAGCACAGCGGTATAGAGAACTCGTGTTGTCATGTTTGCTCAGGAAGTTGGCGAGGATTGTGCATGGAAGAGTTCGGGGTGCTGATGTGCGTACCAGTCGCGCACCTGCTCATGTTCAAGGCTCAGCATCTCGCGCAGGCCCGGCACGAGCAGAAAGCCCAGCGCCGACAAGGCCCCGATCGCGCCCATCGCCACATAGACGGTGCTCACCTCGGCATGCAGCAGGGCCCAGCCGACCAGCGCCGGCCCCAGCGCGGCCGACACCTGCAGCTGCATCATGCTGACGGCATTGAGCCGGGCGCGGAAATGCGCGGGAATGGCCAGCATGCGATGCGTCTGGCCGGCGAGCACGCCGCAGGAATTGGCAAAACCGACGCCGAACAGGGCCAGCACCAGCAGCAGGCCCTGGGAGGTGGCGCCCGCCAGGCACAGGCCCAGCCCCTGCAGCAGGGTGCCGCCGACGCGGGTGTGGAAGCGCCCCAGCCTGGCGGCCACCCAGTTGGAGCCGCCCAGCGCGCCCCCCAGCATGCCCAGCGACAGGCCCGCCTCGGCCGCGCCCAGCCAGCCGCCCGAGAGCCCCAGCGATTGCAGCTTCAGCGGCACCAGCAGGCCGAAGCCCGGCAGCAGGCAGGTGCTGCCGACAAAGCTCACCAGGGTCCAGCCGCGCTCGATCTTGACCGACCAGCTGGCCTTCAGGCCCTGGCGCAATTCGTCGCGCCAGGCGCCGCGCGGAGCCGCCGCCGCCGCGGCATGACGCGGGATTGCGCGCACCGCCAGCGCGGCGGCGAGCAGCAGCCCGCATTGCGCCCACACGGCCACGCCGGTGGACGCACTCACCAGCAAGCCTCCCACGGCCGGCCCCAGCACGCGCCCGAGCGATTGGGCGCTGCGCTGCAGGCGCAGCGCTTCGGGCAGCTGGGCCGAGGGCACCAGCTCGGCCGCGATCGACAGCGAGGCCGGCGCCATCAGGCCCCAGGCCAGCGCGCCGAGGGCGCCGATCGCCAGCACCCAGCCCAGGCTGTAGGCCTGCGCGCTAATCATGCCGGCCATGCCCGCCGCGCCCAGGGCGCTCAGCAGCAGGCCGGCCATCATCAGGCGTTGCTTGGGCCAGGCGTCGCCCAGCGGCGCCAGCAAGGGCATGAAGAGAAAGGCCGCCACCGAGGTCAGCGTGCCGTTCAGCGCCAGCGCCTGCGCCCCGCCCTGCTGTGCCACCCACCAGGGTGTGGCCACGCCGCCCACCATCAGGGCCAGCACGGTCAGCACCTCGCTGTACAGAAACCCCTGCATGGGTCGGCCCAGGGCCGCGACGCGCTGACTCGGCATGACTCTCGTTCCTACCTTTGGAATGGGGTGGCTGCGGGCTCAGCCTAGCACGGCTTCACTGGATCAGATGCCAAGCTTCCATCCAGCGCTCGAGCTCGCCGCTCTGCGCCTGCTTGCCGGCGAAGGCGATCACGCGGGCGCGGCCGCGCTCGACCTTCAGGGCCTCGGCGCTGGCGCCCGAGAGCAGGTACACGAGCGGGTAGCTGCGCGCCTCCTCGAAGCGCTTGTAGTTGAGCAGCACATAGACGCGCTCGGCCAGTTCGGCCTCGTTCTGGCTGTTCACCACCCAGCGGCCGTTGTCGGCCACGCCGCGCACCATCACCTCGTAGCGCCGGCCGCTGCGGCTCTTCACCAGCAGCTCCACCTCGCCCATGCCGCCCAGCGTGGGCACGACCTCATGGCCCTGGCGCAGCAACTGGCTCATCACAAAAAATTCCGCCGCCCGGGCGGCGGCGGCTGAACGCTGTTTGGCACTCGCAATCATTCACGCACTTGAAGACAAAAAGGGCGCGAACTTTACCCCATCAGAACAGGCCGCTGATGCGTCCCGCATCGTCGACGCTGATGCGTTCGGCGGCCGGTGCCTTGGGCAGGCCCGGCATGGTCATGATGTCGCCGCAGATGGCGGTGACGAACTCGGCGCCGGCGTTCAGGCGCAGCTCGCGCACCGGCAAGACATGGCCCTCGGGCGCGCCGAGGCGGCCGGGGTCGGTGCTGAAGGAATACTGGGTCTTGGCAATGCACACCGGCAGCCCGCCCCAGCCCTGAGCCTGCAGCTCGGCCAGCTGCTGGCGCGCCTTGGGCTCGAAGCGCACACCGTCGGCGCGGTAGATCTTGCGGGCCACCGCCTCGATCTTCTGGTCCAGCGTGAGCTCGTCGGCATAGACCTCGGCGCGGCGCGGCGGCGCGGCCTCGCACAGCTGCACCACCGCATGGGCCAGCTCGGTGGCGCCGGCACCGCCATGGGCCCAGTGGTTGGCGAGCACGCAGCGCACGCCCAGGTCCGCGCAGGCCTGGGCGATCGCCGCCAGCTCCTGCGGCGTGTCTTGCGTGAACTGGTTGATCGCCACCACGGTGGGCAAGCCCAGATGCTGCTGCACGTTCTCCACATGGCGGCGCAGATTGGCCATGCCGGCCTCCAGCGCGGCCACGCCCTCGAGGCCGCTGCCGCCATGGTGCTTGATGGCGCGCACGGTAGCCACCAGCACCGCGCAGGCGGGCTTGAGCCCGCCCTTGCGGCACTTGATGTCGATGAACTTCTCGGCCCCCAGGTCGGCGCCGAAGCCCGCCTCGGTGACCACATAGTCGGCCAGCTTGAGCGCGGTGCGGGTGGCGATCAGCGAGTTGCAGCCATGCGCGATATTGGCGAAGGGGCCGCCATGCACGAAGGCCGGCGTGCCCTCCATGGTCTGCACGAGATTCGGCGCCAGCGCATCCTTGAGCAGGGCCGCCATCGCGCCATCGGCCTTCAGATCGCGCGCGCGCACCGGCTGCTTGGCGGCGGTATAGCCCACCACGATATTGCCCAGGCGGCGCTTCAGATCGGCCAGCGACGTGGCGAGGCACAGGATCGCCATCACCTCCGAGGCCACCACGATGTCGTAGCCGTCCTCGCGCGGGTAGCCATTGCCCGGCCCGCCCAGCGCCACGGTGATCTGGCGCAGCGCGCGGTCGTTCATGTCGACCACGCGCCGCCATGTGATGCGGCGCACGTCCAGCCCGAGCGCATTGCCGTGGTGGACATGGTTGTCGATCAGCGCCGAGAGCAGGTTGTGCGCCAGGCCGATGGCGTGGAAGTCGCCGGTGAAGTGGAGGTTGATGTCCTCCATCGGCACCACCTGGGCGTGGCCGCCGCCCGCGGCGCCGCCCTTCATGCCGAAGCAGGGGCCCAGCGAGGGCTCGCGCAGGCACACCATGGCGTGCTTGCCGATCTGGCCGAGCGCATCGCCCAGGCCCACCGTGGTGGTGGTCTTGCCCTCGCCGGGCGGCGTGGGGGTGATGGCGGTGACCAGCACCAGATGGCCGTCGGGCCGGTCCTGCAGGCCGGCGATATGCGCCAGGCTCAGCTTGGCCTTGTAATGGCCATAGGGGACCAGGCTGTCCTCGGGCAGGCCCAGGCGCTCGTGGGCCAGGGGCAGGATCTTGCGCAGCGTCGCCGCTTGGGCGATCTCGATATCGGAGGGCATCAATGCTCCTTGTGGGAGGGTGATGCGATTATGGTCCGCCGCGGGGGTCAGGTCATGCCAGTTGGCGCAAGGGATGCTGATCGGCCGCCCAGGGGCTTTCGAAATAGGCCTGCACCATGGCCGGCGTGACTTCGGCGATGCTGGCCGGGTTCCAGCGCGGCGCGTGGTCCTTGTCGACTGCCAGGGCGCGCACGCCCTCCACCGTCTCGCTGGCGGCGCCGGGACGCAGATGGAAACAGCGGTGCACCAGATCGCGCTCCATGCGCAGGTCCTCGGCCAGGCTGGCCATGCGGCGCGCGCGGCGCAGCTGCTCCAGCGTCACCGCCAGCATGAGCGGCGAGCGCTTCAGCAGGGTGGCATGGGTGTGCTGGGCCCAGGCATCGTCGGCGGCGGCCAGCGAGGCCATGATCGCGGCCACCGTGGGCTTGGAGAAATGCTCGTCGATGCGCGGGCGCAGTTCCAGATGGTCGGGCGCGGGCGCGAGGTCGGCACGCTCCATCACCGTGGCCACCACATGCTCGGCGCTGTGCTGCTCGCCCTGGCGGTAGGCCTGGATGATGGCGGGCAGGTCGCTGCTCTGCACGAACACGTCGCCCAGGCCCAGCTCGATGGCATCGCCGGCGGCGATCGGCTGGCCGGTCAGGGCCAGCCATTCGCCCACATGGCCGGGGCATTGCGAGAGGAACCAGCCGCCGCCGACATCGGGGAACAGGCCGATATTGGTCTCGGGCATGGCCAGCTTGGAATGCTCGGTCAGCACGCGCAGCTTGGCGCCCTGGCTGATGCCCATGCCGCCGCCCATCACCACCCCGTCCATCAGGGCGATATAGGGCTTGGGGTAATGGTGGATCAGGTGGTTGAGCGCGTATTCCTCGGTGAAGAAGTCTTCCAGCGCACTGTCACCCGCGAGCGCGGCCTGGTGGAAGAAGCGGATATCGCCGCCGGCACAAAAGGCCGCGGGCTTGCCCTCGCGCCCCGCCCCCAGCACCACCACCGCCTGGATCGCCGGCGTATCCGCCCAGGCCTTCAGCAAAGCGGTGATGTCGCGGATCATCGCCAGCGACAGCGCGTTCAGCGCCGGCGCGCGGTTCAGCGTGATGAGACCCAGGCAACCGTTCACTTCGGCCAGGATCTGGCCATCGGATTGCAGCGGGGGAAGAGCAGCGGCGGCGGGCATGCGGGACAACTCCAACAACGGAAAGCTTGTTTGCTAATGTTTGTTAATGGGTCAGTGGCGTGGCCGATCAGCGCTCACGCCAGCCCAGCAGTTCATTGCCTGCCAGGGCTGCCAGCACCATAGCACCGCCCACCAGGGCGGCGGAAGACGGGGCTTCCCCAGCACCCAGCCAGGCCCACAGCACGCCGAAGATCACTTCCAGCAGGCCCAGCAGGGCCAGCTCCGGCCCCGAGAGTACGCGCGCGAGGCGCACCACCAGCAGGCAAGGCAGGGCCAGCTGGAACACGCCGAGGCCGGCCAGCAGGGTCAGGTCATGCGGGGAGGCCACCAGGGGCCAGGCCAGCGGCAAGGTGCAGGCGGCCGAAATCAGCGCGCCCAGCAGCACCGCCAGCAGCATGTCGCTGCGCTCGTCACCGTCTTTTTGCTTGCTGTCGTGCTGCAACAGGGTCCAGTTGGTCGCCGCGGCCAGCGGCACGCCCAGGGCCACGCCCATGCCGGCCAGACTGGCGAGGCCGCCCTGCAGCCCGTGGCCGAACATCCAGGCGATGCCGGCACTGCCCAGCAGGATGGCGGCCCAGGTGCGCGCCGGCAGGCGGTGATGCAGGAACAGGCGCGCGAACAGCGCCGTCAGCAGCGGCCCCAGCGACATGGTGACCAGCACATTGGCCACGCTGGTCATGGTGAGCGCCAGCATGAAGGCGGTGTACATCACCGCCCAGCACAGCGCCGAGGCCCAGACCTTGCGCGGCGCGCGCAAGACCTGCCCCCAGAGCGCGCGGCCGCGCATCAGCCCCAGGGCCACCAGCAGCGCCAGCGCATTGAAGCCGCTGCGCCAGAAGGTGACCTCGAAGCTGCGCGCCGCTTCCAGATGGCGAGAGACCACCCCTGCCGTGCTCCACAGCAGGGTGATCAGCAGCATCAGGAGAACGGCGCGCCGGTGGCTCATCAGGCCCCGGAGTTTTCGCGCGCGAACTTCTTGCGCTCGTGCTCGATCAGGTGGCGCTTGCGCAGGCGGATGCTCTTGGGCGTGATCTCGACCAGCTCGTCGTCCTCGATGAACTCCACCGCGTACTCGAGCGAGAGCTCGATCGGCGGCGTGATCTTGATCGCATCTTCCTTGCCCGAGACGCGGAAGTTGGTGAGCTGCTTAGCGCGCACCGCGTTGACGATCAGGTCGTTGTCGCGGTTGTGCATGCCCACGATCATGCCTTCGTAGACCGGGTCGCCGGCCTTCACGAACATGCGGCCGCGGTCGTCCAGCTTGCCAAGCGCGTAGGTGACGATTTCGCCGTTGTCCTGGCTGATCAGCACGCCGTTCTTGCGGCTTTCGATCTCACCCTTGTGGGCTTCGTAGCCGTCGAAGATGTTGGAGATCAGGCCGGTGCCGCGCGTCAGGTTCAGGAATTCGTTCTGGAAGCCGATCAGGCCACGCGCCGGGATGCGGTACTCGAGGCGCACGCGGCCACGGCCGTCCGGCTCCATATTCACCAGCTCGCCCTTGCGCAGACCCAGGGCCTGCATCACGCCACCCTGGTGGGCTTCCTCGACGTCGGCGGTGACCATTTCGATCGGCTCGTGACGCTCGCCACCAACATCGTGGAACACCACGCGCGGCTTCGAGACGGCCAGCTCGTAGCCCTCGCGGCGCATGTTTTCCAGCAGGATGGTGAGGTGCAGTTCACCGCGGCCCGAGACCTCGAAGATGCCGTCTTCGTCGGTTTCCTTGACGCGCAGCGCCACATTGGCCTGCAATTCCTTCTGCAGGCGGTCCCAGATCTGGCGGCTGGTGACGAACTTGCCTTCGCGGCCGGCCAGCGGGCTGTTGTTGACGCAGAAGTTCATGGTCAGGGTCGGCTCGTCGACCTTGAGCATGGGCAGGGGCACCGGGTTGTCGATGGCGGTCAGCGTCACGCCGATGCCGATCTCCTCGATGCCGTTCACCAGCACGATGTCGCCGGCCAGGGCCAGCTCGGCCTGACGGCGCTCCAGGCCTTCGAACTTCAGCACCTGGTTGACGCGGCACTTCTTGGGGGTGCTGTCGGGGCCGGCGTACATCAGCACGTCCTGCATGGGCTTGAGGCTGCCGCTGGTGATGCGGCCGATGCCGATGCGGCCCACGAAGGTGGAGTAGTCCAGCGAGCAGATCTGCAGCTGCAGCGGGCCGCCGATATCGCCCTCGTGCGGCGGCACATGGCGCAGCACGGTGTCGAACAGCGGCGCCATGTCGGTGCCGGTCTCGCCCTCGGTGAGCGTGGCCCAGCCGTTCAGGCCGGAGGCGTAGACGACCGGGAAGTCGAGCTGCTCTTCGGTGGCACCGAGCTTGTCGAACAGGTCGAAGGTGGCGTTGATGACGTAGTCGGGGCGCGCGCCGGGGCGGTCCACCTTGTTCACCACCACGATGGGCTTCAGGCCCAGGGCCAGCGCCTTCTTGGTGACGAAGCGGGTCTGCGGCATCGGGCCTTCGACGGCATCCACCAGCAGCAGCACCGAGTCCACCATCGAGAGCACGCGCTCCACTTCACCGCCGAAGTCGGCGTGGCCGGGGGTGTCGACGATGTTGACGTGGGTGCCCTTCCAGGACACCGCGCAATTCTTCGACAGGATCGTGATGCCACGTTCCTTTTCGATGTCGTTGTTGTCCATCACGCGCTCGGCGACCTTCTCGTTCTCACGGAAGGTGCCCGACTGGCGCAGCAGCTGATCCACCAGGGTGGTCTTGCCATGGTCCACGTGGGCGATGATGGCGATGTTACGGATTTGGATGCTCATAAAAACTCACTTCAGAACTGGTACATCAGGCCGCGGTGCCAAGCAGTGCCTGGACTTCCTGCGGGCTGAGCAGGCGGTCGGCGATCAACTCGCCGCCCTTGATATGTGCGCTGCCCAGAAAGGCCTGCGGTTCGGGCCCGTAGACCTTCACCTGACTGACATCTGCGACGCCGCTTGGAGAATACAGGCGACGCCGCAACCCGGATAGAAAGCGGGCCGCCTCGGCAGCATCCAGACGCTGCTCAGGCCAGTCCGCCAGCAAGGCGTCGGGCGGGCGCAGCAGGTCTTCGCGCTCGGCCTCGGTCATCGCGGCGAGCGCATCCAGGCTGATGGCGCCGTCCAGCGTCACCGGACCGCTGGCGGTGCGGCGCAGCGCGCTGAGGTGCGCACCACAGCCCAACACGCGGCCGATGTCCTCGCCCAGGGTACGGATGTAGGTGCCCTTGGAGCAGCGCACCGCGATCGTCAGCTGCTCAGCTTGCCAGTCGAGGATGTCAATGCTGTGTATGGTGACCTGGCGCGCCGGACGCTCGATCTCGATGCCCTGACGGGCATAGTCGTACAGCGCCTTGCCTTCGTGCTTGAGCGCCGAGTACATCGGTGGCACTTGCGAGATCAGGCCGGTGAACTGGGCACAGGCCGCCTCGATCTGAGCGCGGGTGACTGCCACCTCGCGCGTCTCCAGCACCTCGCCCTCGCCGTCGCCGGTGGTGGTGGTCTGGCCCAGCCGGAGCGTGGCCTCGTAGGCCTTGTCGGCATCCAGGCTGACCTGGCTGAACTTGGTAGCGGCCCCAAAGCACAGCGGCAGCAGCCCCGTGGCCAGCGGGTCCAGCGTGCCGGTATGGCCGGCCTTTTCCGCCCGCAGCAGCCATTTGGCTTTCTGCAGCGCGTCGTTGCTGGACAGGCCCAGCGGCTTGTCGAGAAGCAGCACACCGTGCAGGGCACGGCGCTGGATTCTCTGGCGCTGGGGTTTGGGGGCGTTCACGGGCGGCTTGGTCTTCAGTCGTTGGTCCGGTCTTCGTCGTCCAGGGCGCGCGTGGCGTTGGCCTTGGAAATCAGCGAGCTCAGCTCGGCCGCACGTTCGATGGTGCGGTCGTAATGGAAGTGCAGGGTCGGCACGGTGTGGATCTGCAGGCGCTTGAAGAGGCCGTTGCGCAGGAAACCTGCCGCCTCGTTGAGCGCCAGCTCGGATTCGGCCGGGTCGCCGATCAGCACCGAGAAGAACACCTTGGCATGAGCGTAATCAGGCGTGACTTCCACGGCGTTGATCGTGGCCATGCCCACGCGCGGGTCCTTGAGCTCGCGGATCAGCTCGGCCAGATCGCGCTGGATCTGGTCCGAGATCCGGAAGGACCGGTTGGGTATCGCTCGTTTATGTCGCATCTGCTACTCCAAATACAAACCCCGCCTTCTCTTTCGAAGGCGGGGTTTGGGGATGAGGCCAACTCCGCCTTACAGCGTTCGGGCGACTTCCTTGATCTCGAAGAATTCCAGCTGGTCGCCCTCGGCGATGTCGCTGTAGTTCTTGAGCTTGATACCGCACTCGAAGCCTTCCTTGACTTCCTTGACGTCGTCCTTCTCGCGGCGGACCGAGTCGACCTCGCCGGTGTAGATGACGATGTTGTCGCGCAGCAGGCGGAACTTGGCACCACGGCGCACCAGGCCCGAGGTGACCATGGAACCGGCCACCGTGCCGATCTTGGAAGCCACGAAGACCACGCGGATCTCGGCCGTACCCAGCGCTTCTTCGCGCTGCTCGGGAGCCAGCATGCCGGCCATCGCTGCCTTCACCTCATCCACGGCGTCGTAGATGATGTTGTAGTAGCGGATGTCGACCGCATTGCCCTCGGCCAGCTTGCGGGCCAGCACGTCGGCGCGGGTGTTGAAGCCGATGATGACGGCCTTGGAGGCGATCGCCAGGTTGACGTCCGACTCGCTGATGCCACCCACCGCGGCGTGCACGATCTGCACCTTGACCTCGTCGGTCGAGAGCTTGAGCAGCGAGGAGGCCAGCGCTTCCTGCGAGCCTTGCACGTCGGCCTTGATGATCAGCGGCAGGGTCTGCACATCGCCCGAGCCCATGTTCTCGAACATGTTCTCCAGCTTGGCGGCCTGCTGCTTGGCCAGCTTGACGTCACGGTACTTGCCGGAACGGAAGGTGGCGATTTCACGGGCGCGACGCTCATCGCTCAGCACCATGAATTCGTCGCCGGCCTGCGGCACTTCGGTCAGACCCTGGATTTCCACCGGGATCGACGGGCCGGCCTCGGTACAGGTCTTGCCGTCTTCGTCCAGCATGGCGCGCACGCGGCCATAGGTCGAACCGGCCAGCACCACGTCGCCGCGCTTGAGCGTACCGCTCTGCACCAGCACCGTGGCCACCGGGCCGCGGCCCTTGTCCAGCTTGGCTTCGATCACCAGGCCCTTGGCCATGGATTCCACCGGCGCGGTGAGCTCCAGCACCTCGGCCTGCAAGAGCACCTGCTCCAGCAGCGCGTCGATGCCCTCGCCCGTCTTGGCCGAGACCGGCACGAAGGGCGAATCGCCACCGAATTCTTCCGGCACGACTTCCTCGGCCACCAGCTCGCTCTTCAGGCGTTCCAGGTTGGCACCGGGCTTGTCGATCTTGTTCATCGCCACGACCAGGGGCACGCCGGCCGCCTTGGCATGGTGGATGGCTTCCTTGGTCTGGGGCATCACACCGTCGTCCGCCGCCACCACCAAGATCACCAGGTCGGTGGCCTTGGCGCCGCGGGCACGCATCTGCGTGAAGGCCGCGTGGCCGGGGGTGTCGAGGAAGGTGATCATGCCGCGCGGCGTGTCGACGTGATAGGCGCCGATGTGCTGCGTGATGCCGCCCGCTTCACCCGCGGCAACGCGGGCACGGCGGATGTAGTCCAGCAGCGAGGTCTTGCCGTGGTCGACGTGACCCATGACGGTGACCACCGGTGCGCGCGGCAGCATCTCGTGCTGCTGCTCGGCGGCAGCGCCCTCTTCTTCCAGGAAGGCATCGGGATCGTCCAGCTTGGCGGCAAAGGCCTTGTGGCCCATTTCCTCCACCAAGATCATCGCGGTTTCCTGGTCCAGCTGCTGGTTGATGGTGACCATCTGACCCAGCTTCATCAACTGTTTGATGAGCTCGGACGCCTTGATCGACATCTTGTGGGCGAGGTCGGCCACCGAGATGGTCTCGGGCACATGCACCTCTTGCACCACCGGTTCGCTCGGCGCCACGTAGTTGGACGGCTGGCCACCGCGGTCGTTGCGGTCGCCACGGCGACCCGACGCGCCACCCTTGGGCGCGCGCCAGCCGGCGGCCGGGCGAGCACCCGTGGGGGCACCCGCACCAATGGTCTTGAGGCCGCGCTTCTTGGCGGCATCATCGGCCCAGGAGGACGAGAGCTTCTCGCTCTTGACCGACTTCTTGTCGCCGGGCTTGGCACCAGCACCCGCGGTCGCGGCGGTAGCCGGCGCGCCGGGCGTGCCGGGCTTCTTGTGGATGGTGCCCTTGATTTCCTTGGCGGGCTCGGGCTTGGGCTCTTCCTTCTTCGCGACCAGCACCTTCTTGGGTGCATTCATCATCGCGCGGATGGCAGCGGCCTCGGCCTCGGCGGCCTTGCGGCGGCGCTCCAGGTCGACCTGCTTCTGCTTTTCCTCGGCGCCCACATCGACGGCCTTGATGACACGCAGCTGCGGCTTGGGCGGCTCCACCGGCGCGGCCGGCGCCACGGGCGCTGCGGCCACGGGGGCGGGTGCAGGCTCGGCAACCGGTGCCGGTGCCGGCGCAGCGGCCACCACGGGGGCGGGCGCGGGTGCGGGCTCAGCAGCTGGCGCGGGCGCGCGGCGGCCACCGGCGGCCAGCGCCTTGTTGGTGGCGGCAGCGGCGGCACGTGCAGCGGCCTGGGCATCCTGCTTGGCGGCAACCTTGGCAGCGGCTTCGGCGGCGGCCTTGTCGGCGGCATCCTTCTCGGCCTGCTCGGCGGCGCGGGCCTCGGCCTGCAGACGCTCCTGGCGGCGCTGCTCCTCGGCCTCGCGAGCCAGGCGCTCCTGCTCTTCGCGTTCACGCACGCGGGCAGCCAGCTCTTCTTCCTGGGCGCGCAGGGCCTCGGCATGCGCCTGGGCCTCTTCCTGGCGACGCTGCAGCTCGGCTTCCTCGGCCGCTTGCGCGCTGGCCTCGTCCATGCCGCTGGCATCGTCACGCTTGACGAAGGTGCGCTTCTTGCGTACCTCGACCTGGATGGTGCGGGCCTTGCCGCTGGCATCGGCCTGCTTGATCTCGCTGGTCGACTTGCGCGTCAGCGTGATCTTCTTGCGGTCGGCACCGGTCGTACCGTGCGCGGTGCGCAGGTAGTCCAGCAACCGTTCCTTGTCGGTCTCGTTGAGGGCGTCCTCGGTGGACGCCTTCTTGACGCCCGCAGCTTGCAGCTGCTCAAGCAGCGTGCTTGCAGGCCTTTGTAGCTCTGCAGCGAACTGGGCGACGGTGGTCACAGCCATTGTGGAATCCTTAAGCTTGCTAATCTGCTGTGCGTACAGTTGTGTTCATGGCGCCCATCAGGCGGTGAACCAATGTTCGCGGGCCTTCATGATCATGGCGCGGGCCTCAGCCTCGTCCATGCCGGCCAGTTCAACGAGTTCGTCGACGGCCAGATCGGCCAGGTCGTCGCGTGTATGGATATTGCCGTCGGCGAGCTTGGCGACCAGTTCGGGCGTCACACCCTCCAGGTCGCGCAGGTCTTGGGAGACTTCCTCGACACTTTCCTCACGGGCAATTTCCATGGTCAGGAGCGCATCCTTGGCGCGGGTGCGCAACTCGTTGACCGTGTCCTCGTCGAAGGCCTCGATCTCCAGCATCTCCTGCATGGGCACATAGGCCACTTCTTCCAGGCTGGTGAACCCTTCGGCGATCAGGATGTCGGCCACTTCGGCATCGACGTCGAGTTTCTCGACGAAGAGCTTGCGGACCGACTCAGACTCCTGAGCCTGTTTGACGGCCGATTCCTCGGCCGACATGATGTTGATGCGCCAGCCGGTGAGCTCGGAGGCCAGGCGCACGTTCTGACCACCACGGCCGATCGCGATGGCGAGGTTTTCCTCGTCCACCACCACGTCCATGGCATGGCGTTCTTCGTCCACCACGATGGACTGCACATTCGCCGGCGCCAGCGCGCCGATGACGAACTGGGCCGGGTCTTCCGACCACAGCACGATATCCACGCGCTCGCCGGCGAGCTCGTTGGTGACGCCGTTCACACGCGAACCGCGCACACCCACACAGGTGCCGATCGGGTCGACGCGCTTGTCGTGCGAGAGCACGGCAATCTTGGCGCGGCTGCCGGCGTCGCGGGCGCAGCTCTTGATCTCCAGGAGGCCCTGCTCGATCTCGGGCACTTCCTGCGCGAACAGCTCCTTCATGAACTCGGGCGAAGAGCGCGAGAGCATGATTTGCGGGCCGCGCTGGGTCGGGTCCACGCCCAGGATCACGGCACGCACGCGGTCGCCGGTGCGCAGGTTTTCCTTGGCGATCATCTCGGTGCGCTTCAGGCGACCTTCGACGCGGCCCGACTCGGCAATGATGTCGCCCTTGTCCAGACGCTTCACGGTGCCCATGAAGATCTTCTCGCCGCGCGACATGAAGTCGTTCAGCAGCTGCTCGCGCTCGGCGTCGCGGATCTTCTGCAGGATCACCTGCTTGGCAGCCTGGGCGCCGATACGACCGATCGGCACCGACTCCACCGATTCCTCGATATGGTCTTCGACCTCGATGTCGGCGATCTGCTCCTGCGCTTCAAACAGCAGGATCTCGGAGTCGGGGTTTTGCAGGCCGGCCTCGTTGGGCACCACATGCCAGCGGCGGAAGGTCTCGTACTCGCCAGAATCGCGGTCAATCGAGACGCGAATGTCCACCTCGCCGCCATACAGCTTCTTCGTGGCCGAGGCCAGCGCAGCTTCCACTGCGCCGAACACGACATCGCGCTCCACGCTCTTTTCGCGAGAGATGGCATCCACCAACATCAACAGTTCGCGGTTCATTGATCGAGACCTCCGTCAACCTTGTCATCCTTGTCCGCAGCCGCTGGGTCATCCAGCTGCTGCCTGGCCTTGGCATTGCTCTGCTTCTTGGGCTTCGCAGCTTTGCCCGCCTTCGGTGCAGCCGCGCCATCCGGCTTGGCTGCACGCCCCTTGAAATTGACCGCGGGCACCAAGCGGGCCTCGCGCACTTCCTCAAGGGAAAAATCCAATGCCTGGTCGCCCTTGCCGTCATTGAAGACGAGGCGCCAGCCTTCACCCTCAGCCGAGAGCTCACCCTTGTATTTCTTGCGACCCTGGAACGCCACGCGCAGGGTGATCTGCACCTCCTGGCCCGCGAAACGCGCATAGTCGGCGGGTTTCTTCAGCGGGCGATCGAGGCCGGGGGAAGACACTTCCAGCCGTTCGTAGCTGGCGTTCTCGACTTCCAGCACATACTGCAGTTGGCGCGTCACGCGCTCGCAGTCATCCACGTTGATCAGTTCGCCCTGGGCCGCCTGCTCGGGCAGCTTGTCGATGTACACGCGCAGCAAGCCCCCGGCACTGCGCTCGCAGTCCACCAGGTCGTAACCGAGGCCGGTCACGGTTTTTTCTACAGCAGCTTGCCAATTTGTCATGCGCAGCGTGTCTATGCTCTCTCGGGGCGTATCTAGAAGTTAACGGGAACGCTCAAGCAAAAAAAATGGGCTGGATGAATCCGCCCACCGTTCACTTTTCAGCGAAGCCAGGATTGTACTATGCAAGCACCGTGCCCGCAAGAACCCGGCTTGCCCAAAACGCATGGCATGCGAGAATCCCGCGCTGATTTGAACATTGATACCAAGGAGCAGACATGGGATTTCTCGCAGGCAAGCGACTGCTGATCACGGGCGTGCTGTCCAACCGATCCATCGCTTACGGCATTGCCAAGGCTTGCCACCGCGAGGGCGCCGAACTGGCCTTCAGCTACGTCGGCGAACGCTTCAAGGACCGCATCACCGAATTCGCGGCCGAATTTGATTCCAAACTCATTTTCGATTGCGATGTTTCCAGCGACGAGCAGATCGATGCCATGTTCGCCCAGCTAGGCGAAACCTGGCCCGAGTTTGACGGCTTTGTGCATTCCATCGGTTTTGCGCCGCGCGAAGCGATTGCCGGCGACTTCCTGGAAGGCCTGTCGCGCGAAAACTATCGCATCGCCCACGACATCTCGGCCTACAGCTTCCCGGCCATGGCCAAGGCGGCGGTCTCGCGCCTGCGCCCTGGCGCCTCGCTGCTGACGCTCTCCTACCTGGGCGCCGAGCGCTATGTACCCAACTACAACACCATGGGTCTGGCCAAGGCCTCGCTGGAAGCCAGCGTGCGCTACTTGGCCTACTCGATGGGCAAGCGCCAGGTGCGGGTGAATGGCCTCTCCGCCGGCCCGATCAAGACCCTGGCCGCCTCGGGCATCAAGGACTTCGGCAAGCTGCTCACCCACTTCGCCGCCAACACCCCGATCCGCCGCAACATCACCATCGATGACGTCGGCAACGTCGCGGCCTTCCTGCTCTCGGACCTGGCCGCGGGCGTCAGCTCCGAGATCATGTACGTGGATGGCGGCTTCAGCCATGTGGCACTGACGGACGAGGCGGTCTGATCCAGCCCGCCCCAGACACACAAACGGGACCCTAGGGTCCCGTTTTTCGTTCAGGCGACGCAGTCCACGAAGTAGCTCGACTTGCCATCGTCGCCCTTCTCTTCCACCAGCCCATGCACATCGGTGGCGAAGCCGGGGAACTTGGCGTTGAACTCACGCGTGAACTTGAGGTAGTCCACGATCTTCTTGTTGAAGCGCTCACCCGGGATCAGCAGCGGAATGCCCGGTGGGTAAGGCGTCAGCAGGGAGGTGGTGACGCGCCCTTCCAGCTTGTCGATCGCCACCCGTTCGGTACGGCGATGCGCGATATGGGCATAGGCGTCGCTGGGCTTCATGGCCGGCTCGAGCTCAGACAAATAGACCTCGGTGGTCAGACGCGCGATATCGCCCTTGGCATAGGCCTCGTGGATGCTCTGGCAAAGGTCGCGCAGACCCATGCGCTCGTAGCGCGGCTGGGCGGCACAGAACTCCGGCAGGATGCGCCACAGCGGCGCGTTCTTGTCGTAGTCGTCCTTGAACTGCTGCAGCGCGGTCAGCAAGGTGTTCCAGCGACCCTTGGTGATGCCGATGGTGAACAGGATGAAGAAGGAGTACAGGCCCGTCTTCTCCACCACCACGCCGTGCTCGGCCAGGAATTTGGTAACGATGCTGGCCGGAATGCCGGTCTTGGCGAACTTGCCGCTCATGTCCAGGCCGGGCGTGATGATGGTGGACTTGATCGGGTCCAGCATATTGAAGCCGGCGGCGATATTGCCGAAGCCATGCCACTTGGCATTCGCCTTCAGCGTCCAATCGGCCGGCTTGCCATAGCCCTCCTCCACCAGCTTGTCCGGGCCCCAGACCTTGAACCACCAGTCCTGGCCGTACTCCGCGTCCACCTTGCGCATGGCACGGCGGAAGTCCAGTGCCTCGCTGATGCTCTCTTCCACCAGGGCGGTACCGCCGGGTGGCTCCATCATGGCCGCCGCCACATCGCAGCTGGCGATGATGGAATATTGCGGGCTGGTGGAGGTGTGCATCAGATAGGCCTCGTTGAACAGATGCTTGTCCAGCTTGACGTTCTGCGAGTCCTGCACCAGCACCTGGGACGCCTGCGAAAGGCCGGCCAGCAGCTTGTGGGTCGACTGCGTGGCATAGACCATCGCCGTCTTGGGGCGCGGCCGGTTCTTGCCCATCGAGTGATAGGAGCCGTAGAAGTTGTGGAAGGCCGCATGCGGCAGCCAGGCTTCGTCGAAATGCAGGGTGTCGATCCAGCCGTCCAGCTTGCTCTTGATGGTCTCGGTGTTGTAAAGCACACCGTCATAGGTGCTCTGCGTCAGCGTCATGATGCGCGGCTTGACCTTCTTGGCGTCCACACCCTTGAGCAACGGGTTCTTGGCAATCTTCTTGCGGATGTTCTCGGGTGAGAACTCGCTCTCGGGGATCGGACCGATGATGCCGTAGTGGTTGCGCGTCGGCGTCATGAAGACCGGCACGGCGCCGGTCATGATGATGCTGTGCAGGATGCTCTTGTGGCAGTTGCGGTCCACCACCACCACGTCACCGGGCGCCACCGTGTGGTGCCAGACCATCTTGTTGGAGGTGGAGGTGCCGTTGGTGACGAAGAAGCAATGGTCGGCATTGAAGATGCGCGCGGCATTCTTCTCCGAGGCGGCCACCGGGCCGGTGTGGTCCAGCAGCTGGCCCAGCTCTTCCACGGCATTGCAGACGTCGGCGCGCAGCATGTTCTCGCCGAAGAACTGGTGGAACATCTGGCCCACCGGGCTCTTCAGGAAGGCCACGCCGCCCGAGTGACCCGGGCAATGCCAGGAGTAGGAGCCATCCTGCGCATAGTCCATCAGCGCCTTGAAGAAGGGCGGCGCCAGGCCGTCGAGATAGCTCTTGGCCTCGCGGATGATGTGACGCGCCACGAACTCCGGCGTGTCCTCGAACATATGGATGAATCCATGCAGCTCGCGCAACACGTCATTGGGCAGATGCTGCGAGGTACGCGTCTCGCCGTAGACGTAAATCGGGATGTCGGCGTTCTTGAAGCGGATCTCTTCGATGAACTTGCGCAGATTCAGCACCGCCGGGTCCAGTTCGGGGCCGGGCGTGAACTCCTCATCGTCGATCGACAGGATGAAGGCGCTGGCGCGGCTTTGCTGCTGGGCGAACTGGCTCAGGTCGCCATAGCTGGTGACGCCCAGCACCTCGAAGCCCTCTTTCTGGATCGCATCGGCCAGGGCGCGAATGCCCAAACCCGAGGTGTTCTCGGAGCGGTAGTCCTCGTCGATGATGACGATGGGGAAGCGAAAGCGCAGCATGAGGTTGCCTCCGGGAACAGGGCAAGAAATTGAAAGGCGCGAAGTGTAGGGCCAGGGGCTGACAGCGCAAGAGGCAATGGCGCTTTGTCGCACAAACAGGACGGCTGCCGCCCCGTACACTCAAATCACATCATGAACGAGAGAGGGTGACATGGACATGAATCAAGCCACCTTTTGGTGGATCGCCTGCGGCGTGCTGATTGCCGTGGAGCTGGCCACCGGCACCTTCTACCTGCTGATGCTGGCCCTGGGCGCCGCCGCCGCTGCCCTGGCGGCTCATCTGGGCCTGGGCGGCACGGCGCAGATGCTAGCCGCCGCCCTGGTGGGAGGCACGGCCGTGAGCCTTTGGCATGTACGCCAGCTGAAGCAACACCGCGCACAGCCGCCCGCCTCGGCCAACCCGGACATCAATATCGACATCGGCCAGTCCGTGCATGTGAGCCACTGGGGCGCCGAACGCACCGCCAAGGTCAAATACCGCGGCGCTGAGTGGCAGGTGCGCTATACCGGCAGCGGCCAGCCCGGCGCCGGGCGCCATGTGATACGCGGCATCGACGGTGCCTGCCTGCTGGTGGACGCTGCCGAAGCCAGCCACTGATCGATCATCCAGAACACCAAACGAGGGGAACAAGCAATGGAAGTCATCGCACTGGTCATCCTGGCCGCGGCCGTCATCTTCGTGATGCAGTCGATCAAGGTCGTCCCGCAACAGAACGCCTGGGTGGTGGAGCGCCTGGGCAAGTACCACGGCACGCTGGCGCCGGGGTTGAACTTCCTGGTGCCCTTCGTGGACCGCCTGGCCTACAAGCATTCGCTCAAGGAGTTTCCGCTCGACGTGCCCAGCCAGGTCTGCATCACCAAGGACAACACCCAGCTCACGGTAGACGGCATCCTCTATTTCCAGGTCACCGACCCGATGCGCGCCAGCTATGGCTCCAGCAACTACATCGTCGCCATCACCCAGCTGGCCCAGACCACGCTGCGCTCGGTGATCGGCCGCATGGAGCTGGACCGCACCTTCGAGGAGCGCGATGCCATCAACAGCTCGGTGGTGCAGGCGCTCGACGAGGCCGCGCTCAACTGGGGTGTGAAGGTCTTGCGCTATGAAATCAAGGACCTGACCCCACCGCCCGCCATCCTGCACAGCATGCAGGCGCAGATCACCGCCGAGCGCGAGAAGCGCGCCCTCATTGCCGCCTCCGAGGGCCGTCGCCAGGAGCAGATCAATATCGCCACCGGCGAACGCGAGGCCGCGATTGCCCGTTCCGAGGGCGAAAAACAGGCCGAGATCAACAAGGCCCTGGGCGCGGCGGCCGCCATCACCACCGTGGCCGATGCCACCAGCGACGCCATCCGCAAGATCGCCGCCGCCATCCAGCAGCCCGGCGGCGAGCAGGCGGTACAGCTCAAGGTGGCCGAGAAGGCCGTAGATGCCTATGCCCAGCTGGCCCAGAAGAACAACACCATGATCGTGCCGGGCAATATGAGCGAGGTCTCGGGCCTGATAGGCACGGCGATGGCCCTGATGCACAAGGTCACGCCCAAGCCCTGAATTTTGCAGAAGGCCCAGAAATCTGCGCTATGATGGCGGGCTTCGGAGAGGTGGATGAGCGGTTTAAGTCGCACGCCTGGAAAGCGTGTGTGGGCTAATCCCCACCGCGGGTTCGAATCCCGCCCTCTCCGCCATCAGAAAATTGAAACAGGCCCTTCAAGGGCCTTTTTCAATTGTGCGCACCTTCAAGCACGTGACGCAGCGCTTCAGGACGCCGGGGCGAGCCGGCAAGCCGGCATGACGCGGAACAACAGGGCCTCGCGTGGCTTCAAGAGCCGCTCAAGCGCGGCCTTTGCACCGGCGGGCAAAACAGCCGCGACGGCAACAAGTTGACCAGCGAAACGCTCTCCAGCGCTCAACTCTGGCAACAGTCCACCGGGCATCGCCTGAACTTCCAGGCATTGCAGGCGCGCTGACCAGTCCGCATCGGCAGGGTCACCCCAGCCTTCGGTCATGGGATCACGCAGCACCCAGCCATTCTGAAGAGCGCCTTCGCGCAGTTGCCGATCCAGTGACGCCAACCCTTGGATGGGCTCGCGGGCAGGCCGCAACTGATGCAGCAGTGCCGTGTACTGATCGGCGCGCACAGCGCCCGTGCTGCCGAAGAACGGTGCGTCAGGCCGTTGATTCGCAATCGCGACCGCAAGATGCGCGTTTGCACTGAAGGTACGCACCGAGGCCTGCTGCAGCAAGGCCAGTACCAGGCCCGAGCCCAGCATCACGGCCAGAGCCAACGAGCGCACACGTACCGTGGCCACGGCGAGGGCATAACCGCCGAACACGGCCAGAGGCGCGGCAAACAAGAGCATGTAGTTGTGCTGCCGCAGCGGCAGCGCCGACAAGACGAGCAGAAATCCAAACAGCCAGGTCAACTGCAGTCGCCGGGCAACCGCCGCAGCCCCAGCGTCCGCGCCATCCGCCGGCGTCCCGCGCGCCCGCCAGATCAGCAGCAACCCGCATAGAGCCAGCCACGCCGAAAGGCCGATGTGCCGAACATCCAGCAGCAGGGACTTCAAGTAGAAAAACCGGCTCGTGTTCTCAACGATGCGCCCCATCGAACGCTGGATGCTGCGCTGGATGTGCAGGGGATCGCCTTGCACCACCCACATCAACAGCATGTTCCCGCCCACCATCAGCAGCAGCCCCAGCACAAGCCAAGCCCAACGCCAGTGGAAGCGACGCAGCACCAGCGCGTAGCCGGTCAGCGCGATGAGACTGACATACATGCCAGACTCTTTGACCCAGTAGGCGGCACCGAAAGCAAGCCCACTCAACAGGTAGTGCAAGTGGCTGGAACGCTGTTCAGCCAGCACCAACATCCACATACCGACGCTGACAAACAGACCCAGCGCCGGATCGGCCATCATGCGAGTGGCAAAGTGCACATGCACGGGCATCAATGCCAGCAGCAGCGCGGCGAACAGGCCGGTGCGCACGCCCGCCAGTTGCCGCCCCAGCGCGAACACCACCGCCACCTCGAGCACCGAGCAACTCAAACCCCACAACGCTGCGCCGCTCTCCGAAACACCCGCCAGCGCCATCATGGCGGCCATCGGGATGTTGACGCCATATCGCAAGGCGCCAATGTAGTCGCTGCGCGGCCACTCGCCGCTCAGCACGCCCATGGCGGATTGCAGATAGGTCACCTCGTCGGAGCCCATGAAGCCCACCCACAGGGCGCAGCGAAGCAGCAAGGCCAGCAGCAGGATCAGGCACAGCCAGGAAAGCGCCTGCTGCGTCGACATCGGCCGAGCGAGGTAGTTCGGGGCTGCCATGCGCGGCTCAGTGCAGCGCACGAAGAAGGCACTGGATCACTTCGGCCTGCTGATCTTCCAACCCCAGCCAAAGCGGCAAACGCACCAGACGCTCACTCAGGTCGTTGGTCACAGTCATCTCGCCGACTGCGCGCCCCGCACGCAGTCCAAATGGTGCGCTGTGCAGCGGCACATAGTGGAATACGGTGCTGATGCCCTGAGACTTGAGCGTGTCAATGAAGGCACTGCGGCGCGCAAGGCTAGGCAACAGCAGGTAATACATATGGGCGTTGTGCCCACAGCCCTGCGGCACGGTCGGTCGACGCAGCAAGCCATCCAACTCCGCCTGTTGCAGGAAGCGATGGTAGGTTTCCCAAATCATCAGACGGCGCTGCGTAATGCGGTCCGCCTCTTCGGTCTGGGCCAACAGGAAAGCGGAGATCAGTTCGCTGGGCAGGTAGGAGGACCCCATGTCGGTCCAGGTGTATTTGTCGACCTGCCCGCGAAAGAACTGGCTTCGGTTCGTGCCCTTCTCCCGGATGATCTCAGCGCGCTCGATAAATCGTGCATCGTTGACAAGCAGCGCCCCACCCTCGCCCGAGATGATGTTCTTGGTCTCATGGAATGACAGCGCGGCCATATGGCCGATGCTGCCCAGCGGCCGCCCCTGATAACTCGACATCACGCCCTGCGCCGCGTCCTCGATCACCAGAAGGCCATGGCGCTGGGCAATTTCCATAATGCGGTTCATTTCGCAGGCCACCCCGGCGTAATGGACCGGCACGATGGCCTTGGTGCGCGGGGTGATAGCCGCCTCGATCTTGGTCTCGTCGATGTTCAGGGTGTCAGGCCGGATGTCCACAAACACCGGCACCGCACCACGCAGCACGAAGGCGTTGGCAGTCGACACAAAGGTGTAGGACGGCATGATGATCTCGTCACCCGGGCCGATGTCCGCCAGGATGGCCGCCATCTCCAGGGCGCCCGTGCAGGAGTGCGTGAGCAAGGCGCGCCGCGCGCCGGTACGCTCCTCCAGCCAGCGCGCACAACGCTTGGTGAACTCCCCGTCGCCCGCCAGATGGCCCTTGGCGTGCGCCTGGGCGATGTACCAGAGCTCCTTGCCCGTCATGTACGGCTTGTTGAACGGAATCTGCACTCTCATCTCCCTGTCAGACATTGGTCAAGCGGCACGCACACCAGCGC
This sequence comes from Paucibacter sediminis, assembly GCF_030254645.1. NCBI lineage: Bacteria > Pseudomonadati > Pseudomonadota > Betaproteobacteria > Burkholderiales > Sphaerotilaceae > Roseateles > Paucibacter sediminis. Next base: position 4,499,968 of record NZ_CP116346.1, read on the forward strand.
CCTGGCTTCTGAACACCCAAAGCTTCTGGCCTGCGAACAGAAACACCGCAACGCAAACAATGACACCAGCCATCACCCACTGATGAGGCCAACGCATCAGATCGACACCAACCATCAAAAGCACGAGGTTGAGTCCATAACCGAGCGCATACAACACAACATAGCGAACAAGCGCGGGATGCGAACGTCCACCGTCCTTGAAGGTCCACTGCCGATTGGCAGCAAAGGTTTGCAAGGTCGCCACACCATACAGAACAGTCATCGCCACCACCGGCTGCACGCCCAGCGCGGTCGCAGCCAGATAGAGCGCATAACTCAGACCGTTGGACAGCAATCCAACGATGACATATCGAACAAATTGCCCGGCCACTTTCATGGTGCCCTGCCGCCGCGCACCCAGTGGAACGTCATCGTCGGCTCGGAGAAACTGAAGCCAAGTCGCGCATACAGATTGATGACGCGGTGATTGCGCGCCACTACGCTGCTGTGAACGCGAACACAGCCGTTCTCAGCGGCTAGACCCATCATGGCACTCCACGCACGCCGTCCATAGCCTTGCCCTTGCGCCTGCGGGGCGATCGCATTCAGGTGCCAATAGCATGCGCCGTCAGCCTGCCACTCGAGCACGAAGAAGGCCACGACCAGCGACCCATCGCGCAGCACATACAGCTGCTGCTGCGGGTGATCAAACGCGGAAGCAACCCAGTTTGCATAGCGCCGGTCACTCGCGCTCGAATCCAGCCGCGGGTCCATGCAGAACCGTTCATTGCGGAACGCCGTGGCGGCAATGGATTGCAGCAAGGGCAGATCCCGCGCGCCAGCGCGCTCGATCTGCAGACCGTGATCCCAATGCTCGTCGGCGCGCAGCATCCGCGATGGGCGGTAAACCATCTCGATAAAGCGGAAGCCCCGATCCTCCAGCAGCATGGACTCACGCAGGGACTGATGCGGCAGGCGGCAACTCACCAGGCCAACACCCCGCAGCGCTCGGGCACGCTCGAACGCCTCGAATTCCTTGGCAGCCAAGGCAGCCTCGCCACACAGATCGATCTGCTCCAGCAGGAACACCGTATAGCCCAGCACTGCTTCATCCCAGGGTGCTTCCGACCAGCGCAGGCGCAGGGCCGATCCGTCGAATGCCTCAGCCACGCCCAACCTCTTCGGGGCGCAGGCATTCGCGCACCAGATACTGCGGCTTGCGGTTGACATTCAGGTGCAGGCGGCCCAGGTATTCGCCGATGATGCCAAGCGCGAGCAACTGAATACCGCCCAGCAAAAGAATGGCCACGATGGTCGACGCATAACCCGGCACAGCAATGCTCGAGGTCAGTGACTGAATCAGGTAATAAGCGCCTACGCCAAAGCCCGACAGCGATGCCAGCAGACCCAGACCGCTCACCAACTGCAGCGGCAGCAGCGAGAAGTTGGTGTACAGATTCAGAGCCAGCGCCACCAGCTTGCTGAGCGAATAGCCTGACCGCCCCTCGGCACGCGCGTGATGCTCCACCTCCACACCCTCGATACGCCGGGTGCACCAGGCCAACAAGCCATCCAGGTAGGTGAAGTTGAGGTCGTAGAACTGAACGCTCTGTACCAGCTCGCGCCGCATGATGCGAAAAGGCGTGGGCGTGACGGGGTTCTTGAACACCGTCCGGTAGAAATGCCAGACCACGCTGGCGCCCAGATTGCGCCAGGACGCATGGTTGCGATCGGCAGGGCAACCGTACACCAGGTCGGCACCGCTGCGCTCAATCTGCGTGAGCAGCTTGGGAATTTCTTCCGGCGGATTCTGCAAATCATCGTCCATGGTCACGACGAAGCGACCTCGCGCGTGCCTGAGGCCACACATCAACGCATTGTGCTGGCCGTAGTTGCGCATCAGCTGTATCGCGACCAGCCGCTGCCCGAACTCTGCGCGCAAGGCATCCAAGGTGGCCCAGGAGTCGTCCGGGCTGCCATCCTCGACCAGCACCAGTTCGTAACGCTCGGTGATGCCCGACAACACCTTGCTGAGCCGCTCCAGCAACGCTCGCAATGTCTTGGCGGAGTTGTACACGGGCACAACAACCGAGATTTCCACCATGTCAGCCTGCGCATCGGCCGGCATCGCCGCTACCGGCATTTGCTGGGCCGAAGCCCGGAGAGGTGTCGTCATTTGCATGGGCTTGCTCTCATACCAGCACCTCGGTCAAGGGCGCTTGGCCCAGAAAGCCCTGCGGGCTGGCGCTTGCGCCATAGGCACCCGATTGGTAGATCACCACCAAGTCGCCCTCGCCCGCCACCGGCAGCTCCATGCGGTCAGCCAGCAGGTCCAGCGGCGTGCACAGGGGGCCGACCACGGAGACGAGCTCGCGGGGCTGGCTCGCCATACGGTTGCCAATCGCCACCGGATAATTCTTGCGCAGCACCTGGCCAAAATTACCCGAGGCCGAGAGGTGATGGTTGAGCCCGCCGTCGGTGACCAAGAACACCTGGCCTCGCGAAAGCTTGCGGTCAACCACGCGTGTCACATAGACGCCGGCCTCACCCACAAGATAGCGGCCCAGCTCGATGACGATGCTTGCCTGCGGAAGTTCCTGCCTGCAGCGCTGTTCCAAAGCGGCCAGGTTGGCAGCGATGGGCGCCAAGTCCAGGTGCTGTTCGCCCGGGAAATAGGGGATGCCGAAGCCGCCGCCGAGATTCAGGAAGCGCACGGGCGCTGGCGCATGCTCGGACAAACGCAACGCGAGTGCATAGGAATTCTGTTGCGCCTCGCAGATGGATTCGGCTTTTAGATTCTGCGAGCCGGCAAAGAGATGGAAGCCCTCGAAGGCCAGCCCCAACGCGCCCACACGCTTGAGTACGGCGGGCATCTGCTCGACGTCGACCCCAAACTGCTTCGGGCCACCACCCATCTTCATGCCCGAGCCCTTGAGCTCGAAGTCGGGATTGACGCGAAGTGCGACTCGCGCAGGCTGCCCCAGGCGCTGCGACTCCCGCGCCAGCACCTCGAGCTCGCGCGGCGACTCCACATTCACCAGCACACCCGCGGCCACCGATTGGCGCAACTCGACGTCGCGCTTGCCCGGGCCGGCAAAACTGATCTCGGCCGGGTCTGCGCCGGCATCCAGTGCCACCTTCAACTCGCCGGCGGACGCCACGTCGATGCCATCCACCAAGCCCGCCATCAACCCCACCACCGCCGGCATCGGGTTGGCCTTCATCGCATAGTGCAGCTTCACCCCAGCCGGCAGCAAAACGCGCAAGGCCCGCACCCGCTCGGCCAGCAGGTTGCGGTCATAGGCATAGAAGGGCGTCTGCCCGACTCGGGCAGCCAGTGTCGTGAGTTTGTGCCCCCCGATCAGCAATTCACCGTCCCGGACCGGGAATTGCTGCATGGGCGCATGGACGGGCGCTCGGCGTGGCGCGCTGCTCGTGTCTGTCATGTTCGGACTCAGGTATTGCGCTCGACCCAAGCGGTGGCGAGCAGCTTGCGATCGATCTTGCCATTGGGATTGCGCGGCAGCGGCCCCGACTGCGCCTCGATGCCAGCCGGCACCATATAGGCCGGCATGCGCTTGCGGCACTCTGCCTGCAAGGCGGCGAGATCCAGCCCTTCGGCACCTGCCGGCGCGGTGGCAATCACCTGCACGCTCTGCCCCAGGCTGGCGTGATCCACACCGAAGGCCACGCACTCTCCCACCAACTGGGTGGCGTACAGGATTTCCTCGACTTCGGTCGGGCTGATGCGATAGCCCGATGTCTTGATCATCTCGTCGCGACGACCGATGAAGTACAGATAGCCTTCGGCATCGCGCCTCACGTTGTCGCCTGAGTACACCGCGTATTCGGGCAACTGCAGGCCCGCCTCGCGCCCGCCCAGCCCCGCGGGCAGCAATCGATAGCGCTCTGCGGTTTTCTCCGCATCGTTCCAATAGCCGAGGCCCACCAGCGCACCGCGATGCACCAGCTCGCCAGGCTCATCGGCCGCGCACTCGCTGCCGTCCTCGCGCAGCACCAGAATCTCGGCGTTGGGAATGGCGCGGCCAATCGAGTCAGGCCGGCGATCCACCTGATCGGGCGGCAGATAGGTGGAGCGGAAGGCTTCGGTCAAGCCATACATCAGATAGGGCTTGGCGGCCGGAGCACGCTTGCGCAGGGCATCCAGGGTTTCACGCGGCATGCGCCCGCCGGTATTCGCAAAGTAGCGCAGACGTTCATTGATGGCGGCAGGCCACTCCAGTTGCGTCAGCTGGATATAGAGCGGCGGGACCGCCGTGATGCCGGTGACACCCTCGCGCGCCATCGCATTCAACACATCGCGCGGGAACAGATAATTCAGCAATACCACGCGCGCCCCGCTATGAAAGGCGGTCGTGAGCTGGCTGAAACCAGCATCGAAGGACAGCGGCAGTGCCGCCAGCAGCACATCGTCGGGGCCGTTCTCCAGATAGCTCGCCACGCTCTTCGCGCCTGCCACCATATTGCGGTGCGAAAGCACGACGCCCTTAGGACGCCCGGTACTGCCGGAGGTATAGAGGATAGCCACCATATCGCTATCAATCACGCGATGGCCGGCGCGCTTTGGGGCCTGCAGCAGGGAACGCCAGTGCAGTACGGCGGAGCCGCCATCCCCGCCGGGCGCCTGCGTCTCGGCCTGGTCTTCCGTCAGCACGACATGGCGCAACTCGGGGCATTCGGACAGGGTTTCGCGCAGCAACACATAGCGCTCAGGTGAGGTCACCAGCACACGCACGCCGCAATCTCGCAGGATGAAGCCGACCTGCTCGGCCTTGAGCAAGGGGTTGAGCGGCACGAACACACCGCCAGCCGCAGGCGCAGCAAAACTCGCGGCAACCGTCTCGAAACGCTTCTCGAGGTAGATGCCAACCCGCTCGCCACGCTGCAAGCCCAGTTCAAGCAGGCCATTGGCCACGCCCTGGATCAGCGCCCACAACTCGCCATAGGTCTGGGTCTGCTTGCCGTAGCTGAGCGCCGGCGCCTGCGGGTTCATGGTGGCCTGACGCAAGGGCAGTTCATGCAAAAGCTGGGCGTCGGCAAGCGGCGTCACACGATCAACTGTCATGAAACTCGAAGTTTGGTTAGGGCTGCGCCGCAAGCAATCGGCATCAAGGGCATTCAAATGGATTTCCGGGCGCCGGCAAAGTAGAAAAAGTATCGCACGCAGAATATCGGGGCAAAGCGCGCGGCGTCCCCTGTTTGAAGCTGCCTCGAAGAAGCTCGAGAGGGTAATTGCAAATCACGTGAGATATTCATCGGCCTCACCCTCGGTCTAAGGGGGGCGAAACCTGCGGAGTGCGGAAACTGGCCAGTTAAGATCCCGCCTTCACTCGAGCCGCCCTCAAGCCTGGCACAAACCCGACCCATGAATACCGACAAGCAAGTGTTGCGCATCCTCGACGAGGTCCTCAGCCTGAACGGCCGCAGCAACGGATTCGACCGCGACACGCCGCTCCTGGGTGCGATCCCGGAGTTGGACTCGATGGCCGTGGTGAGCCTGATCACAAGTTTCGAAGAACAGCTGGGCATCATGGTCGGCGACGACGAGATCGATGGCGCGACCTTCGCCACCGTTGGCTCGCTGGTCGACTTCGTCGACGAGAAACTGCGCGGCTGAGTCCGCGGCCCGCTTCGCCGGATGTCTGCGCCCCACGCCCTGTTTCTGGACACCCCCGATGGCCGCGGCCAGCGCTTTGCGCTGTACCACGAGCCACAGGGCAGTTGCCTGGGTCGCGTTCTCTATTTGCACCCGTTCGCCGAAGAGATGAACAAGTCGCGGCGCATGGTGGCGCTGCAGGCACGCCAATTCGCCGCGGCCGGCTATGCGGTTCTGCAGATCGATCTGTTGGGCTGCGGTGACAGCAGCGGCGACTTTGCTGACGCCAGCTGGGACGACTGGATCGCCGACGGTCTGCTGGGTCTGCAATGGCTGACCGCGCGCCACGCGGCTGCGCCGCTGTGGCTATGGGGTTTGCGCGTCGGCGCGCTGCTCGCCGGGGCATTGAGCCAGCACATTGCCGAACCGCAGCGCTTACTGCTGTGGCAACCGGTCTTGCAAGGCCGCATGGCCTTGCAACAATTCCTGCGGCTCAAGCTGGCCGCGGATCTGGGGGGAGGCGCGGGCAAGGCCGTCATGGAGCAGCTCAGGGCCGACCTGGACCAGGGCCGTGCCGTGGACATTGCCGGCTACCGCCTGCCCGCCGCTCTGGCCAGCGGCATGGCGGGCGCGCAACTGGCACCGCAGCCGAATTGGCACGAGGTGCACTGGCTGGAACTGAGCACACGCGACGCGCCCGAGCTGCTGCCCGTGTCTGACGCCACCACGGCCGCCTGGCGTGAGGCGGGCCTGCCGGTGCTCGCGCATGCGCTGCATGGCCCAGCCTTCTGGCAGTCGACCGAAATCGAGACGGCACCGGCGCTGCTGGACGCGAGCCTGACCGCCTTGCGGAGGCCGCAATGAATGCGCTGCCTTACCGGGAGCGCGTGCTGCCCGTTGCCTGCGAGAGCGAGCCACTGCTGGCGGTATTGACCGAACCTGCTGCCGCTCAATCGCCCGCCATTGGCGTGCTGATCGTCGTTGGTGGCCCACAGTATCGGGTTGGCAGCCACCGCCAATTCGTGTTGCTGGCGCGTGAACTGGCGCGCGCCGGCCATGCCTGCTTGCGCTTTGACGTACGCGGCATGGGCGATGCCGGCGGAGAGATGCGCAGCTTCGAAGCCCTGGACGCCGACATTCATGCGGCATTGCAGGCCTGGCGCGCCGATGCCGGGGCGCCAGGCAAGCTGGTTCTGTGGGGGCTTTGCGACGGCGCCTCAGCGGCCCTGCTCTACCTCCATGCGCAGCAAAGCAGGGGCCTGTCCGGCGATGCGGTGCAAGGGCTCTGCCTGCTCAACCCCTGGGTACGCTCGGCCGAAGGCCAGGCGCGCGCCCAGGTCAAACACTACTACTGGGATCGGCTGCGCCAACGCGGCTTCTGGACCAAACTGCTCAGCGGCAAGGTAGCCCTCTCCGCACTCTCCGGTCTGCTACGGGCACTGCGTCAGGCGCGTCAGACCAGCCCCGCCGCGCCCAGTGCTTACCAGGCCCGCATGGCAAACGGCTTGCAGCAGTTCGCTGGCCCCACGCTATTGCTTCTGAGCGAGCACGACTACACCGCCAAGGAATTCCAGGACCACTGCAGCCATTCGCCACAATGGCAGGAACTGCTGCGCCGCCCGCAGATCCAGCAATCGCTGCTGAATGGAGCCGACCACACGCTCTCGTCGCGCGCCGCCGAGCAGCAGATGTTCGACCTTTTGCTCGCCTGGCTGGAGCGGCTGCCATGAGCGTTGCAGAACCGCGTTTCCTGCGATTTGATCCCAGCGCCTGCGGCTTTCCGTCCGCCCAGGTTCCCCCCTTGCCCAAGCCGAGGCTGGGCGCACTGCGATGGCGGGCCAACCCGTCGCCATCGGCGGCAGGCTGGGCCAGCTTCGCCCTCGGCCGCTACGCTCTGCATGCGGCCTTCGAAGCGGCCGGCGTGGGCCGCCAAGGCGCCTTGCTGGCGCCTGCCTACCATTGCCGCACGATGCTGGATCCGGCACTGGCTCTGCGCGCCGAGATTTCGCTCTATCCCCTGGACGAGGCCCTGCAGCCCGACGTGGCAGCGCTGGCAGCACGCTTGCAGCAGCCCGGGCAGCCGGTGGCGGCCGTGTTGGTAAGTCACTTCTTCGGCCGCCTGCAAGCGCCGGCGCTGATGGGCGAGATCGCCGCCCTGTGCCAGGCCCACGGGGCCCGGCTGATCGAGGACCGCGCACATTGCCTCACCTTGGATGCACTGGACCAACCAAGCCCAGCGGACTTTGTCGTCTGCAGTCCCTATAAATTCGTCGGCTCGCTGGACGGCGGCATGCTGCGATGTTCGCCGCGTGCGCAAGCGCCTGCCCGACAGAGCGCAGCGCCCGTCCGGGCCGAGCTGCGCGGCTGGCTGCATGCATTGCGCGCCCTGGCATCAAGCCCTGCCGCCCCGCCCATTCAATCGCCATGTGGTGCTGCGTTGCCACCTGCCGGCAGCCATTTGAACGAAGTCAGCCTGGGCCCATCGGGCCACTACCAGCAGCACCTGCAGGCACGGCAAGGATTGAGCAGTTCACGTTGGCTCGCACGTCACACGCGACTGGATTCGCTGGCCGCAGCGCGGCTCAAGCGCTATCACCAGTGGCACGCGCATGTGCAGTCCCTGTCCGGCTGTCGGCCGCTCTACCCGACATGGCAGGAACAGGACGTGCCCTATATGTTCCCGCTGCTGATCGATGCGGCCTACCCGCTGTTCCATAGACTGAAGCAGTGCGGCGTCCCGATATGGCGCTGGGACGAGCTGTTGCAATCGCCCTGCGACACCGCCACGCGCTACCGCGAACACCTGCTGCACCTGCCCTGCCATCAAGACCTCAGCGAGAGTCAGATGGGCTGGATGATGGGGCAGCTGGGCGAGGCCTGCCATTTGGCGACCCGCCAGCGGGGCACGGCATGAGAGGCGGCTGGCGCCTACATCGCCTTGGTGACCGCAGCCTGGGCACCTTCAGCCAGGAATGGGCTGAATTGAATTGCCGCAGTTTCGGCGATCACCCCTTGCTGACCGCAAGCTTTATCGAGGGCCTGCTGCGCCACTTCGGCAGCGGCCGCGAGCACTTGGCGATCTACCGCGACACCAATGGCGTTGCGCTCGCCATGTGCCTGCTGCTGGCGCAGAGTCGTCTGATATGGACCTCGTTCCAGCCCAGCCAGGCGCAGCTGGGCCCGACCATGATCACCGACCATGGTTTGCTGGACAGTCTGCCGCGCGCCCTCCCGTGGCCGGCGCTGCAACTCGACCTGATGTGCAACGATCCTGCGGTCGGCCCACTGGTGCGGGATGCTGCCCCTCACAGCCTGCGCCTCAATCATGCCCTCACCATGGACATCCGGCTGGACGGCGGCTTCGAACCCTACTGGTTGGCGCGCTCCAAGAAGCTTCGTTCCAACATCCAGCGCTATGGTCAACGTGCCAGTGCCGACGGCCTGCCTCCACAGTTGCGCTGCTACACGGCGGCCAACGAGATGCCGGCTGCAGTGAGCCGATATGCGGAACTGGAGGGGCGCGGTTGGAAGGCCAAGCTGGGCACGGCGCTGGGATCCGTGCCAGAGCAACTCGCCTTCTTTCAAGAACTGCTCGCTCGCGAGGCGGCTGCCGGCCGGGCTATGGTGTTCGAACTCTGGCTCGGCGAGCAACTGGCGGCCTCGCGCCTGCTGATCGAGCGTGCCGGAACCTTTGTGGCCCTCAAAACGGGCTATGACGAGTCGCTGTCCAAGTACGCGCCGGGCCGCCTCTTGCTCAAAGGCGTGATCGAAAGTCTGTTCGCCAGCCATCCGCGCCATCGGATCGAGTTCTACACGGACGCCACGCAGGACCAACTGGCCTGGGCCACCGGGCAACGCTGGATCCAGCATCTGAGCCTGTACCGCAGCGGCTTGGCAGCTGGGCTGCTGAACTGCGCGCGCGTACTGATCAAGGGGCCACTGCGTGCGCACGACAGCAAGCTGCAGGTACAGACCGTCGCGCACTTGGAAGACTTGCCGGCCGACGCTCAGCAGTGGCTCGAGCATGCCGAGGCACGCAATTTCGAGCTTGGGCTGACCTGGTTCCGGAACCTCACCAGCACCGTCTACGCAAACGACCCAGGCGTGCGCTTTGTGCTGCTGCGCGAGGGCGAGCAACTGCGCGCGCTGTTCCCCTTGCTGCTGCAACGGCGCGGCACGGGGCCTCAGGTCAGCAGCCTGGCCAATTTCTACACCGCGCTGTACGAGCCGCTCATGGATCCGCTGCTGAAGCCGGACGATCTGCTGCCCGTACTGCTGCTGCTCAAGCAGGAAGTACCCAAGCTCAGCCGTTTCTGGCTCGCACCCATGGCGCCGGAGTCCCATGCCTACCAGACCCTTCTGCAGGCCTTCAGGCTGGCACGCTGGTGGCCGTTCGAATTCTTTGCCTTCGGTAACTGGTTCACACGTACGCCAGCGGGCGGATGGCCTGACTACCAAGCCACCAGGCAAGGCGACTTGCGCGGCATCCTGAAACGCAAGGGCATACGCTTCGCACGCGAGGGCGGCCGTCTGGAAATCGTCAGAACCTCCGAGGCGCTGGCACCCGTGCTGGACAAGTTCCTGTCAGTCTATGCGGCGCGTTGGAAGCGCAACGAGCCCTTCCCCGACTTCCTGCCCGGCCTGATGCAATCTTGTGCGCAGCGCGGCAGCCTGCGGCTGGGCCTGGCCTGGCTGGGAGATCGGGTGGTTGCAGCGCAGATATGGATAGTTTCTGACGGCCGGGCCGAGATCTACAAGCTCGCATACGATGAACGCTTCGGGGATTTCTCGCCCGGCAGCCTGCTGACTGCGAAGTTGATGCAGGAGGCCATGGAGCAGGATGGGGTCGCGGAAGTCGATTACCTGATCGGCGACGACGCCTACAAGGAGAGCTGGATGGACGCACGTCGGCAACGCTGGGGCATCCTGGCCTTTGATCCCTTTACCCTGGTCGGCGCCTGTCTGTTGGCAATCGAAGGCACCGTGCGCGGTGCGAAGCGCCTGCTGCCCGGCCGCATGCCGACCACTTTGGCTGAGAAAGATCCGGTATGAAACAGATGTCGCGTTTGTGGGCCATTGGCCTGTCCCTGCTGCTTGCCGTCTCGGGTGCCAGGGCGGGAGAGCCGCACAACACCACCGACGGCGAAATCGCAATGCTGCCGGAGTACTGCGCCGACAAGAACTGGAGTGGCCGCAAAGAAAGCAGCCCCGAGCGCCGCGCGCATTGGGCCAAACTCCTGGGGCCCAGTTGGGAGGGCCTGCATCACTACTGCTGGGGCCTGGTGAGCGCATGGCGCGCCAAGATGAAGCCAAGTTCGCAGGAGAAGTCCTTCATGCTGGACGAAGCCGTCGCCGACTACGACTATGCGATCCGGAACAGCACCGCAGACTTCGTCCTTTTGCCTGAGCTGTGGTACCGGATGGGGGAGGCGCAACTGGCACGCGGCCGCGTGGCCGCTGGCATCGACGCGTTGAATCACAGCATCAAGGCCAAGAACGACTACTGGCCGGCCTACCTTCTGATCGCGACGTCCTACGAAAAACTGCGGCTCTACAACGATGCCATCGCTGCGCTGAACAGCGGGCTGGAGGTGGACGCTGGTCAGAAGGATTTGATGCGCGAACTCGAACGCCTTAAGTCAGCGCGCTCGCGCGCCGGCACTGGTGCCGAAAAGCCCGACAGCAGAACGCCCAAGAAATAACTCAGTCAATGGGCAATCTCAACAAGTCACTGGCCTATTCGGTTGCGGACAGCTACGTCAGCCTTGCACTCCAGATTGCAAGCACGGTCGTCATCGCACGCATACTCACGCCCAGCGAGATCGGCATCTTTGCCGTCGCAGCCGTCTTCACCTCGCTGGCGGGCGCCCTGAGGAACTTCGGCATCACCGAATTTCTCATTCAGGAAAAGGAACTGAGCAAGGACACGATCCGGGTAGCGCTCGGCGTCAATATCCTCATTTCCTGGACCTTGGGGATCATCATCTTCGCGTCGGCGGGCTTTGTGGCGGACTTCTACAAGTCCCACCACGTCGCCGCTGTGATGCGCGTGCAGGCCCTCAGCTTCTTTTTGATCCCCTTCGGCGCCATTGGCATGGCCTATTTCCGTCGGGAACTCAACCTAAAACCCGTCTTCATTGCCAGCATACTGGCCAATATTGCGAGCTTCGGCGCCTCGGTGGGCCTGGCCATGACCGGCCACGGGCCCATGAGTCTCGCTTGGTCAGGTTTTGTCGGGGTGCTGGTGACCGTGATTGTTTCGCTGGCCTACCGGCCCAAGGACTTTCCGCGCCTGCCGAGCCTGAAGGGCGCCATGCGTGCTTTCCATTTCGGCAAGCATGCCAGCGGCATTTACCTCTTCGGCCAATTAGGGGCAGGCGCGCCGGAAATGGTCATCGGGCGGGCGCACAGCATCGAGTCGGTGGCTTATTTCAGCCGAGCCAACGGCCTGATAGAGCTGTTCAACAAGCTCGTGCTCAACGCCATCTGGCCTGTGATCCTGCCTTACTTTTCCAAGAGTGAGCATCAGCACAACAGCCTGCTGCCTACGTACACCAAATGCGTCAACTACCTGACGATCGTGAGTTGGCCGCTGCTGGCAACCTTGTTGATCAATTCAGAGGCGGCCATCGAGATCATCTACGGCCACCAATGGAGTTCGTCCGCGCCGCTCTCCAAGATTCTGTGCCTGTCCGCCATCGTGTCGGTCACCTACCATTTGGCGATGGAATCGTTTGTGGCCAAGGGCGTGGTTGCGACCAGCAACTACCTGCAAATGGCATCGCAGGGCCTGAAGATATTGGGCTTGCTCGCTGCCATACCGTTTGGCTTGGAAGGTGCTTGCTGGGGCCTGCTGTCCGCCAATATCGCGGGGGCATTTCTCACCCATCGCCTGTTGAACAAACATATCGGCTTCACCTTCGCGCACCTATTGGCGGCCTGCACCACGAGCGGCGCATTGACGCTCATCGTATTTGCGACCGCTCTGCTGCCGCATCTGGCGGCAAACACGCTTGAGCTGGGCAGGAACGCTACCTCACTGATCAGCACGGCACTCGCAGCGACAGTTTGGCTCGCCTACCTCGTCAAGACAAAGCACAACATACTGAATATGGCGATCAGCACGCTTCAACGACGTCGGGGCAAGTGAGGCATTTGCCCCCCTGCTTACCCGCATCATGTCCCACACAGAGCAGCCTCGTTCATGACCGCAGCCCCGATCACGTCCTTCGATCTCATTGCAAGCCCCGCTGATCTGGACAGCATCTGCTCCGACATCACGGCACATTCGTCCATTCAAGCCCGCGCCATCATCGACGGCGCGGAACAGCTGTTTCTGCGGGCCAAGGGCAGCGCCGACACAGCGATCGCGACGATAACGCGCGGCGGGCTGCGTTCGACCATGATCCTGAGCGCAAAGGATCGGCTGTGGCCGCCAAGCGATGCGCTGCATGCCTTGTGCGACAGGCTGGGGGTGACCGAACTCACAATCGAGTCAGTCAAAGGGCTCGCCAGCGGCGACGCTGCCGATCCGCCCCCTGCTCAGGCCACGACCAGCTACATCAATGAGCGCCTGTACTTCGTCAACCTGCAGCAAGCACCGCAGGACAGCGCCTATTCCAGCAACACTCGGCGCAACATCGCGAAGGCGAAGCGGGCAGGTGTCAGCGTTGAATCGCGGAATGACCCCGCTTCGCTTCAAGCACATTTCGCGCTGACCGACTCGTCAGTGGCTCGCCGCGAGAGCCGTGGCGAAAGTGTTGCACTGAGAGGCTCGCGTGAACGAAGTGCGCGCTTTTTGGCCAATATGCAGGCCACCTTGTTCCAGGCTCAGCTTGGCGACCAGACCTTGTCGTCGAACCTGGTCTTTTTTCAGGGCAAGAATGCTTACTACTATGACGGTGGATCGTCGCCGGAAGGCATGAGTCTTGGTGCGTCGCACCTCTTGATGAACGCCATCATCAACAAGCTCCACGCAGACGGCTACCGAAACCTCAACCTCGGCATCGCCCGGGCGGGCAACGACGGGCTCATCAGATTCAAGGAAGGGTTCGCTGCCGAACTGCGCTTCATCGACCGAGCCACCTACGACAGGGATCGACTCGGACTGCGCGCTGCCAACCTGCTGCGTCGCTTGCGCAGAGAAGCCGCACGGCGCCTGATGCCGGCCTGACGTGAACGCCGCCCTGACAAACATGAGCACGCAAACCCCGCCCAACGCGCCCCGCTTGGCCGAGATCGATGCGCTGCGCGGCGTCGCCGCCATGATGGTGATGCTGTTTCACTACACGACGCGTTTTCGCCAGCTCTACCCAGGCGACACCGAGGCCAGTGTTTCGCTGCCATGGGGCCACCTCGGCGTGAACCTGTTTTTCATCATCAGCGGCTTTGTGATCTTCATGACGCTGGATCGCACGCGCCGCCCGCTGGACTTCGTCGTCTCACGCTTCAGTCGGCTCTATCCGGTTTACTGGGTGGCCGTGGGCCTGACCTTTGTGGTCGTGACCCTGGTGGGCCTGCCTGGCAAGGAAGTCAGCCCGCTGCATGCCGTACTCAATCTGCTGATGTTCCATGCGCTGGGCCGCATTCCCCACGTGGACTCGGTGTATTGGACGCTCGAGGTGGAACTACTTTTCTACTTGGGCATGTTCCTGCTCTACCGTGCAGGCCGGCTGGCGCAGGTACACCAGGCCATCTGGCTCATGCTGGGCCTGCGCCTGGCCTATTACCTTGCACTCGAACTCTGGGGCGTGGATCTGCCCTGGATACTGTTCCGTGTCACCATCTTGGCCTATCTGCCATGGTTCGCCCTCGGCATCTGTGCGTTTCAGCTGGCGCGCGCCACCGGGTTGCGATCGAGCCGCCTACCACTCGGCAGTGCCGCCGCAGCCATTGCCACGCTGTGCATCGTGGACACGCCGTTCAAGGGCGTGCTGGCGTTTCTGCTGGCTGCCATCGTCTGGCTCGCCGCCACCGGCCATTTGCCCTTGCTGCGCCTTCGCCCGCTAGTCTGGCTGGGCGCGATCTCGTATCCGCTGTATCTTGTTCACGAGAATATCGGTTGGGCACTGCAACGGGTGTTGCTGGCGCATGGTGTGGCCTATGACCTGACCGTCTTGGCGGCAGTGACTCTGAGCCTGCTGTTGGCGCATTTGCTGCATCGAAGCATCGAGCTACCCGCCATGACGGCCATCCGTCAGTGGTATGCACACCGCCACACACAACCCAGTTGAGGCAGATGCCATGAAGACGCCAGACAAAGCTTCCGCGACAAAGCCTGCGCATGCGCGGTTGATCTCCGCCTTGCTGCTGCTGGCGCTGCTGCTGTTGGGGCTGGACCTGGGTCGAGACCTGTGGCGGCAGCGCCAACAAGATCTCGCCCTTGCCTCGCGCCTGCCCCCTTCTGCCGATGACTGGCAATTGCGCAAGGCCTGCCCACCTCTCGAGGCGGCGCCGTTGCGCTTGCTGGTGCTGGGGCAATCGAATGCAGGTAGCCATGGCGAGCCAACGGACCCCGGCCGCGCCGGCACCATTCGACTCATGACATCGCGGGGCTGCATGCTAGCCCAAGATCCCCTGCCCGGGACCACGGGCAAGGGCGGCAGTATCTGGACCGCCCTGCCAGCTGCGCTGCAAGCGCGCGGGCTGGCTCGCCCAGTGGAATTCTCGGCCTTGGCGGTGGACGCCACCCGGGTTGCCGACTG
Source organism: Paucibacter sediminis (assembly GCF_030254645.1). Classification (NCBI taxonomy): domain Bacteria; kingdom Pseudomonadati; phylum Pseudomonadota; class Betaproteobacteria; order Burkholderiales; family Sphaerotilaceae; genus Roseateles; species Paucibacter sediminis. Next base: position 4,515,268 of record NZ_CP116346.1, read on the forward strand.
GACCCGCAACGGCAGTCCCTTGCGGGAGCGCCTGCGCGAGCACTTGCAGATGCTGCAGCAGTTGCAGTGGCAACCAGACCTGTTGCTGTGGCAGCAGGGAGAGGCCGATGCGGCGGCAGGCACCAGCGCCGAAGATTACCGAGATGGCCTGCGCCGGCTCGCAGACAGCTTGCGCGCAGCCGGTATCAATGCGCCGATCCTGCTTGCGCAGTCCAGCCGCTGCGGGCAGAGCCTAGCCGAATACACCCGACAAGCCAGGCTGAGCCTGATCGCCGAGGATGAACGCTTTCTGCCCGGCCCCGACACCGACAGCCTTGGCCCCGATTTGCGCGACGGGCCATGCCACTTCAACGCCCGCGGACTGAACGAGGCAGCCACGGCCTGGGCAGGTGCCGTCATGGCGCCAGTGGCGGGCAGCAGCGGCCAGGCGTTCAGCAACACCAGGCCGCGGCCGGCCTCGGCCGCGGCGCGCTGAGCGCAGCGGTGGCTTGGCCTCAAGCAGCGACACGGAAACAGCAACCACAAGCGCTGGACGTGGTGAAATCCGCCCCGCCCACGCCTCAGACCTGACGCCCCAATGCACGACCTGACCCCACGCCCAGCTCTCTTTCTCGGCCAGCCACGCTTCGACACCGCGGATATGCGCCGCTTGGCGGCCGAGCGTGGGCCAGCAAGTGCCTGGATGCACTTGCTGCAACAAGCCCCTCAGCAGGCGTTGGCACGCGTCGGCGGCGATTTCGCCCTTGCCACGGACCTGCCCTCGGGCGAGAGCGTAATGGCCGTGGATCGCTTCGCCATTCACACCCTGTGCTACCGCGTCGTCAACGGGCAGTTGCGCTGGGCGATGGATGCCAAGCAATTGGCCGACGCCGATACGCCGCTGGATCCGCAGGCGATCTTCGACTATCTCTACTTCCACTGCATTCCGTCGCCCCGCACCATCTACCGCGGCATCTATCGCGTCCCGCCGGGCCATCTGGCCATCTTCAGGCAAGGCCAGCTGACGCTGCAGCCCTATTGGCGTGCCGCTTTCGAAGAGCGCGCACCGACGTCACTGGCGGTCCACAAAGCTCAGTTCATGGAGCTCCTCAGCGAGGCGGTGCGCCAACAGCTCGATGGTTCCCAGGCCGCCTGCTTTCTCAGCGGTGGCACCGACAGTTCCTCGGTCGCAGGCATGCTGGCGCGCCACGCCGGCAAGGACACGCTGGCCTACTCCATCGGCTTCGATGCGGAAGGCTATGACGAGATGGCCTACGCAAAGCTCGCCGCACAGCATTTCGGCGTACAGCACCGCGCCTATTACGTCACGCCGGCTGATCTGGTCGAGGGCATCCCGGAGATGGCGCGGCATCTGGATCAGCCCTTCGGCAACTCCTCCGTGCTGCCCGCTTACTACTGCGCCAAGCTGGCCAAGGCCGAGGGCGTGAGCAAGTTGCTAGCCGGCGATGGCGGCGACGAACTCTATGGCGGCAATGCACGTTACGCCACCCAGCGCCTGTTCGGCTTCTACGGACGCGTGCCCGGCGCCATGCGCCGGTGGCTCATCGAACCGATGGTGGGCAACGCGGTGCTGGCTCAGGTTCCGCTGATACGCAAGGGCGGAAGCTATGTGCGTCAGGCCAAGCAGCCCATGCCCGACCGCCTGCAGAACTACAACCTGATCATGCGCGTCGGCCCCGAGCAAGTGCTGACGCCGGGCCTGCTGCAGCAACTCGACACCAGCCTACCGCTCGCACATCAGCGCCAAGCCTGGGAGAGCGCGCAAGCGCCGTGCAGCGAGTTGAACCGCGAGCTGGCCTTCGACTGGCGTTATACCCTCGGCGAAAGCGACCTGCCCAAGGTGCGGGCCGCCACTGCACTCGCAGGGCTGAACGTCGGCTTCCCCATGCTTGATCAGGCCTTGTTGGATTTCTCGCTACACCTTCCGAGTGACTACAAGCTGCGCGGCAACAAGCTGCGGTGGTTCTTCAAGGAGGCTCTCAAGGATTTCCTTCCCCACGAAATCATCTCCAAGCGCAAACAGGGTTTTGGCCTGCCCTTTGGCGTCTGGACCACGCGTGATCCCGCGCTTCAAAAGCTCGCCCGACGTTCGCTGGAAGCGCTGGTACAGCGCGGTCTGGTGCGTGGCGACTATGTGCATACCCTGCTGGATGAGCAGTTGCCGGCCTACCCTGGCTACTACGGCGAAATGGTCTGGATTCTGATGATGTTGGAGCAGTGGCTCGAGCATCACATGGCCGATTTCCACTTGCCGCAAAGCTGAAGCCAAGGTTATGAGAGACGTCATCGTCACTTTGCTGATTCTTGGGCTGCTGCCCTTTGCCATCAGGCGGCCTTGGGTAGGCACCGTCATCTGGGTCTGGCTGGCCATGATGATCCCTTACCGGCTGGCCTACGGATTTGCGCGCGACTTGCCGTTCGCCCAGCTTGCCGCGATCTGCACGCTGCTCGGCATCCTTTTCACGCAGCCCAAGATGCGCTGGCCCAAGAGCAGCATCCTGACGGCCTATCTGCTCTTCATCTTCTGGATGTGCGTCACCAGCATCTTCGCGCTGCACAACACCGAGGTCGTGCTGGCTCAGTTGGTGACGGTGCTGAAGATCCATCTGATGGTGTTCCTCGCCATCGCACTGATACAGGAGCGCAAGCAGTTGGAGGCCCTGGTCTGGACCATCGTGGCCTCCTTGGGCTTCTATGGCGTGAAGGGCGGGATCTTCACAGTCCTGACGGGTGGAGGCGGGCGCGTGTGGGGCCCCAACGGCGGCATCATCGAGGGCAACAACGAACTGGGCGTGGCGCTGGTCATCACGCTACCCCTGCTGTACTACCTGTATCAGATCAGCGCCCGGCGTTGGCTCAAGCGCATGCTTCTTGCTGCGGGGCTGCTGACCCTTTTGTGCGTGCTGGGCACGCAGTCTCGTGGCGCGCTGCTGTCGGTCACGGCGATGGCCGTCATGCTGGGACTCAAGGGCCGCCGGCCGGTACTCAGCAGCGTCGCCATTGTCACCGTGCTGGCGTTGGCCATCATGTTCATGCCCGACACCTGGTCCAAGCGCATGAACACGATCCAGACCTACGATGTCGATACCTCCGCCATGTCGCGCATCTATACCTGGAAAACGCTCTGGAACCTGGCATTGGATCGGCCTCTGGTGGGCGCCGGTTTTCGCACCGACAATCCACTCGTCTTCAGTATCTACGGGCCGCAGATGACGGTCGCAGGTTATGACTTCCAGGGCGGCACCGTGTTGGTGGCGCATAGCATTTATTTCCAGGCCCTGGGCGAGCATGGATTCGTCGGGTTGGGGCTGTTCCTCGGCCTTGGCATCGCAACCTGGCGGCGTGCCGGCGCCCTGGCCAAGCAAAGCGCCGTGCAGCCAGGCCTGGGCGAATGGGTGCCCCTGCTGATGCGTGCCGTGCAAACCAGCCTACTGGGCTACGCCGTTGGCGGCGCATTCCTGACCCTGGTGCACTTTGACCTTGCCTACTACTTGTGCGCCATCGTGGTCATCACGGAAGGCATTGTCCAACAGGCTCGAGCACAGCCCGCCAGGCCAGCCCCGGCCTAGGGCCGTGGCCGACCAAGCTCAGTGCCTGAGCAGGTTCTCCACCAGTCTTGCGCGATAGCGCAGCCGGCTCTGGTCCCAGGGCGTGAAACGCGGCAGTTCGAACATCGAGTCGCCCTGCCGCGCCGCGCCCCAGGCGGTGCTGACGGCGGCATCGAATCCAAGCGATTTCACCACCTCGACGCTCTGCGCACTGTAGTCCTGACCCGGCTTGCCATTGGGATAGGCAAACAGACGCACCGGCTCGCGCAGCAAGTCTTCCAGATAGCGCTTGCTGTCGCCGATCTCCCGCCGAGCACTGGCCTCGTCGAGCGTGGCCAGGATCGGATGAGAAACGGTGTGCGCACCGATCTGCATGCCGGCCGAGCGCAATTGGCGTACGCCGGCGTCTGCCATCATCAGCGGCCGCGGCTGGCTGTCGCCGCACAGGACCTCGATGCGTGCAACCGCCCCCAGGCGAGCTTCGATGGGGCGGTACTTCACCGCAGCAATCAGTGCCTCGATGGCCTGACGGCGGCTTTCCGCGCCCGAAAGCTCGAAGCGCAGTTCCGCGCGCTGGGCGTCGAGCTCGCTGGCGTCCAGCGTGCCCGTGGGCGCCGCACGCACCGCCTCAATGATGCGGTCATTCCACATCCGGCCGTTTCCGAGAAAACCGGTGGCGATGAAGAACGTGGCCGAGAGGCCGTGCTTCTGCAGGATGGGCAGAGCCACCGAACAGTTGTCTTCGTAGCCATCATCGAAGGTGAGCACACAGGCGCGCGCCGGCAGCGCGCCGCGCTGCAGCCGCTCGGCGGCTTCGTCCAGCGGCAGCACCTGGGCCCAGCCCTGCAACCAGCTGCAGATGGCGGAGAAACGCTCGGCATCCACTTCGCCCGGAAAGATCGGATCGCGTTGCGGCAGCACGCGGTGAAAGGTCAGTATGGTCAGCCGCCCGCGCGGGCCTGAGGGCGACAACAGGCTATACGCTGCTTTCAACAACACCTTGGCATTCCTCTCGCGTCTGGCGACCTGCCGCTACGCTTGCGCGTCAGCGGCAAAGGCCTTCACATGGCTGATCACATAGCGGAACTTGCCCGACGCTTCGGCCGGGATGTCATCCACCAGTTGCACGTCGACCTCGACCTGCGCGCCCAGGCGGCGCTGGAAATCATGCACGATGCGCTGAACATGCGTTGGCTCGAAGCCTGCGCCGCACATCACCTTCACCTGCGTCTTGTCCAGGCTCAGCTGCTCGATGCGAAACTTCTCCACCCCTGGCAGATCGCGCACGGTGTAGATCAGGGCCAGGCCATGCATCACCGTGCCATCGTGGGCCACCACGAAGTCGGTGCTGCGGCCATGCACCTCCTGCAGCACCGGTAGCGAACGGCCACAGCCGCAGGGGCGCTGCCCCAGCACACCCATATCGCCGGTGCGGTAGCGGATGAAGGGGAAGTCGCGCGTCGCCATGTGGGTGACGACGATCTCGCCAATCTCGCCCGGCGCGACCGGCCTGCCATCGGGCGACAGCGTCTCGACGATGATGTCCTCGGCACTGATATGCAGGCTCCCAGCCGGGCATTGGTGCGCGATGAAGCCGGCGTCGCGGGCGCCATAGCCGTTGGCCACCGGACAGGCGAAGGCCTCGGAGATCTGCACGCGCTGCTCGTCGTAGAGGCGCTCGGAGGTCACGAAAGCCACCTTGATGCCCAGATCGCGCATATCGATGCGCTTGCGGCGCGCATGCGCCGCGATGGCCGACAGGCTGGATGGATAACCGAACAGCATGGCCGGCCGTAAGGCCCGCAGCTGCGCCACAAAGCTGTCCAGATTGCGCTCGGACATCTCGAAGGCCGGCAGCAGATGGCTGCGCATCAGCCCGTCGCGAAGGCGGCGCACGCGGTCCTGCGCGCCCAGCTCGATGGGGCTGCCCCAGACCACCGCCTCGCGGTCACCGATGTCCACCCCCCACCAGCGCGTGGCGCGCCACTTGGCCGCCACGTCGTGGCTCTTGCGCGCCTTGCCCATGAAGAAGATCAGCGGCTCGCCCGACGAACCGCCGGTGTTGTAGCGGCTCAGCGGGCCATGGTCGTCGGCCACCAGCTCTTTCTGGTGAGCGCGGATCAGAGGCTTGTCCAGGCGCGGCAGGCGCTGCAAATCGGCCAGGCTGGTCAGCTCGGCAGGCCGCAACCCCAGGCTCGCAAACAGCTCGCGGTAGTAAGGCACATGGGCGCCCACGTCCTGCAGGAAACTGCGCAACCGGGCCAGCTGCAGTGCCTGCAGCGCCTCTGTGCCGAGCCACTGGCTGCGCTCCAGCTGGCGCCGGCGCGCCACGCTGTCGTGGCCCTTGAGGCGCTCGTGCAGCGGAAACAGCAGCTCGGCGCAAAGGCCGGTGTAGAGGCTCATGCGGCACTCCCTGCGGGGCTCACACCCCGCGCCAGACATTCATAGGCACCCAGCCAGAGCGGCCGCACGGCCGCCCAGTCATAGCGGGCCGCCTCCTGCAGGCCGGCGCCGCGCAGTTGCCGGGCCAGCGCGGTATCGCTGAGCACACTGAGGGCCGCCGCCGCCATGGCCGCGGCGTCGCCGATCGGCACCAGCAGGCCGCTACGGCCATGCTCCACCAAATCGGGAATGCCACCGGCGGCGGTGCTGACGACCGGCACGCCGCTGGCAAAGGCCTCCAGGATGGAGATGGGCATGTTGTCCACCGTGCTGGCATTGAGCACGCAATCAGCACGCTGGTAGAGGGCCGGCATGTCGGCGTTCGCGATCCGGCCGGCAAACTCCACCGCCTGCGCCAGCCCGAGCTCGGCGCTCAGAGCCTGCAGGCGCGCCAGCTCGGGCCCCTCGCCGGCCACGATCAAACGGGCCTGCGCAAAATGCCGGCGCAGCGCCGCAAAGGCGCGGATCGCGGTGGCGTTGTCGTAGATGGGCTCAAGATTGCGCGCCACCAGCAGCACCGGCGCAGCGCCGAACTCGCGCGGCATGCGCGGCTGAAAGCGCGACAGATCGATGATGTTGGGAATGACGTCCGCGCTCAGGCCATGCTTGGCGAACACCCGCTGCAGAAATCCCGAGGGCGTGACGCGCAGGTCGGCGCGTGCAAGCAGGCGCCGCACATGCGCGGGACCCTCGCTCAGGAACTCATCGGCCAGACCGCCCCGGTAGTTGATGATCAGCGGCACGCGCGCCGCCAGCGCCAGCTGCGCCACCGGCAGCACGAACAGATGCCAGGCCCAGCCGCTGTTGGCCATGATGTGCACCACCCGCGCGCCCCTGAGCGCACGCCGGGCGGCGAGCAGGTAGCCAAACAGTCGGACGGCCGCACGCAACATCGGGATGCGCCCAACCCAGGCCGGCTGATAGGGCGGATTGGTGCGCAGATGGCGCACCTCCAGGCCTTCGGCACGCAGCAGGCGCAGCAGTTGTTCACACTGGTTGGCCATGCCGCCAGCGGGCGGCGGCAAGGGCCCCACCAGCAGCACATGGCCCGTGCCGCGGCCTGCGTTGATCGCCTGGCCCGACATCGGCACGCTCACCAGCAAAGACCTTGCACCTGGGCCTTGAACTCGCTCTTGTTGGGCAGCATCACCAGGTCCAGCACATGCTGGTCGGGGCGTGCCAGCGCGGCCACCTGGGCGGCGATGTCGGCCCCGGCCAGCCCCATTACCAGCACCTCGGCACCCGCCACCACCTCGGCGAGTTCGCCCTTGAGCATCTCGCCGATATGCGGCAGGTGCTTTTGCACAAAGCTGCGGTTCGCGCCCAGCAGGCTGGCCAGATGCACCTCGGGATCGTAGATCGAGAGCTGCATGCCCTTGCCGATGAGCTGCTCGGCCAGGGTCACCAACGGGCTTTCACGCAAGTCATCGGTGCCAGTCTTGAAGGACAGCCCAACGAAGCCAATCTTGCGCTTGCCCAGGGCCAGCAATTTGTCCAACGCCATGTCTAGGTGCTGGCGGTTCGACGGCAGGATGCCGGCAAGCATGGGCAGTTCCAGGTCATGCGTCTTGGCCAGGTAGGTAGTGGCGCGCAGATCCTTGGGCAGGCAGGAGCCGCCAAACGCGAAGCCCGGCTTCAGATAGGCCTTGGAGATGTTCAGCTGGGTGTCCTGGCACACCAGGTCCATCACCTCGAAGGCATCGACGCCCAAGGCTCCGCACAGGCGCGCGGTCTCGTTGGCAAAGGTGATCTTGAGCGCGTGGAAGTTGTTGCAGCAGTACTTCATCATCTCAGCGGCACGCACCGAGGTCTTGAGGAACTTGCAGGGCAGATGGCCGAACAGCGCCTGCAGGCGCTCGGCCGCATACGCGTGATTGGCACCGACGATGGTGAACGGCGGCTTGTCGTAGTCGCGGATAGACGACCCCTCGCGCAGGAACTCGGGCTGGAAACAGAGGTAGAAATCCTTGCCGTCCTGCTTGCCCGAATGCTGCTCGATGATGGGTCGCAACACGTCTTCCACCGTGCCGGGCACCAGGGTGGAGCGGAACACCACCACATGGGGCTCGCTCTTGAGCTTGAGCGCCGCGCCGATCTCGGCGGCCAGGCGCAGCACCGCGCCCTGGTCCTGGCTGCCATTGGCGGCCGAAGGCGTGCCCACGCAGATCAGCGAGATCTCGCTGCCCAGCACCGCCTGCTTGGCGTCGGTGGTGACGCTCACCAGCCCGCTGGTGGCCACGCGCTCCATCAACTCGACCATGCCCTCTTCCACCACGGGCGTCTTGCCGGCCTTGATCAGGTCCAACTTGGCCTGTTCGATATCCACGCCGATGACCTCATGGCCATCGCGCGACAAACATGCCAGGGACACCGCCCCCACATAGCCCAAGCCAAAAATACTGATCTTCATTCGGTACCTGTTCTTTGTCTATTGCCTGTCCATGCAGTGGCCAGCGGCGCAGCCGGAGTTGCCTTGCGGCATGGCGGCGGCGCCCGGCTCGGCCTGCCGAGCGGAGCTGCCACTGTAGCCGATGCGCATGGGGCAACCGCGCGAAGTTTTGATCGCTTTTGTCCTATGTAAACGCTGCAAAGCGGCAACACGCAACACTTCCACGGCGCCTGGCGCAAGCCCCGTCCATGCATACGAACGATACTTCCCAGGCTTCTGCACAATTGGGCTGTTCCTGGGGCATGTATGGCATCTGGCAGGCTTGGATGGTGACTCGAACATGGGCGAGAGACTGCGGTCTGGTATTGGCGGGCGCGGCCATCGCGGGTGCCATGCAATGGGCGATCGGGCCAAGCGAACGAGATCATGGGCCATCGTGCTTGGCACAGGCCGTGGGCCAACTCGAGCGGCTTGAGCGCAACAGCGCACCGGCAAGCGTGGTGTTCTTGGGCAGCAGCACCTTTGCGGGCATGGATGTCCGGCGGGTGCTGCCTCAGGCCTTGAATCTGTCCGCAGGAGGAGGCACGCTGGCAGAGTTCAGCCGGCGCTTGTTTGCGGCGCATGTGTTGTCGGACGCCAAGGCCCTCGTGATCAACTTGGGGTTCAACGACGTGCTCAAGGACTGCAAGGCATTGACCGAAGCGGATTGGTCGACGGGACTCGCAGCCCTGCCCTCCACGCCGAGCCTGCTGCTCGTGGGCTTGCAGGGTGTAGGGCCGGTCGCGCAGGAGCACCATTGCCAGGGCAGACTCAACCACTTGCTGGCGCAGAGCAACCTCGCGCTCGAGGCGGCGTGCAGGCAGCGAGCGCGCTGCAGCTTCACGCCCAACCCGGTTGAGGCCTCATCCCCCGCGCGCCGTGGTCCTCTCCAGGCCGAGGATGAGATTCACCTGTCCCCAGCCGGGTACGAGCTGCTGCACCAGCGCATCAGATCCGGCCTGCAAACGCTGGGGATCCCCGCGCCAGCCGCGAGCGACCGCCTATGACGGCAGCCCGCAGAGATCACGGCCTGGACGCTGCACGCGGCATTCTGATGATGCTGGGCATCTTGCTGCACACTGCCAACATCTACCGACCGGGCTCGACCTGGCTGCTCGCGGACGCCAGCGCCAACGCCTACTTTTTCACCTGGCTGGCCAGGGCCATCCACGTCTTCCGGATGCCGGCGTTCTTCTGGATTTCCGGCTATTTCACCGCCATGACATTGCTGCGCAGGGGACCGGCCGCCCTGCTGCTGGCGCGCGCGACACGGCTGCTGGTGCCGCTGATCGTGGTGGCCTCCACCCTGAATGTCGCGCAGGATCTGCTGCTAGCAAGCTACAAGGGCCAGCCACTCGCCTGGGCCGACGTGCGACTGCAGGCCCACCACCTGTGGTTCCTGATCGACCTGGCAGCGTTCACGCTCCTGCTTTGCGCGCTGGCCCCGGCGCTGCGCGCTCTGCAGCTCCGCGCTGGTGATGCAGCGGGCCGCGGCGGTCTCAGCACACTAGCCATCGCGTTGGCCGCCTGCGCACTGTTCGGGTACGCGCTCGAGTTGTGCGTGCGGCTCAGCGGGCTCGCCTATCAGCCCGTTCTCGGGCTGTTCACGCTGTTCGAATTGGCAAACTACTTCCCCTATTTTCTGGTGGGCGCGTACATGCACGGCCGCCGCGATCTGCTGCAGCGACTCGCCTCGGTCTCGCCGCTGTGGCTGCCGCTCGGCATTGCCATCGCGATGCTGGCGGCGCACTGGACCCGCAGCGCCCCTGGCTCATTGGCCGAACCGGCCCGCCTGCTCCAACTGTTCGGCATCTGGCTGAGCGTGGCATCCGCGCTGGGCGGGTTCTACCGTTTCTTTGATCGCAGCACGGCATTCACACGCCTTGTGAGCGACTCGGCCTACTCGGTCTACCTCTTGCACCACATCCTGGTCATCGCCCTGGGCATGCTGCTGATGGGCCTGCCTTGGTGGCCGTGGGCGAAGTTCCTGGTCGTGAGCGTGGCAACCACGGCAGCCGGCCTCGCAGCTCACCTGCTGCTGATACGCCGCTCACGCGTACTGAGCTTTCTGCTGAACGGCAAGCCACCCGCCGCGTGAAGCGGCGGCGACTCAGGCGGTCGCGCCCCGACCCGCGAGCAGCCTGTCGATGATGCCGTCCAGCCGCTCCATCGAGCGCGGCCAGGCGTGGTGGCTCAGCATGCGTGCCCTGCCCGCTTCGGCAAGGCGCTGCCGCTCGGCTGGGTCACCGCAGATGCGCAAGACCGCGGCGGCGCAGTCCTGCGCCGTATCCGCCACCAGCAGATGCGCACCCGCTTCGGCGTCCACCCCCCCGGCTGCGACCGAGCTGGTCACCACCGGCACGCCCATGGCCATGGCCTCCAGGATTTTGTTCTGCGTGCCGCGCGCAATCGCCAGCGGCGCCACCATCAGCGCCGACTTGCGCACATAGGGCTGCACCTGCGGCACCGATCCCGTGACCGTCACGCCGTCGATGTCACCGAGCTTGCGCATCGCCGGCGAAGGATCGGCGCCGACGATGGTGAGCTTCATCTGCGGGCGCTGCGCCTTGATAAGGGGCCAGGTCTCGGCGCAGAAGCGCGCCATGCACTCCTGGTTGGGGTAGTAGTCCATGCGCCCGATGAAGCTGATCGTGTCGGGATCGTAGACCGTGCCCTCTCCATCAACATTCGGGCTGAAGGCCTCGGCGTCGACGCCATTGGGGAACCAGTCGCTGGCGGCCCCGGTGCCGTAGGAGTTCAAGGTCTCCCACTCGGCGCGCGTGGTGGCGCTACAGAGATCGAACTTGCGCGCCAGCAGCTTCTCGGCACGCAACATCTTGTGGCCTTCCAGCGTATAGCCCAGCGAGAGCGGAAAGGGCTTGTAGTTCGCATACTCCAGCCATTTCTGCGAGTCCATGTCGCCGAAGTCGAGAATCTTGGGGATGCCCTTGACGTCCTCCACATACTGCGCCACCGATGAGCAGTGCACGAAGATCAGATCCCACTGCTGCGCGGCGAGCAGCCGATCCACCCGGCGCTGCAGATCGCGCGAGTAGAAGAAGCCCATCGACGAGGGCGTGAGCAGCGGCAACCGCGCCACCATGCGCAGTGCCTGCACCGGGTTGTGCACGCGTGCCAGCTCGAAGGCCTTGCAGTGCTTCTCCAGCCCCTGGCCTTCGGCGGTTTCGGCATCCGAGCGGCTCAGCGAGCACACCGTCACCTGATGGCCCTGGGCCGTCAGGTGACGGATCATGTTGAAGGGCCGAATCTTGCCGCCGCGCTTGGGCGGAAACGGGAAGCGGTGACAGAGGTAGAGGATGTTCATGCGGCCAGATAGCTCTTCAGTTCATGCGCCACATCGGCGGCCGTGCGACCGTCCAGGTAGATGCGGCTCCAGATTTCCAGATTCATCAGCGCCAGCAGGGCGTCGGTGCCGTCGATGCGGTTGGCCTCGTGGTCGGCGATCAGGCCGCTGACTACCGTCGGCACGAACAGGCCGCGCGCACCCACCACCTCGGGGCTGAGCAGGCGGCGCAGCAGCGGCGCCAGCTCCTTCTTCAGCCAGGCGCCCATGGGGGTACCGAAGCCGCGCTTCTTGCGATGCAGGATGTCCTGCGGCAGCAGATCGGACAACGCACTCTTCATCACGTGCTTGAGCACCCCGCCCTTGACCTTGATGGCGGCCGGCATGGACGCCGCCAGCTCCAGCAGTTCATGGTCCAGCAGCGGCACGCGGCATTCCAGCGAGACCGCCATGCTCATCTTGTCGGTGAGCATCAACAGGTCGTCCGGCAGCTGGGTCTGCATGTCCACCGCCAACATGCGGTTGAGCTCGTCCTCGTGCCCGGCCTGTGCGAAGGCGGCGGAGAGCGGATCGTAGGCGGCACCGGGCTTGAGCAACAGGCGCGCGATCAGGTCCTGGCTCAGCACCTGCAGATAGCTCTGGTAGCGTGCGTCGGCATCCATCTCGGCCGAGGCGAGAAAGCCCTTGGCCAGGCGCAGGGTGTTGAGCAGGCCGGAGTGCCGATCGGCCGGCAGCTTGCGCGCGGCACCGGCCAGCAGGCCGCGCAGCCAGCCCGGCAGCACTTGCAGCTTGCGCGCGTAATGCCCGCCCAGATAGCGACGGTAGCCGCCGAATAGCTCGTCGCCGCCCACGCCCGAGAGAATCACCTTGACATCCTGGCGGGCGAACTGCGAGACCAGATAGGTGGTGATGAAGGCGGTGTCGGCTACCGGCTCGTCCATATGCCAGAGCAGCTGAGGCAGCAGGTCCACCACGTCGGGTTTGACCACGATCTCGCGATGCCGCGTGCCAAAGAGCTGGGCCACCTGGCGCGCATAGGGCAGCTCGTTGTAGAGCGCCTCGGCCTCGCCACCCTCGAAACCGATCGCATAGGTGCGTATCGGCTCGCTGGTCTGGCGCGCCATATAGGCCACCACCGCGCTGGAGTCCACGCCACCGGAGAGGAAGGCGCCAATGGGCACATCGCTGACCATCTGCATGCGCACCGAGCGCTCCAGGCCGGCACGCACCTGCGCGATCCAGTCGGCCTCGCTGCGGCCGGTATGCATCTGCGGCGAAAGCTGCCAGTAGCACCACTGCTTGACCTGACCGCGCTCCACGCTCAGCAGTGTGGCCGGCGGCAGCTTGCGTATGCCCTTGAACATGCTGGCCGGCGCGGCCACATAGCCGAGCTGCAGATAGCTGGGCAGCACCGCGGTGTCCAGCTCGGCGCGCACGCCCGGCAGTGCCAGCAAGGCTTTGGCCTCGGTGGCGAAGGCCAGCTGCTGCGCGTCCTGCAGCACATAGAGCGGCTTCACGCCGATGCGGTCGCGGCCGATCAGCAGGCGCTCGCGACGTGCGTCCCAAAGCGCGAAGTCGAACATGCCGTTGAGGCGGTGCACAAAGGCATCGCCCTCGGCATCGTAGAGGTGCAGCAGCACCTCGCTGTCGGAGCCGGTCTTGAACTGATAGCCCTTGGCTTGCAGTTCGCTGCGCAGCTCGCGGTAGTTGTAGATCTCGCCGTTGCAGACCAGCCAGAGGCTGTCGTCGTGGTTGGACAGCGGCTGATGGCCGCCGGCCAGGTCGATGATGGACAGGCGCCGCATCGCGATGCCGCAGGCGCCATGGATATGCTGGCCCTCATCGTCCGGCCCGCGATGCTGGGTGACATTGCCCATTGCGGTGAGCCAGGCCGGCTCGACCGGACGGCCGTCAAATCGATAGAGTCCGTGGATTCCACACACCTTGGTCGGGCCTCAGCTCAGAACGGGTTGAACATCGTGGCCACGTGCGGCCAGGGCGCGCCGGTAGACCTCGCGGTAGCGCGCCACACTGGAGGCCCAGGTGCGCTCCTTCTCGACGAAATGGCGCGCCTGCTGGCGGATGCGCGGCCATTGCTCGCGCTGCGCCAGCACCTTCTCCAGCGCCTGCTCGAGCGCGGACACATCGCCGGCGCGGAACAGAAAACCGGTCTCGCCATCGCGTATCAGCTCGCGATGGCCGCCGACATCGGAGGCCACGAACATGCGGCCCTGGGCCATCGCCTCCAGCGGCTTCAGCGGCGTGACCAGCTCGGTCAGGCGTATCGGCAGACGCGGATAGGCGAGCACATCGATGAGCTCGTAATAGCGCTGCACCTCGGCATGCGGCACGCGGCCGGTGAAGATCACCAGCTCCTGCAAGCCCAGGCGCTGCACCTGGGCCCGCAAGGCCTCTTCCTGCGGCCCGCCGCCCACCAGCAGCACGCGCAACTTGGCGTGGCGGGCATGCATGCCTGCCACCGCGTCGAGCAGCAGATGCAGCCCTTCATAGCCGTAGAAGGAGCCGGCAAAACCGAGCACGGTGGCGCCGTCCAGCCCCAGCCGACTGCGCAGGGCCGCATCGGGCTCGACGCCGAACTGGAACAGCTGCGCATCCACCGCATTCGGAATCACCGTGATGCGCTCGGCGGACACGCCACGCACCGCGATGTCACCGCGCAGCCCCTCGCAAATGGTGGTGACCTGGTCGGCCCGCTTGAGCGCAAAGCTCTCCAGCGCGCGCGAGACCTGGTAGCGCAGGCTGCCCTCTTTGGTGCTGCCATGGTCCACCGCCGCGTCCTCCCAGGAGGCGCGCATCTCGTAGACCACCGGGATGTTCAGGCCGCGCCGCACCCACAGCGCCGGCAGCGCATTCAGTACCGGCGAATGGGCATGGACCAGATCGGGCTGCTCGCGTTCGCAGACCTCGCGCAGGCGCTGCGCGGTGAGCCGCATCTGCTGAATCAGCCCGACGCCTGCCGGGCTGGGCGTGCGCAGAAAACGCAGACCGCTGGCCTCTTCTTCCAACTGCTCGCCCGCACCCTGCTTGGGCGTGGTGAGGTGCAAGGTCTGCCAACCCAGCGCATGCTGCTCGCGCAGGATGGCCAGGGTTCGGAAACTGTAGCCGCTGTGCAGGGGCAGCGAATGGTCCAGCAGGTGCAGTATCTTCAGGCTCATGCGTGGGCCACCGCGCTTTCCAGCGGCTGGAGTTGGGCCTGGCCGCCATCCACCACATTGCGCAGGAAGGCCTCGAACATCAGCAGGGTCCACAGCGGCGCGCTGTAGTCGCGCGTGCCGGCCTGATGTGCGTCCACCAGATGTTGCAGGTAGGCGGGATTGAACCAGCCGGTGGCAGCCAGCCGCGGGCCCAACACGGCCTCACGCACGCGCTGCTTCAGCGGGCCACGGAACCAGCGCGCCAGCGGCACGGCAAAACCCATCTTCGGGCGGTACAGAACCGCGTCGGGCAGCTTGGGCTCCATGGCTTTCTTGAGCAGGAACTTGCCCTCCTGGCCGCGCACCTTGAGGTCCGAGGGCAGACGCGCCAGCCACTCGATCAGCTCATGGTCCATCAGCGGCTCGCGCACCTCGAGCGAATGCGCCATGCTGGCCCGGTCCACCTTGGTGTTGATATCGCCGACCAGATAGGTCTTCATGTCCAGGTACTGGATCAGCGCCAGCGGATCCTCGGTATCGGCGTTGGCGGCATGGCGATCAAACACGTCCTGCGCCGTGTAGCCGCCCAGGCTGGCCTTGAACTGCGCACTGAACAGTTCCGCGCGCATGGGCTCGCGCAGGATGGAGACCGAATGGCAGTAGGCCTGCACCGAGGTGCGCGCCATGCCCTCGAAGGTGGTCTTGGCGCGAAACACGCGCGGCGCCCAATCCGCCTTGGGATAGACGCGACCCAGCAGCCCAAACACCGGGCGGCGCAGCGCCGCCGGCAAGGCCCCGCGCATGCGCTCCTCCATCAGGTGCATGCGGTAGCGGCGATAGCCGCCGAAGGATTCGTCGCCGCCATCGCCCGAAAGCGCCACCGTCACATGCTTGCGTGCCAGCTGGCAGACGCGGTAAGTCGGGATGGCCGAGCTGTCGGCATAGGGCTCGTCGTACAGGCGCGCCAGCGTGTCGATGAGGTCGAAGTCATCGCTGACCACGGTCTCCACCGAGTGGTGGGTCCGGTAGCGATCGGCCACCAGCTGAGCAAACTCGGACTCGTTGAAGGCCGGATCGTCAAAGGCGATCGAACAGGTGTTGACGGGTTCCTCCGACAGGCCCGCCATGGTGGCCACCACCGCGCTGGAATCCACGCCGCCCGAGAGGAAGGCGCCCAGCGGCACTTCCGAAATCATGCGCAGCCGTACCGACTCCTCCAGCTTGGCGCGCAGCTCGTCGCAGGCGTCTTCCACGCTGATCTGGCGATCCAGGGTGAAGCGCACATCCCAGTAGCGCTGTGGCGCCGGGATTGGTTGCCCCCGCCGTATGCACAGGCTGTGGCCAGGTTCGAGCTTGCGCGCCTGCTTGAAGATGCAGCGCGGCTCGGCCACATAGCCGAAGGCGAAGTACTCTTCCACGGCCAGCGGATCGATCTCACGCTTCATGCCCCCATGGGCCAGCAGGGACTTCAGCTCGGAGCCGAACAGCAGCGTACCGTCGTCCAGCAGCGCGTAATGCATGGGCTTGACGGCCAGGCGATCACGCGCCATGAAGAAGGTCTGCTGATTGCGGTCCCAGAGCGCGAACGCAAACATGCCACGGAAGCGCTTCACGCAGTCGGGGCCCCATGCCTCCCAGGCATGCACGATCACCTCGGTGTCGCTACGCGTGTGGAATACATGACCCAGGGCCTGCAACTCGGGAATGAGGCTCTGAAAGTTGTAGATCTCGCCGTTGAAGACCACCACCACGGTGCCGTCTTCGTTGAAGAGCGGCTGCTGGCCGGTGGCCACGTCGATGATGGACAGGCGCCGGTGACCGAAGCCCACGCCGGGCTCGATGTGCACGCTGCCCTCGTCCGGGCCGCGATGGTGCTGCGACTCGTTCATGCGCTGCAGCTGCCGGGGATCGATGGCCCGCGCCGATTGGGTATCAAAGATGCCAGTGATTCCGCACATGATGTTCTCTAGGTGAGTTGAAGCGCCTTGGGTCTGGCGCGACGCTGCAGTTCGCTGTCGTAGACCTGCTGATAGCCCTGCAGCATGGCCTTCATGCTGAACTGCTGCTCGACGCGCGTGCGCCCAGCCCGGCCCTGCCGGGCCGCCAGCTCCGCATCATCGGCCAGTCGCAGCATGGCATCGGCAAGGGCTTGTGCGTTGCCGGACGGCACCAGGCTGCCGGTCTGGCCATCCAGCACCAGCTCTGCATTGCCACCCACGGCGGTCGCGATGACCGGCAGCGAACTCGCCATGGCTTCCAGTATGGTGTTGGAGATGCCTTCCGCCAAGGAGGGGAGCACAAAGCAATCCAGCCCTCGCATGACCTCAGCAACGTCGCTGCGCTCGCCCGGAAGATAGCTGAGTTCGGCCACACCGGCGTCCTGCAGCAGCGCACGCGCCGGCTCCAGCAAGGGGCCGCCCCCCACCATCACCAGGCGCAGACGCGCACGCAGCTCGGGACGCTGCTGCAGCGCCAGCACAAAGGCGCGGGCCAGGTTGAGCGGGTCTTTCACGCCCTGCATGCGACCCACGCTGCCGACGATGAATTCGCCCGCAGCACCAAAAGGGCAAGCCGGTATCGCCGCACGGCCGGCCGGGCGCGCAAAGCGCTCGATTTCCACGCCGTTGTAGACCTGGGCGATGCGCTCGCCCCGGATACCGACGCGCGCGGACAGGTAATCGGCGAGGTCGCGCGAGAGCGCGATATAGCGATGCACGAAGGGGCTGTAGAGCCGGCGCAGCCTTTGCTGACCCCGGTTGCTGCCGTCCAGGTCACCGAGATCGCGGCCATGCTCGCCGTGCACACGGATCGGCACGCCGGCCGCCCAGGCTGGCACCACCGCCTCCAGCGCGGCCAGATTGCGCGTATGCACAATCATCGGCCTGAGGCGCTTGAAAACGCGGTACAGCTCGGGGTAAAGCCAGAAGCCATGACCTGGCTTCTTATGCAGGGCGATGAACTCGACATCCTTGCGTTGCACGCGCTCGCGAAAGCTGGTGACCTCGGTAAGCGCCAGCACCGCATGCCGGTAACGATCCGCCGGAAGCTGATCGATGAGCTTGACGACGCCGTTCTCCAGACCGCCGGTGTCGAAGCGGAACACCACGTGCAGCACCAGCGGGCGCGCATCAGCAGCCGCTGTGCTCATGGCCGGCCTTCGACGGCGCGGCCGAGACTGCGTTCCAGCGCAGGCAGATGCTGTACGAGGAAGGCATTCAACTGCTGTTGCGTGACGTCACGCTGGCCCTCGGCACTGCGCGCGTAGACCACCACCGTGGCACCCAGATCGGATCGGCCGAGCAGGCGATCACGCACCAGCCACCATTGCGCGCGGCGCGCTTCTGCGGTCCAGGCACCGTTCACCCAGTAGAGCTGCAGAAGCACCATGCTCTCAGCATTGCCGCGCCCATGCCCCTGCAGGCGTGGTGCCACGTCGGCGCGCAGGGCCTGCAAGTCACTGGCAGCTGCGCGCAGCGGCACCAACTGCCGTTGCTCCAATGTCCACTGCGGATCTTCCGACCGCACCAGGGTATTGACCGAGCTGATCAGCTTGTGCTCGGCACGCTGGCTCGCATAGAAGGCCATGTAAAGGCCCACGTCCCGCTGCTCACGGCTGTACCGGAGATGCAGGCGCCCGTCGGCCCCGGGGTCCGTCGGGCTCCACTCGCTGGCGTCGAGCTTGTGCGTCTCCCAAGCCGGCCCATCTGCGGTCGGTGTTTGCAGGTGGACGACGGGCAGCCCGCGCTCCTGCGCACGCAGCCATAGGGGCGCCGCGGCGATCAGGGCAGCGCTCAGCGCCGCCACCCACCAAATCCGGGAAGCGCTGCCCGCCAGAGCCGCGGCCGCCCTCGCAGCCTGCGGCAAGGCGGGCAACTCCGGCTCCGACCAGCGCGCGCCAATCATGAACATGGCGAACATGACGACGCCGAAGAACACCCAGCCATAGATCAGATGGTCCGCGCCCGTGGCCAGTTCATTGCCGGAGAGATGCCCCAGCATCACGATCAGATAGGCACGCACCCAGTTCGCCAACACCGGCAACAGCAATGCGACCAGCACAAACAGCAGGCGGCGACGCAGGCTGCGGTAGTTGAGGTAGGCAAACAAAGTGCCAACCATCACCGAAGCGATGAGGTAGCGCACGCCACTGCAGGCTTCGACCACCGACCAGTTCCCGCTCGGAATGACGAAATTCAGCCCTTCGCGGTAGACGGGCAGCCCGGACAAACGCAAAGCCGCCACGGTGAAATCGGCGGTCCAGGTCATCAGCTGCGGCATCGCCACCTCGCCCGCCGGCACCGCAAAGAACAGAAACGCCAACGGGAAGGCAATCGCCCACCCCACTGCCGGCCCGAGCGCGGCAAGCACGGCGGACACCAGCATGATCACAAACGCATACTGCGTCAGTGCATTGAATGCACCGAGTTCGCCCAGCAGCCAAAGCAGGCCGCCAGCGCCCAGACCCAGCAAGGCGGGCCACCAGCCGGTCGGCCTTATGAAGGCCAACGCAGCCCGTTGCCGCCATACCAGCCAGCACGAGATAGGAAGCACCAGATAGGCATGGGCAAAGGTCTCCGAGCGCTCCCAGATTGCCTGCATGCCCAAGGCGGTATCTCGGTATCCCAGGAACAGCCCCAGCCAAAGAAGCGTGAGCACGACACCGTGGCGCCTCCAGGCGTCGCGCAAGTCCTTGCCGGCGGCGAGCCCCGACGTCTGCATGGTCATGCTGCTGTGTTCAGCCAAGATTCTTCACCAGGAATGGTCCGAGCCAGTTGGCCACACCGATGGGCAGCCGACGCCAGGCCCTGATCAGCAATTGGTACTTGGCATTGGACGGATTGTTCTGCGGCACCGCCTCGCGCTTGTAGAGGCAGTACTCGTAATGCAGCGGCGTAGGCTCGAAGCCCCAATTCTTCTTGAAGGCATAGGAGCCGGTACCCTGCTTGCTGCGCCCGTAGTCGAATACCTTGAGCCCGCGCGCGCAGGCACGACGCATCAACTCCCAGTACTTGAAGTCGTTGGCGGCCAGGTCGCGTGCGCTTTCGTCATCGCCGGCGTAATACGGCAGCACTTCGTCGCGGAAGTAGAAGCTCAACACCGAGCTGAGTGGCCGGCCATCGGCAGCGGTGACGGTCAGCACCTCGCAGTCGGCTCCGAACACGTCACGCAAGAGCTGGAAATAGCGCTTCGGCATGGCCGGCGTGCCATGGCGATGGACGTTGTCGGCGTAGAGCGCGAAGAAGCGCTCCACGCCCGCGTCCAGCTGGCTCTGCAACCCGTTCTTGATGCCCTTGCGCACCATCGCACGCTGCTTGCGCGGGATGGCCAGCATATTGGCTTCCTCCTCCGGCAATATCTCCTTGCGGAAGGTGACGTAGAGATCTTGTTGCGGCCAATCAGCATGGCGCTGACGCACATGGCGCAACTCAAGATGCGCCGCGCCCAGTCGCTGTGCGATTTGCTGCGCTTCGCGCTCCAGCACTTGCGCCGCCTCGTCGTTCACGGCGGCCACGCCGCCGTAGACACCGAACGGCAAGCCCACCAGTGCATGACCGAACAGCAGGCTCTTCACTTGTGCCAGGGGCAGTACCCCTTCGATGCGACCGGCACGCTCGACATAGAGAAAGAAGCAGGCATGGCCGAAGGCCTGCTGGATCACCTGTTGCCAACCGGCACGATGAAAAAAGCTCGCGTCCGGGCAGCCCATGACGAACTCGTCCCAGCGCCGTGCGGTCACGGCGTCGTCAACGCGCAGGCGCTGAACCGCCAAGTCGGCCGCCATCAGGAGGCCTCCGCGACCGCAGGCACAGCGGGCAGGAATATCTCGTCCATGCGCCCCCAGCTGAAGTCACCCAGGAGTTGGGCAATGCGGTCGAAGGTGCGATCGATGTTCACGTAATGGCGGAAACGGGTCTTGGCATCGATACCGGCCACTCGCGGCTGCTCGGCGTCGATTTCCCAGGGATGAAAGTAGAAGACGGCACTTTGGCCATCCGCGGCATTCACACGTCGCAACATCCAGCGCGACAAGCCATAGGGCAGCAGGCGGAAGTAGCCACCGCCGCTGGAAGGAAGATTGCGTCCGAGCATGCGCAGGGTCGTCACCGGCACCTCCAGCAGACCGTCTCGCACCGCGTAGGCGAAGCGCGGGGAATCGGGCATGCCGTAGTGATCATGCTGAATCGGGTAGACGCTGGAGCTGTAGCGATAGCCCGCGTCCTGCAACACGTCGAAGGCCCAGAGATTGCCGGTGCCGATGGAGAAGCTCGGCGCGCGGTAACCCAGCACGGGCCGTCCGCCAATGTCTTCGAGCAATTGCTTGGCACGCACCACGTCCTGCCGGAACGACTCGGCGGACAGGTCGCTAGCACGCTCGTGGCCGTAGCCATGTGAGGCCAATTCGTGCCCCGCATCGACGATGCGTCGCACCAACGCCGGATAGCGCTCTGCGATCCACCCGAGCGTGAAAAACGTGGCCTTGACACCCTGGGCGTCCAGCAGGGCGAGGATGCGGTCGACGTTGCGCTCGACGCGGCATTCGCGCTGATCCCAATCGCTGCGCGCGATGTAGGGCGCGAAGGCCGAGACCTGGAAATAGTCCTCGACATCAATCGTCATGGCATTGCGCACGCCGCTCATGACTTGCTTTCGCTGGAGTTGGCGGGATTGCTACGCACCGCCTCGACAAACTTCTGCAGCAGGGTCAGCGTCTGCAAATTGATGCGCTCCAGGCGCATCAGACTGGATTCCAGTCGCTGCAGCCGTTCCGCCACCTGATGTTCGCCGAGATGGCCGAAGTCCGTGGCAATGCCGTCGAGAGCGCCGGGCTCGTGCGAGAAGCGGTTCACGTCGATGCTGACGCCTTCATCGGGCAACGCGGCCAGCGCATGCCGAGCGCCCTGCGCCACCATCGACGCGGGCAACTCGCTCTCCTTGGCCACGTCGTCCAGCACTTCTTCGACGTCCGCCACCGACAAATGGGTGCGCCCGGCCATGAAGCCGAGCAGCAGCAAACGGTCGCACAGCGAGTTGATGCGGCGGGGAATGCCCTGCGCCGCGTTGTGGATGGCGGCAAAGGTCTCAGGATCGAAACTCGGCTTGCCCGTGCTGCCAGCACATTTCAGCCGATGCTCGATATAGCGCTGGGTCTCGTCTTCCGCCAGCGGTCCGATATGGCAGGTGGCCGCCACGCGTTGACGGAACTGCTCCATTTCCGGGCTTTGCAGGATCTGTCGGAACTCAGGCTGACCGACCAGAAAGGTCTGCAGCAACGACTGATTGCCGAACTGAAAGTTCGACAGCATGCGCAACTCTTCCACGGCGCGCGGGGTCAGGTTTTGCGCCTCGTCCACGATCAGCAGGCAGCGCTTTCCTTGTGCGACCTGGCCCACCAGGAACGCCTCCAGTGCCATCAGAAGCTCCGACTTCGACAGCTCCTTGACGCGCACACCGAAGGCTGCCCCAACCATGCGCAAGGTGTCTTCCGCATCGAGTTGCGTGGTGACGACGTTGCCAATCACCACATTGCTGCGATTCAGGCTGTCGAGCAGGCCGCGCAACAGGGTGGTCTTGCCCGCACCGATCTCGCCAGTGATGACGATGAAGCCGTCGCTGCGCAGCACGCCATAGTCCAAATAGGCTTTGGCGCGCCGGTGCTGCTTGCTGCCGAAATAGAAACTCGGGTCAGGACTGAGCTGAAAGGGCTTGCTGCTCAGCCCGTAGAACGCTTCATACATGCTCTAGAACTGCTGGACCAGGGTGACGATCACGGCGTTCTCCCGGTAGGGTTTGATGGAGCTTGCAAACTGCGTGTGGCGCAGATTGACCATGCCAGTGGTGCGACGCCCCAAGCGCGCATTCCAGCCGGCGAGTATTGATTTCATGCTGGTCGACTGCGTACCCAGATCGCCGCGCGTGCGCTGGTAGCTGCCGCTCAGTGAGGCAGACGAGTCAGCGGTCAAGCGATAAGACAGGTTCCCGGCCAAGCCGAGCTGTTTGACCACGCCGCTACCGGACAGATCATCAACAACGCCTGAATCCTGCGGGCCCAGACGACGCGTCTGGCTCTGGTTGATCGAACCCGTCAGCGTGGCGCGGATACCGGTCCAGGACATCGACGCCTCTTGGCGCCGCAAACGCGTGGCGCCCGCACTGATGAAACCCGTGGTCGTGACGGCGTCTGCCGCGAGCCCATTGGCCTGTAGGAACGCGCGGACAAACAGGTCCCGCTTGACCGGATCCGGCTCCGCGCTAGCGAACTGCAGGAACAGCAAGTCGTAATTGGTGAGACGTCCAGCGGCACCGTTGGCACCCGGCGCAACCGCCGTGGCGGAATCGCTCAGCCGCAGGGCAGTGCGCGACATCCGGTGTTCAAGGCTCAGGCTATGGCTGTCACCATACGAGTGGTGCTGCCAGCTTGCCTGCGCCACGGTGCGTGGCGTAGGCGTCCAGCTGCCGTCAATGCCATAGGTTGCGCCCGCGGTCTGCTTGACGGCAGCAAGGTTGCTGCGCTCGCCGCCGGCAAATCCGCCGAGCACCCAGTCAACGTCGGGGCGCCAACGCAGACCAGCCAGCGCGCTCGACGTGCTGGTGTCGCGCACGCCACCGCTGCCCAGGCTGGCGCTGGATTCGTTGCGTTGCGTCAGCGCGTTCACATACCAACTGAAACGCCGCTGTGCGCCATCCAGGCTTTCAACCCGCAGTGACGCTCCCCGGCCGCTGGTATCGCCAGCCGCTGTGCCTTTGGCACGGGTTTCCGTGGCCGTGCCACGCAGTTCGTATGTGGCCAAGCTGGACACGCGACCACGCATCACCGGACTCACGGTAAGCGAACGCAGTTCGGTCTGGTTCTCGTTCACCAGCGCATCGCTGCTGGTCACGGTCCCGAATGCTGAAATGGCCTGCTGCCCAACCAGGGCACGAGCCTCCAGGCTCAACCAGTTCTCAAGCAACTCGATGTTTGCGTTGGCATTCAGCGAATTGCTGGTACGACGCTTTTGCTCGGACTTGGCGTACAGCATGGCATTGAGGCTGTAGTCCAGCAGCACGCGCGCACGCGGGGACTGCAGCGACAAGCTGATCCCCGGGGCCAGCGTGGTCGCAAGCGCAGCGTCCTTGTTGCGATCATCAACGCGCAAATTGTCCGTCACCATCTGGGACAAGGACAGCTTGGGGACGATGCTCAGCCCGGTACGCGCTTCGTCCGGCGTGCCAGACTGGGCCTCCGCGCCAGCGCAGCAAAGCACCAGACCGAGTGACAAAAACGCAGGGGCCGCTTCAGGCCACTTTGGCATGGTCATCACTGGTGTAGCCATATCCATAGCCGTAGCCATAGCCGTAGCCGTAGCCACTGGCTGCGCTGCCGCGCGCCTGATTCAATATCATCAGCTTGAGCGGGCAGGACTCGATCGTCGCCAGCGCCTGCTGCACAGCGCTTTGCAAGGTCTTGTCGGCATGCACCACGACCACGATCTGTCCCATGTGGGAGGCCAGCACGCGCGATTCCGTGGTGAGCAGCAAGGGCGGCGAATCAAAAATAATGACGCGGTCCGAATAACGCTCGGCCATGTCGTTCAGCAGCACCGTCATTGCATCGCTGGCCAGCAACTCCGTGGCCCGCGGGTGCGGGGTGCCACTCGGCAGCACGGTGAGCTTGTCGATATTCGTTCGCAGCAGCACGTCAGAAATGGTGGCGCGCTCCTCCAAGATGTCGAGCAATCCCGGACCGGGCGGCAACCCCAACATGCGCAACACCGACGGCCGCGCCACATCGGCGTCAACCAGCATCACGGTGTTGTCCATCTCAGCCGCGATGCTCATGGCGAGATTGAGCGATGTGAAGCTCTTGCCTTCGCCCGGCAAGGCGCTGGTGACCATGATCAGATTGGCATGATTGATGGTCTCGGCGCCCTTGCCCATCGCATTCTTGATGAGCGGCCGCTTGATCACACGATACTGGTCGGCCAGCATCGACCGCGGCGCATTCGGCGTCAGCAGCCCCTGCGCCAGCAGCGCATCCAGATCAAGATCCACACGGCGCGACTGCGCCAGAGAGTCACCGCTACCCGGCGCGCGCGTGGCAGCGGGCGCGGCTGCGACGGGGGGCGAAACATTGGCCGGCGCAGCCACATCTGCACCAGCCTGACGCAGTTGTTCAAGACGCTGCGCGGCTTGTTCAATCAAGCTACTCATTTCAATTACCCCACATGCTTGGCGAGCAAAATAGCCATCGCCGTCATCCCTGCCGCGTAGGCGCCGACCAAGCCGAGCGCAGCAACGCAGAAACGGATCAGGTCCACCTTGTCGCGACGACGTTCGGAAGGATTCACCAATGCTGAAACCACGCCCAGGATCGGCAATTCGGTCCGATTGCGCAGCTCCGCCGCGTCAAGGAATACGGGCCGCAACTGGCAAGCCACAAAGGTCGTGAATACGCCGGCAGCCAAGGAGATCAACATCGCGCCCGCAAGCAGCAATATGCGATTCGGGGCAACCGGCTTGTCGGAGGCACGCGGCGGATCGATCAGACGGAAGTCCGCAACACCGCTGGCCACATCCAGCTCTCCGGATATCGCTGCCGACTCACGCCGGGCAACCAGATCTTCGTAGTTCTTCTTGTGAATGGCGTAATCACGGTTCAGCTGCGCCGCCTCGGCCTCAAGCTGGGGCGATGTCTTCATCGCATTCAAGGCTGCGCCATACCGGGACGAATATTCCTGCACACGAGCACGCAGCGAGGCAACCTGAACCTTGCTGGCGGCAAGCATGCGCATGATTTCCTGCTGCGCCGTATTCCCGGCGCCAGGCTGCGCCGGCGCGGCCTGCGCGGCCTTGCGCAACTCCGCGACTTCCTTGCGCTTCTGCTCCTCCAGATCCTTGATCAGCTTTCTGACACCGACCACATCAGGATGTTCATCCGTGTAGCGCTGTAGCAAACCGTCCAGATTGCGCTTCTGTGCGTCGATGCGACCGTCGATTTCGGGCGTGGCGATGTTCCCGACAGATGAGTCCGGAAGCAGGTTGGGCATGGCGGCACCTCCGCCGCGTGTACCAGCACCGTCGAGTTGCTGCTCGGCGGCGTCGCGGGCGTTCTCGGCCTCGCGCAACTCAAGCCGGGCACGATCAAGTTGCGCGGCCATCTCCGCGAGCCGCGACGCAGAGTCCTTGCCATCCGACGCCGTGAGTTCGATATTGCGCAAACGGAAGGCCTTCAGGCGCCCTTCCGCCTCTTCCAGCTTGGCCTCGTAATTCTTGATTTGCTCGTTGATGAAGGTTGCGGCGGTGGCGGTGTCTTTGCGACTCGCACCCAGGCTGGACTCGACAAAGATCGAGACAAAAGACTGCACCACGCGCTTGGCGGTCTCGGGATCCTTGTCGCGATATGCCAAGGTGTAGAGGTTATCCCGCGCCGTACTCTGAATCGACAAGGCCTTGGTAACCCGGTCGATCGTGGCCTCCTGCTCGGACTTTGACTGGCTCTTGAGATCCAGGTCAGCCATCCGGACCAGCTTCTCGACATTTGGCCGGCTGATCAGGGTGCGACTCAACATCACCACCTGCTGCTCGACGTTAGGCTGCACGGTCAGCCCGGACATCAGCGGCTTCAGGATGGATTGCGTGTCGACGTAAATGCGCGCGCTGGCTTCGAAGCGATCCGGCATCAACAGCACGGCAACCGCGGAAATTACACCCACCAGCCAAGCCACCACCACGCCATACCAACGGAATTTCCACATCCGCTTCGCAATGGAGAATATCTGGGCTATCAACAAGTCCATCGGAGCAACATTTGGTTAGGACTAAGGACCAGACACCCCAAGCACCCTCGGCTCTGAACGCTCATGCAAGCAGTCCAGAGTGAAGTAGCAGGAATCCGGCGCAAATAAAATATGCGGCCTATCGCTAGACCCGCAAAATCAGAAAATGCTCTGCGGCACGATCAAGATATCACCGGGCCGCATCTCGACATTGGCCGACACGTCGCCGCGCTTGATCAGGTCCTTGAGGCGCACCGAGTACTGCTTGTTACCTTCAGCCGTGCGCAGAATGGACGCATCGTTGCCAGCCGCAAAATCCGTCAGGCCGCCCACCGCAATCATCACGTCCAGCAGCGTCATCTTTTGCTTGTAGGGTAGAAATTGCGGCTTGGCGGCTTCACCGACCACGCGAATCTGCTCGCTGTACGGCCCGACGAAGCCCGTCACCACCACCGTCACCACCGGGTCGCGCACATATTTCCCAAGCTGCTTCTCGATTTCACGCGCGATCTGCACGGAATCCTTGCCCTGGACCGGCAACTCGTCGATCAGTGGCGTTGCAATCTTGCCGTCAGGGCGAACCGGCACCGCCATCGACAGCTCAGGATTTCGCCAAACAATTATGTTGAGGCTGTCGCCCGCGCCGACCACATAGCTGTAATCCTGCATGGACGCAGAAGAAGGCGCCGGCGGGAGATTGCCCGAGCTGGCGCACCCAGCCAACAAAGCCATCGAAGCAGGCACAAGCAACGCCCCCAGCACGCGCAAGACAGAAACGATTCTGGTATTCAAGGCAATTCCTCTCGTTTAACTTATGACCATTCGCGCGGCCACAGATGATCCACCGGCCGGCTAGGCTTTGATCGCTGGATCATGCCACAGCCTATCGACCCTTCCATATCCGCTGTTCAGGGGGTGGAAAAATGAGAGCGCGCAGAAGTGCACAGATCTGCGAAGCAGTGAAACCCGCCGCCTGGACGTGCTCGCGAGCCCGCACCGCGCGACGTTCCGCACCCACACCACGCCGGTCGGCGCAGCAAACACCTGGCGGCACACAACAGACGCTCAAGAAGTGCCGTATCGGCCAGGGGAAATAATCCCCATGGGGTCAAGCACGCGCTTCAGCTCACGCACGGTCTCCCAGTACTCCGCCGACACCTCCGTGATGCTGGCCATCATGTCTGTACGGGCGCGATAGACCTCAAGCCGGTGCTCCCGGATCAGCCCATACAGGGCGTCCGCGCAACGCTGCGCTGAGGCCACGGCGACCGGATCCGAGCGATCAAACAGCAAATTCGACACGGCAACCAAGGTATTCGCCATTTCGATATTGAGCGTCAGATACAGCGTGTGCTGGTGCTCTCGGGCGGTTTCGATCATTTTCTTGACGAACATCGCCACAAATTTACCGTCCATGGGCAATGCAGGGCTGATGAACAGTACGCCGCTGCTTGACTGCGCGAGCTGTTGTGCCGACAGATCGGTACGTCCGAACTTCCAGAGCAAATTGTCGACCGCCGCATCTGTCGGGATACCGGCAGCCAGGCCGTGTAGCGGCTTGATAGCAGCAATGGCCGCTGCGTTGGCCCGCGCCCAAGGGAGAAAGCGCAACGCATGCAGCACGGCATGCCCAAGCGCAAGCTTGCGATCATCCACCGTGGTCATCCGAGCCAAGCCGCCCACGCGCGCGCGGACCTCGGCCAACGCAGCATCCACCTGCCGCGCGGTACCAGCCACCCCTCCCAGGCTGGTCCATTCATGGGGAGCCACGCGCGCGGTCGCGCGCTGCACGGCGAGCTCCAACTGCCGGCCGCTGAGCCCGCATTCTGTCTGCAGATAGCTGTTCATGCCGTACTGCAAGCTGGCCTGTGTGCGCGCCTTGTTGCCGATATGCGTGACCGAGTCCATCAGCCGCTCGCGCTTGAGCGCAGCCAATACGTCAACAAACTCCCCAAGACGCTCCTGCGAACGCAAGGCCAAGGACACGGCAACCTGCCGCGGCGGTCTTGGCAACAGTTTGAAGCAGGCACTCGTTACCACGCCAAAATTACTCTGGAAGAACAGGCCGTCCAGCATGGGCCCCAAACCATAAGGGTGGCAATGACGCAAGGGCGAATCAACGCCCAACCGGCGAAAGCCGGTATGTATCAATTGCCCAGCACCGGTAACGACCTCCAGCCCAAACAAATCCTCCCGGCGCGGCCCCAAATAACCAACACCTCGATCCAATGCGTTTCCTATGATGCTGGTTGCGGCAGCCGACCCAGTGACATTGAACATCAGGCTCGGGCAATGCCGCTGAAGATGCTGGTGGAGGTCAGCCTGCGTCACACCGGGTTCAATCACGGCCACAGGGTTTAGCGGCGTGATTTTTTCCCGTATGGCTCGCATGCCGGACAAGTCCATCAACCGAGCCCCCGGGCGTACCGGGTCCGCGCCGCCATAACCCCAGTTCAACCCTGTCGAAACTGGATAAATCGCCTGCCTAGCATCACGCGCGGCAATCACCATGCGCTGCACCTCGTCGGTTGACGTCGGCCTCAGCACGTCGAGCAACGCCGGCCGCCCGCCTTCAACAACACCCTCTGCAGCTTGACTGGCCATTAAGAGCCCCATTCCAGATTTCTCACCCGCGCAAGAGTAACCAAAGTTCGCAAGGAATCACGCATTCCAAATGCACCGTTGGCGCAAAGAGATGTCGAGAAACTTTACAGCCACCCAATCCGCCCCTCCCGTTCAGGTCAAGTGCGCAGCCAAAAATCAGCATAAGTCTTTGATTCACAAGGAATTCACCACAAGCCTCCGAATCTTGGCACGATCCCTGCTTATTGAATGACGTCCGAGAGGGGGAAGTTCCCCGCAGATACAGGCAATCAAACTAGGAGAATCTCAGTGAGCAAGCTCTCTACCACCATCAAGGCTCTGGTCGCCGCAGCGGCCGTCGTTGGCGCTACCGCCGCCAGCGCTACCCCCATCGTCGGCTCGGCCAACTTCAGCTTCGGTTTCGTGAAGGTGACCGTCGGCAACATCGACTGGAATCCTTCGATCAACCCGCCGCCCAACGTCGTCAAGACTTATGGCACGTTTTTTACCTCCGGCGGCGGCAACTCTGGCTCGTTCGCTGCAGGCGCAATGGCCGGCTTGACTACCGGTGAAGTGCAGGACATGAGCAGCTTCCCGATTCCCGATGCGAACAATGTGCCCATCGGTTTTGGTCTGACCACCGACTTCCTGAAGTTCGCTGCGCAGCCCGGCTGGTCGTTTGACGTGCGCTGGCTGGCAGCCGGCAACATCGCTGGCGCGCCCTACTTCCTGACTCAACTGGGTGACAACGTCAGCGCCACGATCTCGATGAACGGCATCGCTTGCGACACCGGCGGCGACAGCGTGTGCGACGCCACCGATGACAAGACCCAGTGGACCGGCATTTTCAGCGCCCAGTACACCAACACCACCATCGCTGCCATGCAAGCGGCTCTGTTGGGCCCGGACGGTATCCCGTTCACGGGTGACGACGGCGCGCTGGACAACAACACCTGGTCGGCAACGATCGAGGCTCGCGCCATCCCCGAGCCGGCAACGCTGGGTCTGGTTGGCCTGGCCCTGGCCGGCCTGGGTCTGACGGCCCGCCGCCGCAAGGCCGCCTAAGTTGATGACTGGCCCGGCGTAGCCGGGCTGCCAATCGACAAAAAGCCCCGCGCATGCGGGGCTTTTTTATGCTGGCTCGGTGCTTGCGCGGCACGCCATCCACCAAGTAGCCCAGACCGTCAATCCAGTTTGGCCAGCAAGCTCAAGGCATGCTCGATGGGGATCGCATAGCTGATACCGGATGGCGAGCTCAAGGCCGATTCCTTGGTGCCTTTGACCAGCACCATGCTGACCACGCCAACGACCTCGCCGGACTGCAGGTCGAACACCGGCCCGCCGCTATTGCCGGGATAGGCGGTGATATCCAACTGCAGGATCTTGAAATCGCCTTGCCGCATCTGGCGTACCGCTCGCTCCTTGAGCAGCTTGGCATCGGGAGCGGGCAAGGCGATCGAGGTTTGGGCGGCCACGATGCCACGATGCGTGACATGCGAAAAACCGAGTGCCCCGCCAATCGGAAAACCCATCAACGCAATGTCTGACCCTTCCCGCGCCAGGCCCTGCAAGGAGAGCGTCAACGGGGGCAAGGCGGCACCTTCGATCCGCAGCACCGCGAGGTCGTGCACCTCGTCTGAGACAACCAGCGTTGCCGCGCGAAGCCGCCATTGCCGATCGGTATCCAGCACCTGAACCGCAACACGGCGGTCTTGGCGTGACGCGGACTCTTCCGAGATGACATGCGCATTCGTCAACACATGGCGACCGTCCGACACGGCAAAGCCAGTGCCCCGGAAACCAAATCGCGGACTGTCGAGCAAGCCAAACGTGCCAACCAAAACCACCGAGGGGCGGCAGCGGTCGATCAGATCCGGCAACGACGGCATAGCGGCGAGGGCCAACGGGCCCGCGGCAAGCCCGAATGCAGCCATGAGGCACGTGCGTCGAGCAGTTGAACGCGGCGCGCTCACAAATCGCCAGCTGTATGCCCAGTTTCAAGCGCGCTGACACAGCGCCGCCAAGCGGCGTCCGGCTCCACCAACTTGAAACCGTAGAAATCGACCGTGTCGGTTCGGTGATGTCGCACCGCAGCTACGTTCAACACCGAGCGCTCTTCCGCACCAAGCTCGATAAGGGCAACGCCATCCGCATGCAAGGGCACGGCGAGCTTGGACGTGGCCTGAAAGCCTGACAACGATATCTCGATCACCGTCAACATCAGGGTGCGCTCGCCATCGTTGACGGTCAGACGCAATTCAGCCGGACAACGCAGGGAAAAGCGTTGATGCCGCCGCATTGGATGCACGGCCACCGGCGAACCGCTGAGCATCGGCAAAACCCGACGATACTCTGGCTGATCGTAAATAGACCAGAGCAGTGCCTTGCGACGATCGTCAAGCTTGGCAAATACGTCACTGCGTCGATTGAAAAAGTAATCCAAGGTATCCGGCGTCAGTACCGGATCGTTGGTCGTGAAATACCTGCGCTTCGGGAGTTTGATATTCGGCAACCGCAGGGTCACGAAATACTTGTACAAATTCTTGCTCAGGCGCCGCCGCCCATAAACCTGCCGAAAGATCCCGCGCGCGCGCGAAAGATCAAGCGAAGCACCCACCGCCGGCGCACCATTGGCGAAGTCGTAGTTCTCGACCACGCGTTCCTGCAAGCGTTCGAAGAACAGCAGCGATTCATACAGTTCGATACGCTCGGGATTGACCGCGATGACGAGGTGCCTCGTATCGAAGAACTCCGTGCAGTACTCGTACATGAACTTCATCAACGGGAACAGAATCGCGCCGCCGGTCTTGCGAAAGTCAGGATGTACCGCCAACGCCGAGATTTCGGCAATCTGCCCCTCTTTCGCGCGGACGTCACTCAAATCGAACACCGATTGAAGTGGAAAACCGAACACGCCCTCACGAATCATGGACATGGTGCCGACCACGCGCCCGTCGTACTTCGCGCACAGTGTGGTCGTGGTTGGCAGGGCGTGATACATGGTCACACGCATGCCCGACTCGGCCGGCTTCATAAAGCCGCTGGCGACATAGGCGTCATGCAAGATCTTGAAGCAATCCTCGATCTCTTCTTGGCTCTCGGCAACCTTCAGTTCAAGCCGCGGATCAGGATCCTGATCGCATTCAATCATGGCCCGATAGATACTAAACCGGGTCTGTCGAGGCAAACAGGAAAACACATGCCGCAGCATGTGGCGGAACCTTTTGCGTAGGCTCGCTTGCTTGATACCGCTCATGCCATGTCCCGATATGCCAGCATTTTTCTCACATTGAACCGAGCAACTTCTTTACTTCGTCCTGCTGGCCAAACTGATCACCAGCCTCAAGAAGCTTGGATAGCTCAGTACGAGCCTGTTCCTTCTTCCCCGTCGCAAGATAGTATTGGGCCAAATGCAGGCGCAACTGATGCTGCGCCGGCGCCAAAGCGACCGCACGCTTCTGAGATTCGATGGCGGCGTCAAATCGTTTTTCGCTGGCCAAGATCGAGGCGTGTGTATCAAGAATATCTGCCGAGTCCGGCTTTATTTTTAGCGCGCGCTCCACGTAGTCGAGCGCACCCGGTTTTCCAGCTTTCTGCAGCGCCCAACCCAGATTATTCAGGGCCGCCACATGGTCAGGTTGCAGCTTGATCACCTGCACATACCGCCGCACAGCCTGCTCATAGTCACCCGCGCCGAGTGCAGCATCACCTAGGTAAGACAGAAAGGTCGAGTCCTTGGTCCATCTGGCGAGAAACGCCTCTTCAAAATTCCGAGCTTCGTCGCGCTTGCCTGAGGACAACAGAACGCGATGAAGTTTGATGGCCGTTTCTGCGCTGTCGTGCTTCTTCAGACTGGTCTGAAATGCTGCGACCGCGGCAGGGAAGTTCCGCAGATAGCTCTCCAAATCGCCGCCAACATCCCAAACGGCGGCATTCTGCGGCTGTTTGGCTTGCATGGACGCGATGATGGATCTGGCTTCGCCGGACTTGCCATCAACGGCAAGCAATCCGACCAACGCCGACTGAACATCCAAATTGTCAGGAACGATCTCCAGCGCACGACGAAGTTGGCTGATCGCGGATCGCGTGTCTTTGAGAGTGGCGTGGAGTTCGGCCTGTCGAATCGCTGCAAGTGCCGAGTTCGGTTGCAACTTGGCTAACTGCCCATATGCCTGACTGGCGGCGGTGGCGTCCCCGGCGAGCATCTGCGACCGCCCCAGCAAGTCGATCAGGGAAGCGTTGTCGGGCACGGCCTGGATCGCTGCCTGCGCGGCGACAACCGCGTCCCTGGGCTGCCCCGCCTCGAGCAATGCATTGATTTGAGCGATACGAGGCGCAGGCTCTGACGGATGCAGTTTGATGGCCTCAAGAATCAAACGCTGCTGCTCGTCGGCGCTCGCTCCAGCCTGCGCACGCAAGACGATGATGGACATGCGTGCATCCACTGCCTTAGGGTCTGCCTGCAGCACGCGCTCAAAACGTCGCAATGCCGGTTCCGGCTTGCCATCCTGCAGGTCCAGCCGGCCCAACATCATGGCGGCCGTAATATCACCTGCAGCTCGCTTCATAGCCAGCTCAAAGGCGTCGCGCGCCTTGTCTCGATTGCCCTTCAGCAATTCCAGCCAGCCGCGCAGATCAGCGGAAAGCGGATCGGTGGGTTTTTTGCGCTCCAGGGAATCAACAGCCTGTCTAGCCTTGTCAAATTCGCCCTTGCTCAAGTAAGCCTTGAACAAGGCGAGTTCCGCCGCAACGCCAGGATCAGTTGATGAAATGGCCTGCAGATCACCGAAGCCCTGCGCCGCCTGGCCACCGTGTATTTGAGCGAGTGCCAGCATGGTGCGGGCGGCCATGTCGTTCGGATTGGTGGCCACCGCCCGACGGTATGACTCCTGGGCGAGCTTGGTGTTTCCCAGGCTCGTATAAGCGTCGGCAGCCAACGAGTGGGCCTGCGCAGGCGGATTCGAGGTATCCAGCAAGGGCTTCAGCACCGACAGCGCCTTGGCCGGGTCCTTGCTTCCCAGATAGGCCTGGGCCAGCGGAATACGCACCGATGCGGCCGGAGCCTTGGTCAGCGGCAGCGCCTTGTGCAAGCTGGCCGTCGCCTGCAGATAGGCGCCGCGCCGAATGTCGATTTCACCTGCCAACTGGAGCGCGCTAGCACTATTGGGCGCGATCTTGAGCAAGGCTTGGATCTGCTCATTGGCCTCTTTCAGGTCCTTCGACTCCAGCGCCAACAATGCGGCGTAGTAACGCGTCTGCGGATGCCCCGGTTGCTGTGCCTGCAGCAGCTTCAGTTGGCGAGCGGCGCCCTCGAAGTCCTTCTGCTGAGACAAGACGGTAATCACAGCGACATGGGCACCGACATTGCCCGGGTCAACATTCACCGCTTCACGAAACACAGCAAGTTGCTCTTCCGGGCTGCGGCGCATCGCGCGCAACAAATCGCCCTTGACCAACCAGACCGCCGCTGACTTCGGGTTGGCCCCCACCGCCTTGTCGATCACCTTGAGTGCGGCATCGAAGTCCTTGCTGATCGTCAGCAGGCGCACTTGCATCAGTAGCGCCCCTTGATTTTCCGGGTCGAGCTTCAACGCCTGTTCCGCCGACTTTCGCGCAAGGTCTAGGTTGCCAGCGACGGCATGAGCGCTTGCCAACGCCGCCTTCAGCTCGGCAGTGCTCTTGGCATTTGCCAGGTCGGTGGCGCCGTACTGGGCAATCAGTTTGGCGCCCTCGCCTCGCAGCACCATGGCGGCGGCTAGCACGGGCGTCAACTCGTTGCTGTCGTAGCCCAGTTCGAGCGCTTTGTTCAGCTCGATCATCGCCCCGCTGACATCGCCGGATTCGAGCAAGGCCTTGCCCAAAAGGAATCGAGCCTCGGCAAGCGAGCCGTTCCGCTGCAACGCGCTCTTCAACTGAATGACCGCAGCCTTGTTGTCGTGCTTCGCGATATTCGCCTTGGCCGCAATCACCAACTGTTCCGGGCTATCGCCGGAGCAGGCAGCGATCAAGCTCGCAGACACCGCTAACACCCACGGGGCAATAAAACCCGCCGCGCGCCTACCCTGCATTCGCTGAGATTTATTCATTTGATTTGGAGTCGACTCACAAGATCGTAAAGCGTCGGACGGCTCACGCCTAGCAGTTCAGCGGCCCTGGCCATATTGCCGTCCGCGCGCGCCATCGCCATAACCACGGCCTGTCGCTCAGCCTGTTCGCGCACGGCGCGCAGGTCCAACGAGGCTTGCGTGTTCGCAGCACTGCCAGGCACGGGTAATCCGAGATCCTCGGCTGTAATCCGATCGCCATCGGCCATGATCGAGGCACGCTTCATAAGATTTTGAAGTTCGCGCACATTGCCCGGCCATTTGTGCGCTTCGATCGCCAGCACGGCGTCATCCGAAATAGACTGAACCGGCCGGCGTTGCTCGGAAGCGAAACGGCGCAGGAAAGCGTGGCTCAGCAGCACGGCATCGCCTTCCCGGGCGCGTAACGGGGGTATCTCGATGACAATTTCAGCGAGACGGTAGTACAAGTCTTCTCGAAAACGCCCCTGCTCGATCAGCGCACGCAAATCCTGGTGCGTTGCGCCGACGACCCGCACATCGATGGGTATCTCGTTGCGCCCACCCAGACGCTCGATGCTGCGCTCCTGCAGGAAGCGAAGCAATTTCGCCTGCAGCGCCATCGGCAGATCGCCAATTTCGTCCAACATCAAAGTCCCGCCGTTGGCGGTTTCGATTTTCCCCAGAGTGGTTTTCGACGCCCCGGTGAAAGCCCCTTTTTCATAGCCGAACAGTTCGCTCTCAAGCAGAGCCTCCGGAATGGCGGCGCAATTGATGGCTACAAAACGCCCCTTGCGGCGTGAAGCATTGTGCAGGCCTTGGGCCAGCACCTCTTTACCGGTACCGCTCTCACCAAGCAGCAGCACGGTGGCATCGCTGGGCGCTACGCGCTCGACGGTGCGACAGATACGTTGCATCTGTGCATCACGGGTCAACACGCCGCCAAGGGCGTCCTGATGCTGCTGCATTTGGAGACGGCGGTTCTCCTGCTGCAACTCGTGCAGGCGAAACGCTCGTTCAACGGTCAGGCTCAGCACGTCCGGATCTACGGGCTTGGCCAGAAAATCGTAGGCCCCCATACGTATGGCGCGCAGCGCGTTCGCTTGGTCATTCTGCCCGGTCAGCACAATCACTTTGGTCGAGGGTTCAAGCTCGATCAAGCGCTCGAGCAGGCGAAAACCCTCCGTGACCGAGTCCTGATCAGGAGGCAGGCCAAGATCCATCGTCACAACGGCCGGTGTGTGACGCCGGAACTGAAGCAAAGCACTGTTGACATCGTCGGCGAGCACAGATTCGAAACGGTCCAGCGACCATTTCAGCTGCTTCTGCAGTGCTAAATCGTCTTCAACGATCATCAAGACCGGGAGACTGGCGCTATTCATCGTGCCGCTGACAAATCAAGATCTGCCCCCTGCCTGCCGTGAAAGAGGGGCAGCCATATCGTGATTCTGGTACCAACGTTCACCTTGCTCTCCACATCCATCTTGCCACCTAACTCTTGCAAGTATTGGAAGCTCTCGTAGGCCCCGATACCCATGCCCGTGGACTTCGTAGTTTGAAAAGGCTTGAAGAGGCGATTCTCTATGAACTCAGGGGTCATGCCGCAACCAGTATCGCCGACTTCCACGCGCGCATGGCTGCCGCTTTGGTCCAGTTTGAGCCAAACACGGCCATGCGGCGGTGTGGCATCCAGGGCGTTCTGGACAACATGGCCAATGACACGTTCGATCCGATCCTCGTGCCCCCGTGTGCTCAGCGGCCCTGCCACCTGAAGTTCTAGCGCACGTCCTTTGTGCTCAGCATTTCTCGCTAGGCTCCGCGCAATAGCCACCAAGTCAACTCCCCCGGTAACACCGTGAGGCTTGGCCCCCTCACGCAACTGCAACATCAGCTGGCGCATTTTCTCCAGCGAGTTCTCCACGGTATCCAACATGTCCTGCTGGAACTCCGGGTTGTCGCGCAGCCGCTTCGCATTCTTCAGCATCAGCGACAACTGCGTCACGATGTTTTTGAGGTCATGCACGACAAAGGCAGACATGCGATTGAAGGCCTCGAATTTACGTGCTTCCAGAAGCGCTTCCGTTGCCTGCATCTGCATCAAATAGCTGGCTGCCTGGCTGCTGGCGGTGCGCAGAAGATCTCGGACCTCCCAGTTGAGTTCAATGCTGGTGCGCGGTTTGGCAAGAATGGCGAATCCGACCAACTCGGTTGAAGCCATCAAAGGCACAATCAACCAATGCTTGGCGTCCTCATGCAGGTGTGCAGGGATGCTCAGGCCCAGATACTTGCCAGGTAGCTCGCGCCATTCATCCAGATCCACGATCCACGCGCGTTCGCGTAAGAAGTTCGCAAGGCTGCAATCCTTCTCGAGAACCTCGCGCTCCTCTGCCAGGTTCCAGCGTGCAGACTGAATGAAGGCGGCGTCACCACCGCGCTTCAACCACAAGGCCCCCGCGGGGCTCTCGACCAGATTGGCCAGACCACGGACCACCAACTCACCGAGCTGATTCGGTGAGCCACTGGATGCCAGCATGGCCGTGAAGCGCAGCCACTCTTCGCGGTAGTCATAGCGATAGCTGAAGAAGTTCTTGCTGATGTAAACCCGCAGACGAGCTCGCACCGAGCCGGAAAGCGCAACCAGCAAAAGCAGCACCATTGCTACGACCGTGAGCGCCTGCTGTAACGCCCGCCCCCATTCGCCGCCGGTATAGCGAACGTAATAACCCACCGCGGCCACCATCAGCAGGTAACTGCCGACCAAGAGCAGTGCTGCAGAGTGGAATACGGCAGCGCGCGACACATGCAAGCGCGTCGTCCATTGCAGGTTGCGGCGGCTCGCCATCCAGAGCAAAGGTACAGCGGCGGCATGGACCGCAGCGCGGATACTCAGCGCATCGCTATCGAATTCCTGGAACAACGCTGCCTGGGAAAAGACAAACAAGTCAAAAACGAAGACCGCGCCCAAGCCCAGCAACAGTGGTTTCACGCCCCAGCGCATATCGCCAGAAGCGTTGCGTAGCACCTGCTCCGAAAGAATCAACCCGACAACCGCCATGCCCAGAGCCGCAAAGGCTTGGCCGCGCTCAAAGCTGAGTAGAGGAAAGTCCAGTGCTTCACGCACCAACACCAGGCCCATGGGCCCAGTCACGGCCAGCCCGGTAATAAGCCACAAGGCCCAGGGCCCACAGCCAAAAACACTGGCGACCCTGCCATTCAAAACGCCAAGCAGCACTGCGAACCACGCCGCATAGCGCACGGCGTCCGCTATCGGCAAGCCCACGGACAACACCCAGGAACGCCGCGGAAGAAGCGCTTGTTGCGAGGCCATCTCCAAGGTGGCCCAAACCACCGTGGACAGCAGGGCAAGCACAAAGACCCACGAAATCAGGCCTCTTGGCACGCCAGGCTTGCCCTGGGCCCACACAACTGAAATGGCCAACGCCAGGTACGCAGTGGCAGCAATGAGTCCGGATGTTGCCCCAAGGCTGAGGCCATGTTCAAACATGCGTTCGTGGGCCCAAGATGCTGCCCGGCATCGGCAGAAGATGTTTACGAATACCTAACGCATGATCGCGTTCAGGGCGCTACAGACCGGCGAGAGGCCAGCGACGGTGGTAGAGAGGCCTGAACCGACTCTCTATACACCGGGCAAGAACTCCTTAGCGCGCCCCTTTGCCAGTCAGAACTACCGCCACCGTTTCCAAGAGGATCAAGAGATCCAGAAACAAAGTGTGGTTCTTGACGTAGTACAGATCGTACTGGAGTTTTTCCACTGAATCTTCAATTGTGGAGCCATATTCGTAGCGCACTTGCGCCCATCCGGTGACACCCGGCTTCACACTGTGCCGCACAGCGTAATAGGGGATTTTGGCGACCAGCTCGTCCACAAAGAAAGCACGCTCGGGACGCGGTCCGACCAAGCTCATTTCACCCTTGAGCACATTGATCAACTGGGGCAGTTCATCAATACGAACCTTGCGGATGAAACGGCCGACCTTCGTGACACGGTCATCGTTCTTGGTGGCCCAAACCGGCTTGCCGTCTTTCTCGGCATCGGTGCGCATGCTGCGGAACTTCACCACATCAAACACCGCGCCGTTCTGCCCGACACGCTCTTGGCGATAGAACACCGGGCCCTTGGATTCCAGCTTCACTACCAGCGCGGTCAGCAACATGATGGGCGCGCTGACGATCAAGATGGCGGACGAAAAAACGATGTCGAACAAGCGCTTCACTGCCGAACGGAACGCGCCCTGATTGAAGCCATCACCAAACACCAACCACCCAGCATTCACGTGGCTGATCTTGATCTGCGCCAGCGTCTTCTCGAAATGAGTGGCGATGTCCACCACCTTGATGCCGTACAGCTTGCAGTCCAACAACTGACGCAGAGGCATGCTGCCCCCACGGCGCTCGGAAAGCGCCACCACGATTTCGTCCACCCCCAGGTGCAAGGCAGTTTCGGTCAGGCTACCCCTGGACTCAATCACTTCGCCACGCGGCACTTCTGAGCGATCCTCATTGGGGCCGGGAAAATAACCCACCACCTGCGCATGCGGATCGGAAGCGCGCAGCGTATTGCCGACTGACAGCGCCGCGGCGCCCGAACCAAAGATCAGGATCTTGGTGCGCGTACGCGCCTGGCCGATCGGGTGCGCGGCATAAACGCGGTGCACCATCACCGCCGCCACAGCTCCCATGGCGGCAAGAATCAGCAGGTCGCGATGGCTGGCATTGGTCGGCACCAAGCTGAAGATGCCATAGGCCAGCGGCAGGCCGATCAACAGTGCCAGCAAGGCACGCGCGCAGGACTCGGTCAAAGACCGATTGTGAGCATGCTGATACAAACCGGACGCCGAGTTGATGACGAACATGCAACCGGCAAGCGAAAGACCGTGCGACGCAGCAAAAGGAATCACCTGCCCAGCACCATCACCCTGACTGAGCACGACCGAGAAGATGGCAACGATGATCAGTCCGAGGTCAAAGAAGACCTGGACCAAAGTCTGCCTATGCAGGTAATGGTTGAATATCCGAATCATGCCTGTCCCCAATTGCACGCCTTCAGCACCGTTCGGTTGGTGAGCAAGCCGAATCTAGCGGTCTGTCGAAGGACTACCAGAATCCGCCGACCAAGGAGCTGCTTCGAAAGGGCGCAAACCGTACTGCGAGGCGATCATGCCTCCAGCAGACACTCTTGAAAGCCCCCCGTTTGAAGGGTAGGAGTG
The DNA here is from genome assembly GCF_030254645.1 of Paucibacter sediminis. NCBI lineage: Bacteria > Pseudomonadati > Pseudomonadota > Betaproteobacteria > Burkholderiales > Sphaerotilaceae > Roseateles > Paucibacter sediminis. The sequence continues at coordinate 4,555,774 of NZ_CP116346.1, forward strand.
CCTTGAACCACGGCCATTCACGGATTCAGGGGACAAACTACTGCGCCGCTGTATCCCGGATGCCGCAGCGCTGGAGGCGCCGTGTTAAACCATATGCATTCAACCAGCAAGCGCAGTCAAGTCAAACAAGCCGAGCACCCGCTCACGTGCGTTTTACACGGCAGCCGAAGTTTCTCGTCCCTCACTGTGGGGATGACACAAATAAAAAGGCGCCCACCGAAGTGGGCGCCCCTGGCAAAAGCCGGTTCCTAGTGCTTAGCGCACCACGGCGATCTGCTCGCGCGCACCGCCCTTGTAGGTGAACAGGGTCAGCGCGCCATTCTTGATGTCGCCCTTGCCGTCGAAGCCGATCGTGCCGGTCACGCCCTTGTAACCGTCGGTCTTGGCCAGCACCGGCAGGTACTTGGCAGGTTCGGCCGAGCCGGCCTTCACCATCGCCGCCACCATCACGTTCACGGCGTCATACACATAGGGGGCGTAGATCTGCACGTCCACCTTGTACTTTTCCTTGAACTTGGCCTTGAAGCCTTCCATCGACTTCTTGGATTCGCCTTCCACGCCACCAGCCTCGGCGCACACCACCTGGCCGTCACCCATGGTGCCCGCGGCCAGCTTGGGCAGCTCGCCCGAGCAGATGCCGTCGCCGCCCATGAACTTGGCTTCGATGCCCAGCTGCTTCATCTGGCGCAGCATCGGGCCGGCCACCGCGTCCATGCCGCCGAAGAAGACCACATCGGGCTTCTTGGCCTTCAAGGAGGTCAGGATGGCGGTGAAGTCCGTGGCCTTGTCGTTGGTGAATTCGCGACCGACGACCTTGCCGCCGGAGGCCTTCACGCCCTTTTCGAACTCGTCGGCCACGCCCTGGCCGTACGCGGTGCGGTCATCGATCACGGCGATCGACTGGCCCTTGAGTTCCTTCACGGCGTACTTGCCCAGCGTGCCGCCCAGGTGCACGTCGTCGGCCACCACGCGGAAAGCGGTCTTGTAGCCGTTGCGGGTGAACTTGGGGTTGGTCGCCGAGGGGCTGATCTGCGGCACGCCAGCGTCGCTATACACCTTGGACGCGGGGATCGAGGTGCCCGAGTTCAGGTGGCCGATCACGCCGTTGACCTTGGAGTCCATCAGCTTCTGGGCCGCGGCCGTGCCCTGCTTCGGGTCGCCCGCGTCGTCTTCGGCCAGCAGTTCGAACTTGGCCTTCTTGCCGCCGATGGTGACGCCCTTGGCGTTCAGCTCATCGATGGCCATGCGCGCGCCCAACTCATTGTCCTTGCCCAGGTGGGCAATCGCGCCGCTGGTGGGGCCGACGTGGCCGATCTTCACGACCAGGTCCTGCGCCATCGCCGTGCCGCACAGCACGGCCGCGACGGCGCCCACGATCACATTCAACTTGACTTGCATGTATTACCTCCGAGTTGGAAGAAGGAGAGCTTATTAACGTTGAATTCTCAACGAGCGCAAACATACCCCAATTCCACCCCTTACTCCAGGGGGAAACTCTGGAAAACCGCATGCCATCTGATGCGTTCCGGCTGTCGTTTACCCGTACTTACCCTGCCGGTTTCATATGGGGTGCATCGATATGTGGCACAGCCGCACCGAGTTGGCACGCCACGCGAGGGGCAAGACCTGACCCCTGCGCCTAGCGCCGAGCCTCTGCCGGCCCGCGATTCAGTCGCTGACGACGTGATGCGAGACCTGGCAACCCAGCTCGCGATAGCGCTTGAAGCGCATGCGCCCGGCCTGCACCTGCTGCTCATCGCGCGACACCACCTCCAGCACGCGCTCGAAGGTATCGAAGGCAGGCGGCAGGTCCGAACCCAGGTTGAGCAGCATGTGCCGGTGCGGGATCGACTCCACCCGCTCGGCCAGCACCACCGGGGTGCGCTGCAAGGCGGGCCTGAGCGGTGCGTCCGCCACGCGCACATGCGGGACGAACTCGGTTGGCTCGAAGGTCCAGAGCGCGGCGTCCAGCCGCTCCAGCATGGCTGGCGGCCCCAGCACCCCGACGCGTGCGCCGCTCAGCTGCGCCTTGCGCAGCAAGCGGCACACATAGGGCAGGCGGTCGGCCACATTGGTGTAGAAGCTCACCTCTGCCATACGCCGACTCCTGCCTCCCCGCTCGCTCAACGAACCTGCGACAGCACGAAGTGCGTCAACAGGCCCACCGGGCGGCCGGTGCCGCCCTTGGCGGCGCCACCCTTCCAGGCCGTGCCGGCGATGTCGAGATGGCCCCAGCGGTACTTGCTGGCGAAGCGCTTGAGGAACATGGCCGCGGTGATCGAGCCACCGGCGCGCGAGCCCACATTGGCCACATCGGCGAAGTTGCTCTTCAGGCCTTCCTCGTACTCTTCGTCCAGCGGCATGCGCCAGCACAGATCCTGCGCGGCTTCGCCCGCCGCCAGCAGCGAGGCTGCCAGCTCGTCATCGCTCGCGTACATGCCGCTGCGCACGCCGCCCAGCGCGATCACGCAGGCGCCCGTCAGCGTCGCCACGTCCACCACCACCGCCGGCTTGAAGCGCTCGGCATAGGTCAGCGCGTCGCACAGGATCAAGCGGCCCTCGGCGTCGGTGTTGAGGATTTCGATGGTCTGGCCCGACATCGAGGTCACCACATCGCCCGGCTTGAGCGCGCGCCCGCTGGGCATGTTCTCGCAGGCCGCGATGATGGCCACCAGATTGATCTTGGGCTTGAGTTCGGCCACGGCGCGCAGCGTGCCCAGCACGCTGGCCGCGCCGCCCATGTCGAACTTCATCTCATCCATCTCGGCGCCCGGCTTGAGCGAGATGCCACCCGAGTCGAAGGTGATGCCCTTGCCCACCAGCACCACCGGCGCCTGCGTCTTGGCCGCACCCTCGTAGCGCGCCACGATGAAGCGCAGCGGCTCGTCCGAGCCCTTGGCCACCGACAGGAAGGAGCCCATGCCCAGCTTCTCGCAGGCCTTGTGATCCAGCACCTCGACCTTCAGCCCATGCGTGCGGCCCAGAGCCTTGACCTCGTCGGCCAGATAGCTGGGCGTGCAGTAGTTGCCCGGTCGGTTGGCGGCCTCGCGCGCCAGCTCGATGCCCTCGGCAATCGCCAGGCCACGGGCCAGGCCGGTCTTCACGGCCTTGGCATCGTCCTTGCCGGCCAGCAGGCTGAGCTTGTTGAAGGCGCCAGCCTTGGGCGCGCTCGGCTTGGTATGGCGGTAGACGTAGACGGCATCGCGCACGGCCAGCACGGTCTGCTCGACCAGCGCGTCGCTCACAGCGTCGAAACCAGCGAAGGCGATCGCCGCATGCGCGGCGCCACGGCCCTTCAGCTGGCCCACCGCGTTCTGCACCGCGGCACGTGCCGCCTTGACCGTGGCCTTGCCGGCGGCGGCGAACACCACGCGCGCGGCCTTCACACCGGCCGGGCGCAGCAAGGTCAGGGCCTTGCCGGCCTTGAATTCAAAATCCCCCAGCTTGACCGCATCCTTGAGCAGGGCGCTCAGGGCTGCATCCAAACCAGCGGGCACGGCCTCGCCCGCCACGATCACCACCAGCGCATCCGCTGACACATTGGCCAATGCATCCAGGGACGCAGTCTGAGTACGGAAGTCCATAATGTCGAGAAATAGATAAAGTGCCCGGATGTTATTCGATTCCACCGTACGCAAGGAGTTGGCCAGAAGCTTCGGCGTCACCCTCGTCGTCATCCTCACCATCGTGCTGACGATGATGCTGATCAAGACCCTGGGCCTGGCGGCGGGCGGCAATGTCGCCCCCCAGCATGTGCTCTACCTGCTGGGCTATATGTCGCTGGCGCACCTGCCCACGATGCTGAGCCTGTCGCTCTTCATCGCCATCGTCGCCACGCTGGGCCGCATGTACCGCGAGTCCGAGATGACGATCTGGTTTGCCAGCGGCGTCGGGCTGGGCCGCTTCGTCAAGCCGGTGCTGCGCACCGCCTGGCCGGTGGTGCTGGCGGTGGCGGTGCTGATGATGATCATCTGGCCCTGGGGCAACCAGAACAGCAGCCAGTTGCGCGAGCTGTACGAGCAGCGCAGCGATCTGTCGCGGGTCGCGCCCGGCCAGTTCCAGAGTTCGGCCGACGGCTCGCGCGTGTTCTTCATCGAGCGCGACAGCGCCGACGACAAGACCGCGCGCAATGTCTTCATCCTGATGAACTCCGAGCGCAGCGAATCGGTCACCACCTCGCTGAAGGGCCATATCGAAACGGCCAAGGACCAGCGCTTCCTGGTGCTCGAGCATGGCCAGCGCAATGAGCAGGACCCCCAATCCGGCGCCAAGGCCCTGGCGCGCTTCGAGGAATACAAATTGCTCGTGGACAACCAGGCCATGCGCGCCACCGACCAACGCCCGCCCAAGGCGATCGGCACCCTCGAGTTGCTGGACAAGCCGATCCCGCGCAACCAGGGCGAGCTGACCTGGCGTTTCGGCATGGCGCTGGGCTGCGTCAACCTGATGCTGCTGGGCATCGGCATCTCGGCCAGCAACCCGCGTCGCGCCAGCAACTGGAACCTGCTGTTCGCCCTGCTCGGCTTCGTGGTCTATTTCAATCTCATCAACCTCTCGCAGTCCTGGGTTGCCAGCGGCCGCATGAGCATGGCCGGCGCCCTGCTGGCGGTGCACGGCAGCGGCTTTGCGCTGGCCCTGGGCCTGCTGTGGTGGCGCGACCAGGGCAACCGCCTGTGCCTGCCCAGGTGCAAGCCCCGCTTGGCCGGGGGCGGCGCATGAGGACGGTACGCCGCCTGCTCTACCGCGATGTGTTCGGCGCCGTGTCCTTCGTGATGCTGGGCTTTCTGTCGCTGTTCTTCTTCGTCGACTTCGTGGACGACCTGGACCGCATGAACCGGGTCGGCGCCGGCGCCGCCCAGGCGGCCTGGCTGTCGCTGCTCAAGGTGCCCGGCAATGTCTACGAGCTGGCGCCCTTCGCCATCCTGATCGGCACCATCTACAGCCTGGCGCGCCTGGCACAGTCGAGCGAGTTCACCATCCTGCGCACCGCCGGCCTCGGGCCCGGGCGCGCGCTGGGCCTGCTCGCCAGCCTGGCACTGATGTTCGCGGCCCTCACCTTCGTGATCGGCGACTACATCGCCCCCCTGACCGGGCGCGAGGCGATGGTGGCGCGCGCGCGCAATGCCGGCGCCGCGGTGAGCGAGAGCGGCGCCTGGCTGAAGGACAAGCTCAGCACGCCGGCCGGCGAATGGAGCTACTCGGTCCATGTGCAGCGCGCGCGCGCCGGCGGCCTGCTGGAGCAGATCCGCATCTTCGAGTTCGATGCCCAGGGCGGCCTGGTGACGCGCCTGTCGGCCCAGAGCGCCAAGGTCTCGAACATCGGCGTCTGGACGCTCGAGGGCGTGAGCGCCACGCAATGGCGGCAGACCGGTAGCCCGCTGCTGAGCCTGGCGCCCGGCAAGGAAGCGGCGCCGGCGGCAAGACCTGGCACCGGGCCGGCGCCGGCGGGCCTGGTGGAACATCGGCTGGCGCAACTGCCCTGGCACAGCAGCCTCACCCTCGGGGTGGTGACGGCCGCGGTGCTGCCGGCGGCCAATATGTCGACGCTGGAGCTGTACCGCTACACCGAGCATCTCTCGGCCCAGGAGCAGTCGGCCCAGGCCCACAACATCCAGTTCTGGCGCAAGGCCTTCTACCCGATCGCCTGCATGGTGATGGTGGCCCTGGCCCTGCCCTTTGCCTATCTGCACGGCCGCGCCGGCGGCATCAGCCTGAAGGTGTTTGGCGGCATCATGCTGGGCATCAGCTTCGTGCTGATCAACAACCTGGCGGGCCATCTGGGCCTGCTGAAGAACTGGACGCCCTGGGCCGTGGCCGCGGCGCCCAGTCTGTTCTACATGGGCATCTCGCTGGCCGCCTTCGGCTGGCTGGTGCGGTACCGGTGACGACGATGGATGGCCTGCTCCTGTTTGCCCATGGCGCCCGCGACCCCGCCTGGGCCCGCCCCTTCGAGGAAGTGGCGCGCCGCATCCGCCTGGCGCGCCCCGCGCTGCCGCTGCAGCTGGCCTTTCTGGAGCTGATGCAGCCGGACATCGAAAGCGCCGCGCTGCAGCTGGCCGAGGCCGGCTGCACGCGCGTGCACATCGTGCCGCTCTTCCTCGGCGCCAGCGGCCATGTGCGGCGCGACGTGCCACCGCTGGTGGACAAATTGCGCGCCGCCTGGGGCGAGCGCGTGCAATGGCTGCTGCATCCCGCCATCGGCGAGCAGGACGCGCTGATGCAGGCGATGGCCGATCTCAGCCTGGGGCTGCTGAACGCCGGCTCGGCGAACGAGGGCCACGCGCCATGAACCTGCATCAATTCCGTTTTGTCCAGGAAGCGGCGCGCCGCAACCTCAACCTCACCGAGACCGCCAAGGCCTTGTTCACCTCCCAGCCCGGCGTCTCCAAGGCCATCCTGGAGCTGGAAGAGGAGCTCGGCGTCGACATCTTCTCGCGCCATGGCAAGCGCCTGCGCAGCATCACCGAGCCCGGCCAGCAGGTGCTCAAGGCCATCGAGGTCATCATGCGCGAGGTCGGCAACCTCAAGCGCATCGGCGAGGAGTATTCCAAGCAGGATGCCGGCACGCTCTCCATCGCCACCACCCACACCCAGGCGCGCTATGTGCTGCCCGGGCCGGTGGCGCAGCTGCGGCGCCTGTACCCGCAGGTCAATGTGAGCCTGCACCAGGGCAACCCCGAGCAGGTCGCGCGCATGCTGGTCGACGAGACCGCCGATGTCGGCCTCGCCACCGAGTCGCTCAGCGAGTTCGAGGAACTGATCTCCCTGCCCTGCTACGAATGGCAGCATGTGCTGGTGGTGCCCGCCGGCCATCCCTTGGCGCTGGTCGAGCGCCCCACGCTGGAGCAACTGGCGGCCGAACCCCTGGTGAGCTACCACCCCAGCTTCACCGGACGCACCCGCATCGACCGCGCCTTTGCCGCGCGCCACCTGCAGCCCAATATCGTGCTGGAGGCGATCGACTCCGACGTCATCAAGACCTATGTGCGCCTGGGCATGGGCGCGGGCATCGTGGCCGAGATGGCGGTACGCGACGATCCGCCGGGCGGCGACCTGGTGGCGAAGCCGCTGGGCCATCTGTTCGGCCAGAACGTGGCCCGCATCGCCTTCAAGCGCGGCGCCTATCTGCGCAACTATGTCTATGCCTTTGCTGAACTGCTGTCCGAGCGCCTCAACAAGCACCTGCTGCAGCGCGCCCTGAACGGCCAGGCCAGCGACTACGAACTCTGAGTCTTACGCCCGTCCCGTCTTGCCGATGACCACGCCACCCACGCTTGCATCCCGCCTGCCCGATGTGGGCACCACCATCTTCACGCGCATGTCGGCGCTGGCCCAGCAGCACCAGGCCGTCAACCTGGGCCAGGGTTTTCCGGATTTCGACTGCGACCCGGCCCTGATCGATGCGGTGGACGCGGCCATGCGTGCCGGCCACAACCAGTACCCGATGATGAGCGGCGTGCCGGCGCTGCGCGAGGCGGTGGCGGCCAAGCTGCAGCGGCTCTACGGCCATGCCTATGACGCCGGCCGCGAGATCACCATCACCGCCGGTGCCACCCAGGCCATCTTCACCGCCCTGCTCGCCATCGTGCATCCGGGCGACGAGGTGATCGTGCTGGAACCCTGCTACGACAGCTATGCGCCCAACATCCAGCTGGCCGGCGGCCGCGTGCGGCGCGTGCCCTTGGACCCGCACAGCTTCCGTCCGGACTTCGCGCGCATCCGCGCGGCGCTGGGCGAGCGCACCCGCGCCATCGTCATCAACACCCCGCACAACCCCAGCGGCACGGTCTGGAGCGATGCCGACATGCGCGCGCTCGCCGCACTGCTGGAGGGCACCCAGGTGCTGGTGATCAGCGACGAGGTCTACGAGCACATGGTGTTCGATGGCCAGCTGCACCAGAGCGCGGCGCGCTACCCGGCGCTGGCGGCGCGCAGCCTGATCGTCTCCAGCTTTGGCAAGACCTACCATGTCACCGGCTGGAAGGTCGGCTATGTGGCCGCGCCGGCCGCCCTCACGGCGGAGTTCCGCAAGGTGCATCAGTACAACGTGTTCACCGTCAACACGCCGATGCAGCATGGCCTGGCACGCTACCTCGACGACCCCAGGCCCTATCTGGACCTGCCGGCCTTCTACCAGCGCAAGCGCGATCTGTTCCGCGCCGGCCTGGCGCGCACGCCGCTGCGCCTGCTGCCCTGCGAAGGCACTTATTTTCAATGCGTGGACTACAGCGCCGTGAGCGAGCTGCCGGAAGAGGCCTTCTGCGATTGGCTGACGCGCGAGATCGGCGTCGCGGCGATTCCGATGGCGGCATTTGGCGGCGCCGACCGCCACGAGCGCGTGGTGCGCTTCTGCTTCGCCAAGCGCGACGAGACGCTCAACAAGGCGCTGGAGCTGCTCGCCAGGCTGTGAATCAGGCCTGCTGCGCCGGCGGCGCGGCCGGCTCGTCCAGCGAGATGTCCACGTCGATGGGCGAGCTGGCCTGCGGCGTGCTCTGCCAGACCATGGTGGCCATCATGCCCGCGCCCGCGGCGGCCGCGGCACTGCCCGATCCGTCCAGCGGCAGGAACACATCGATGTCATCGCCGCGCACCTCATGCTCGGAGATGTCGCGCGCCACCGCATACAGCATCAGCAGATCGCGGTAGGCCGGCAGGTTCAGGCCGGCCTCGCCAAGCGCATCGCGCGCGAGCAGCGCCTGCACGGCCGCCATGCTCACGCCGGCATCGTGCCAGCAGGCCTGCAGGCGGCGCAGCACCTCGGGATAGGCTTCCAGGCCGTGGCCCTCGTTCAGATCCTCGCTCCAGGCCGGCGCGCGCGCATCGAAGCGCTCGGCAAAGCGCTCGGCCAGCGCGGCAAAGGCGGCGCGATCGCCGCGGCGCTGGTGAATCTCCAGCAGCTTCAGATAGGGCAGGCCGTTGCCATCCGCCTGCTCGAGGCGCTCGGTGAGCAGTTCGACGGCGGCGTCCTCCTGGCCCAGCACGAGGAAGAAGTCCACCTGCTGTTCCAGATCGATCAATTCCTCCACCGTCACCATGCGCTGCGCGTCCAACTGCCGCACCGGTGCGGCGCTGGGCGCATGCAGGGCGGCCGGCTGCGTCGGCAGGCCCTGGTTGATCAGTTGCACGCTGAGCGGTTCCTGCTCGGCGGCGGCGGCAGGCTCGCCCAGGTCCAGCAGGCCGGGCAAGGACATGGTGCGCTCGTCGGGCGGCGTGGACAAAGCGCCGGGCACGGTGGTATCCAGCGCCTCGGGAGGCATGGCGGGCGCCATGCGCGGCACGGCGGGAGCGGCCGGCGCAGGCGCCGCGGCCGCGGGCGCCGCTGCGCTCGCCTCGGGCCTGGAGCCGGACCACCAGGCCTCGCCATGCTGGCGCCGCTCGCGCCTCAGGGTCAGGCCCAGATAGGTGCAGGCGCCGGCCAGGGCCAGGCTGAGGGCCAGCAGGCCGAGGCTGAAGGGGTTGCTGTACTGCGCACGCTGGGCCTGCTCCAGCTGCACGCGCAGGGCCAGCAGGCGTTCCTGCGTCTGGCGCTGTTCGGCCTGCAGCTTGGCAAAACTCTGCTCCAGCTTGACCATGCGCTCGCTCGCCTCGGCCGCCGTACTGGCCGCGCCGCTGGCGGCGCTGGCAGCCTGGGCCGCCTGCAGGGAGCTGGATTCGAGCAGCGCTTCGGGCGCCTCGAGGCTCAGCCTGCCGCCGCCGGCCTTCGGGGCACTGGCGGCCTGCGCGGCGGCGGCCACGCTGGTGCGCGTGCGCGTGCTGCGCCTGGGCTTGGTGGTTTCGGCGCCAGGGGCGCTTGGGCCACTTGCGGCGCTTGACCCCGCCGCGCCATCGCCGGCCGCGCTGCGGGGGCCCGCCGCCGGGGCGCGCTTGGCGCGCGGCTTCGGCGCGGCGGCCGCGGCGGCACTTGCCGCCTGCTCGGGCGCCGCCAAGGTGGCCAGTTCCTGCGCCGACAGCAGGCTGGCCGGCTTGGCATTGGCGGTCGCCAGCGCGGCCTGCAGGGCGGGTGAGTATTCGCGCAACTCGGCGCTGGGCATGCGTGCACTGCCCGCGTCAGGCAAGGACGGCGCGCCGCTCGCGGGCGGGTCGATGAAGGCGGTGTACTGGCGCGTGAAGCGCGCCGGGCAGCCCACCGCCAGATTCACGGTCACCAGCGGCTCGTCGATCTGCACCACCGTCTGCAAGCGCACCAGGCGCACCGAGCTTTCGTCCTCGCCCTCGAGCTGGATCTGCACCAGATTGGCCGGCATGCGGGCATCGCCGGCCAGCACCTCGGCACGCACGCAATCGCGCGTCAGCGTTTCGCCGCGCGCCAGCTGCAGGGGGAAGGTCAGGCTCAGCGGTTGGCCCAGGGCCGACAGGGTCTGCGGACGCCCCACCCCCACCGCATGGGCGTTGGTCCATCCGCCGGCAAGAAGTGCAAGCAGGAGGGTGCGCAGTCTGGCGGACGCAGCGCCGGCCTGCGGCGCTGGTTTGGCTCGGTCCATTCCCGGGATCTGTGTTGTTCTGCGGGGCACTCTAGCATGAGGCCCCGCGCCGGCGCCGCCGGAATGCTCTGCGGGCCGCACGCTGTTTCGTCGCGCCCACAGTCAGGGTGTTGAAACCTTAGCTGGCGTAGCCGGGCAGGCGGCGATCCAGACGGCGCAGCAGCCCCGGCCAGGCCAGCGCCCCGCCCAGGCCCTTGGTCACCTGCGCGGCCTGCTGCTGGGCGCCGCCGATGATGGCCGGGTTCACCTGCACCAGCTCGCCGCCGCCACTTTGCGCGCGCAGCTGGATCGCGCACACGCTCTCGAACAGATACATCGCCAGAAAGGCATCGGCGACGCTGGCTCCCAGCGTCAGCAGGCCATGGTTGCGCAGCATCAGGTAGTTCTTGGCGCCCAGGTCGGCCACCAGGCGCGGCTTCTCGTCCTCGCGCAGCGCCACGCCCTCGTAGTCGTGATAGCCCAGGCTGGAGAGCACGAAGATCGACTGCTGCGAGAGCGGCAGCACACCGCCCCGCTGCGCCGACACCGCCACGCCGTTGAGCGTGTGCGTGTGCAGCACGCAGCCGGCATCGGCGCGCGCCGCGTGCACGGCGCTGTGGATGGTGAAGCCGGCCGGGTTCACCGGATAGGGGCTGTCGTCCAGCTTGTTGCCCTGCATGTCCACCTTCACCAGGCTGGAGGCGGTGATCTCCTCGAACATCATGCCGTAGGGGTTGATGAGGAACTGATCGTGCTGGCCGGGCAGGCGCGCGCTGATGTGGGTGAAGACGAGATCGTCCCAGCCGAACAGCGCCACCAGGCGGTAGGCCGCCGCCAGGTCCACGCGCAAGCCCCATTCGGCCGCGCCGAAACGCTGCTGACCCTCGAGTTGTTCGGCATCTGCGGGCATCTTGGTCTCCTGCTTCAGTAGGTTTTGGTGAGTCGTACACAATAGGGAAGGACGGCCATGTGGAGCTGTCACGTCAGCGACTAAGCATGAATAGCCCGGTTCTTACAATTCCCGAACGCAGCAACATCGAGTCGGGGTCGTGGTTCTCAAAACTCTCACTGCCCTTGCGCAGCGACATCCTCTCCCGTGCCACGGTCCGACGCCTCAGCGACGACGCCCTGCTCTCCTGCCGTGGCGAGCCGGCCGAGGAATGGGTGGGCGTGGCCAAGGGCGCGGTGCGCATCAGCTCGGTCTCGCTCTCGGGCAAGCAGATCACCCTTACTTATGTGGAGCCCGGCACCTGGTTCGGCGACATCTCGCTGTTCGACGGCCTGCCGCGCACCCACGATGCCACCGCGCATGGCGACACCACCCTGCTGGTGGTGCGCAAACCCGATTTCCGCGAACTGCTGGCGCGCCACTCCGAGCTCTACGAGGCGCTGCTGCGCCTGAACTGCCGGCGCCTGCGCCTGATGTTCGACGTGGTGGAAGACCTCAACACGCGGCCACTGGCCTCGCGCCTGGCCAAGCAGATCCTGCTGCTGGCGCGCAGCTACGGCGTGCCGCAGGGCGAGGAAATCCGCATCGGCCTGCAGCTGGCGCAGGAAGACCTGGCGCAGATGCTGGGCGCCTCGCGCCAGCGCGTCAACCAGGAGCTCAAGGGCTTCGAGCGCGACGGTGCGGTGCGCGTCGAGCCCACGCGCCTGGTGGTGCTGAGCAAGGAAAAATTGATGGCGATCGCCGCCAAGTAGCGAGCCCGGCCACGCCGCCCGGGTCGCCGCACTGAATTCACTGCAATCAGGAGACCCATGGAAGCGTTCACCGGCACCCGTGCCCCCTCACATTCGATCGACAACGAGGCCCTGGCCGCCTGGCTCGGCAGCCAGGTGCCAGGTTTTGCCGGCCCGCTCAGCATCGAGCAGTTCAAGGGCGGCCAGTCCAATCCCACCTACAAGCTCGTCACGCCGGGCCAGACCTATGTGATGCGCGCCAAGCCGGCGCCGGCGGCCAAGCTGCTGCCCTCGGCGCACGCCATCGAGCGCGAATACATGGTGATGCGCGCGCTGCAGGACACCGAGGTGCCGGTGCCGCGCATGCTGGCCTTGTGCGAGGACGAGAGCGTGATCGGCCGCGCCTTCTACATCATGGAGTTCGTGCAGGGCCGCGTGCTGTGGGACCAGTCCCTGCCCGGCATGACGAATGCCGAACGCGCCGCGCATTACGAGGAGATGAACCGCGTCATCGCCGCGCTGCACAAGGTCGACGTGCAGGCGGTGGGCCTGGCCGGCTATGGCAAGCCGGGCAACTACTTCGAGCGTCAGATCGGGCGCTGGAGCAAGCAGTACCAGGCCTCCATCACCCAGCCCATCGAGGCGATGGACCGCCTGATCGAATGGCTGCCGGCGCATATCCCCGAGTCGGCGCGCGACCCGCGCGAGGTGTCCATCGTGCATGGCGACTTCCGCCTCGACAACCTGGTGTTCCACCCCGCCGAGCCGCGCGTGCTGGCGGTGCTGGACTGGGAGCTCTCCACGCTGGGCCACCCGCTGGCCGACTTCAGCTACCACTGCATGTCCTGGCACATCCGCACCTCGGGCACTGCACGCGGCCTGGGCGGCGTGGACATCGCCGCGCTGGGCATCCCCGACGAGCAGAGCTATGTGCGCCGCTACTGCGAGCGCACCGGCCGCGTCGACCCGGCGCTGGTGACGAAGGACTGGAACTTCTACCTGGCCTACAACCTGTTCCGCATCGCCGCCATCCTGCAGGGCATTGCCAAGCGCGCCGAGGACGGCACCGCCTCAAGCGCCCAGGCGCGCGAGGCCGGCGCCGGCGCGCGGCCGCTGGCCGAGCTGGGCTGGCAGTTCGCGCAGCGCGGCTGAGCGCTGGCCTTCAGTGAGCCGGCCGCGCCAGCGGCGGCTCGTCCTCGGGCGTCTGGCTCTGCCAGGCCACCGAGGTGGTGGTGGGCCAGGGCCCGCCCTCGCTGAGGCGCAGATTGACGCGCTGGGCCGCGTGGCAGGCCACCTCCAGCAGCTTCACCAGCGACTGGATCTGCGGCAGCGAGGCCTCGGCCATGGTGGTGCGCAAATAGAGGTTGCCGCGCAGGCTCATCATCACGAAGGGCCGCTCGTCGGGCAGCAGGTCCTGACTGGCCTGGGCCAGCGCCTCGTTCAACTCGCCCTCCAGCCAGGCGGCCGGCAGTTCGCGCGTCACGCCCAGGGCGCCGAAGCGCTGGCGCACCAGTTTGGAGGTGAAGCCATTGAACTTGGGGAACATCACCAGCCAGCGCATCTCCTCCGGCGTGTCGGTGTCGACGCGGGTCTTGAGCGTGTCGGTATAGGCCTCGAAGACGGTCTTCTCCAGCGTCTCCATCAGCTGGCGGCACAGCACCATCATCTGCAGATCGCCGCTCAGGCGCAGCTCGCAGCGCATGCGCAGCTCATGGCCCGGCAGATAGCCGCGCTGCGACGGGCCCCACTCGATGCGCAGGGGCCCGGGCAAGGCGCGCGGGAACTCGAGCACGAAGCCCTCGCCGTCGCGCGAATGGCGCAGCCCACCGCCGCGGCCCTCGGCCCATTCGGCGATGGGCTTCCAGCGCGCCGCGTTGGCACGAGCCACAAACCATTGCTTGACTTGCTTAATTACCATGAGACGTGACAATGCGATGACAGCGTGAGAACCATCACCAGTGCAGGATGGAGCGACCGAATGATCGAAGTGTATTCATGGGCCACGCCCAACGGCCACAAGGTTCACATCATGTTGGAAGAATGCGCGCTGCCCTATCGGGTGATCCCCGTGGACATTGGCACGGGAGCCCAGTTCGACACCAAGTTCCTCACCATCAGCCCCAACAACAAGATCCCCGCCATCATCGACCCGCAGGGCCCCGATGCCGCACCGATCTCGCTGTTCGAATCCGGCGCCATCCTGCTCTACCTGGCCGGCAAGACCGGCAAGCTGCTGCCCGCCGACACGCGCGGCAAGTACGAGGTGCTGCAATGGCTGATGTTCCAGATGGGCAGCGTCGGCCCCATGCTGGGCCAGGCCCACCACTTCCGCATCTATGCGCCCGAGAAGATCGCGTACGCGATCGAGCGCTACACCAACGAGGCCAAGCGCCTGTACGGCGTCATCAACAAGCGCCTGGCCTCCAGCCGCTACATCGGCGGCAAGGACTACAGCATTGCCGACATCGCCGTCTTTCCCTGGCTGCGCTCCTGGAAGAACCAGGGCGTGGAACTGAAGGACTATCCGCACCTGAAGGGCTGGTTCGACGAGATCGCCTCGCGCCCGGCGGTGCAGCGCGGCGTCGAGGTGCTGGCCCAGCAGCGCAAGCCCTTGATGGACGACAAGGCGCGCGAGATGCTGTTCGGCGCCACCCAGTACAAGCGGCACTGAGCGGCGGCAGCGCCGGGCTTAGGGCCTGTTAACGCTACGCCGATGGGCCGCGAAGGCTCGCCTCGGCGGGCCAGGCTAGGCGCAGCGCGCCGCCCGCACTCGCGTGCGGGCCAGCGTTGCAACGACGCTTGGCCCGCCGAGACGAGCCTTCCCGCAGGGTTGTGGCCAGAAAGACCGCAGGCCGCGTTGCAAATCCTCGCCGGGTGTCCAACCCGGCTGCGGCTTGCGCCTTG
The DNA here is from genome assembly GCF_030254645.1 of Paucibacter sediminis. NCBI lineage: Bacteria > Pseudomonadati > Pseudomonadota > Betaproteobacteria > Burkholderiales > Sphaerotilaceae > Roseateles > Paucibacter sediminis. The sequence goes on from NZ_CP116346.1 coordinate 4,570,818, forward strand.
CCTGCGGCCTTTCTGGCCGACAACGCGGCCCATTGGCGTAGCGTTAACAGGCCCTAGTCCCCCAGCAGCTGCTGCACGCATTCGCGGCGCAGGCCCTTGAGCGCCGGCGCCAGCGCCGCGTAGGTCTCGTAGTCCATCGGCTTGGCGGCGTCGCCATGTTCGGCAGCAAAGCCGGCGGCCAGGCCCTGCATCGCGGCGGCGCTGGCCCGTTCCTCGGCCTGGCCCGCCACCGGCTGCAGGCCGGCGACGCGCTCAGACAAACCCGCCCGCGCCTGCTGCAGCTGCAGCTGGGCCTGGGCCAGCCGAGCCAGGGTCTCGCGCTGTGCGGCCGCACCATCCAGCCGCCATTGCGCCGGCTGCAGCGCCTCGCCCAGTGGCTCCAGGCGCGCCCGCACCAGCTGCCCGCTGGGAAAGCGCCGGCCGTCGCCCCTCAGGCTGAGGCCCTCGCGCAGCACCGGCCAGGCGGCCTCGGCGACGCTGAACTGCAGCTCGCCGCCCGGGGCCGACACGCGCACGCCGGCGGGCGCGAGCAGCTGGTCGATGCGGCGCAGCTGCGCCTGCGGGCCCGCGGCGGGGTCGATCGGCACATTGATGGTGGCGGCACGGCCGGGCAGCGCCAGCCGCAGGGTCTCCGGGCCATCGTCGCGCAGCGAGGCCAGATCCAGGCCGCGGATCGCAAAGCGCTGGCGCGCCTGGCCGGGCTCCACCAGGCGCAGCTGTGCGTCCAGCACGCCGGCCTGCGGGCGCTGCTGCCAGGCCAGGGTCAGGTCTTGCAACCGCCGCTGCAGGGCGGCCGGCTCGGCCTGGGCCAGCAGATCGGCCTTGAAGCGCTGCAGCTGCGCCAGCAGGCCGTCGACATGGTCCAGCCCCTGCTGGTAGGCCGCGACGCGCTGCTGCAGGCCGGGCTCGCGGTAGGGGCTGGCCGGGCGTAGCGTGCGGCCGCCGCTGCCCTCGCTGGCGCTGGCGGCGGCGGGCTGGCGGCTCGCGGCCACGAGCTCGCGCGCCAGCGCCGGGCCGGCCAGCGGCGCCGCTGCGGCGCGGCCCGGCCCTTCGCCGCTGGCGCGCGGCGCTGCGAGTGCGGGGATGCTGCTCAAGGGTCCGGCCTCAGAGTGCGTCGAACAGGCTCAGGCTGCTGACGCGGGCATAGGCCTTCTGCGTCGCCTGCACCGCCTGGGTGTAGCTGTTCAGGCGCACCGCCGCCTCGCCATAGTCCAGCTGGCCCAGGCTGATGCTGGCCTGCTGGTTCGACAGCGTCACCGCGTCGTGGTTGTCTTCCAGCGTCTGCAGCACGGTCTGGCGCCCGCCCAGGGCGCCGATCTGGCCGGCGATGGTGGACAACATCTGGTCGATGCCGCTCAGCTGCGCGCTGGCGGTGCTGGCATTGCCGGCGCCCAGCTTGGCCACGGTGTCGTCCAGCTGGTTCAGAAAGGCGGTGATGCCGGCGACGCTGACATTTGCCGCCAGGCTCACGCCGTCGCCCACCGCCACGTCCTGGGTGACGGTGTTGATGCCCACGCCGCTGCTGTAGCGCGCCCCCGGCACCACCCCGGTCAGCTCCACCGTCGGCACCATCGTGGCGGTGCCCGAGAACAGATAGCGACCCTCGGCGTTCTTGCTGTTGATGGTGAAGAACAGGCTGTCGCGCAGCGCCGCCAGCGAGCCCGACATGGCCTGCAGGTCGGCGCTGGTGTTGGTGCCGTCGGCGGCCCAGACCATCAGATCGCGCGCCAGCAGCAGGTCCTGCTTCATGCCGTCCAGCGTCACCTCGTTGGTCTGCAGGCGCGTGCGCAGGCCGCTGATGTTGTCGCGGTACTGGTGCAGCGCCGCGCCCTCGCGCGCCATGCGCGCCAGTCGGATGGTGGCGATGGTGTCGTCCGAGGGCTTCATGACGCGCTGGCCGGAGGCCATCTGCTGCATCACGGTGCTGAGGCCGGTATTGGCCGCCTGCAGCGCGCTGCTCATGGTCTGGTGGTATTGATTGCTGGCAATGCGCATCTTGCTTCTCCGCTTCAGCCGACCATCGCCAGCGTGCTGTCGAACAGCTGGTTGGCCACCGCGATCACTTTCATGTTCGCCTCGTACATCTGCTTGAACTGCATCAGGTTGATCGCCTCTTCATCGCTGTTGACGCCGCTGGTGGACTTCCAGTTCTCCTGCGCCTGGTCGTGCACCGTCTGCGCGGTCTTCTGCGCCGCCTGGTTCTGCTGGCTGCTCACGCCCAGCCGGCCCACCAGCTGGGTATAGACATCGCCCAGCACCACCGCCACCGGCGCGACCAGGGCCTGGCCCGCGGTGTCGAAGGCGGTGAGGTTGATGCTCTGGCCCTTCAGCCCGATCAGGGCGGCCAGATTGCGGCTGTCGCCGGCCGCGCTGCTGGCTGCCGCCGTGCTCGAGAAGGCCAGCTGGCCGGCGCCGATGCCGCTCAGGCTCAGGCCGGACGCGCCATAGACGAACAGGTCCACGCCGGGCGTGCCGTCGGGCTGGAAGCCGGCCCGCAGCTGGGTGTTGAACTGGCCGGCCACGCCCTGCGCCAGCTCGGCGATGTTCTGGGCCAGCGGCTTGAGCAGCTGCTGCTCGAAATCGTCCAGCCCGCCCAGCTGGCCGCCCAGGCCATGGCCCAGCACCTTGAAGGCGGTGTTGGCGAACTGCAGCCGCATGCCGCTGGCGTCCTGGCTCAGCTGCGCCGCATCGCTGGCGGCCACCAGCGGCTGGCCGTTCTTCAGCGAGACGCTGCGCGTGCCGTCCGGCAGGTCCACCACCTGCACGCCCACCAGGGCCGCCAGCGCATCGGTCTTGAGGTCGCGCGCGTCCAGCAGGCCGGCGGCGTTGATATTGCTGCCGCGGCTGGCGGCGATCTGCGCGTTGAGCAGGGCGATGTCGCGGCTGATGCTGTTGATCTGGTCGAGCGCCGCGCCGCGCTGCTCGATCACCGCGTTGCGCTGGTTGTCCAGCAGGCGCTGCAGGCTGCCGAAGCGCTTCACCAGGCCGTCGGCGGCGGTCAGCACCTGCTCGCGCAGCGGGCCCGAATCGGGTTGCACGCTGGCGGCGTTGAGCGCGGCAAAGAAATCGTCCAAGCCCTTGTTGATGTTGGAGGTGTCGTCCGACATCACCTGCTCGAGCTGGTTGAAATAGGCCTGCGTGCTGTTGGCCTGGCCGAGGTTGGCACTGGCCTGCCAGAGCTGCAGGTTCTTGTAGCCGTCGCTGAAGCGCAGCAGCGCCGACACCGCCACGCCGCTGCCGGCCTCGGTCGTGCCGGCGCGCTGCGGCTGCACCGAGCTCAGCAGCACGCCCTGGCGCGAGTAGCCCGGCGTCATCGCATTGGCGATGTTCTGGCTGGCGCCGCTCAGCGCGGCCTGGGCCGCCTGGGCACCCGAGAGGGCGTTGTAGATCATGGACATGGCGGACTCGCTCGCTAGGTGGGCTTCAGGAGCTCAAGGCGACGCCTTGGGCCCGGCACTTAAATCGGCCGGCAGCAGCTGCTTGAGGATCACGTCGGCAATGCCGAAGGCGCGCTGCTGCGCCATGCTGTCGGCCACCAGGCCATCGGCCAGGTCCTGCATGTCCTGGTTGACGCGGTTCTTGAACACGCTGCCCTCGTCGGCCAGCTCGCGCGTGGCCGCACGCATCTGGCTGAGCATCTGCTTGATGAAGAAGGCCTCGAACTTCTCGGCCGCCTGGCCGGCCTTGGCGCGCAGCAGCGCGTCGTCGCCGGCGGCGCCGGGCTGGGCATCGGGATGGAGCTGGATGGGCATCAGATCACCTGCAGTTCGCCTTCGATCGCGCCGGCCTGGTCCAGGGCCTGCAGGATGGCCATGATGTCGTCCGGGTTAGCGCCGATGCTGTTGATGGTGTCGACGATGGTCTGCAGGCTCACCCCGACCGGCCAGCGGAACATGCGGCCCGAGCCCTGCTCCACCGCCACGCGCGATTGCGGCGTGACCTTGGTGTCGCCGCGGCCGAAGGCATTGGGCTGGCTGACCTGCGAACTCTCGCTGATCACCACCTTGAGCGAGCCATGCGAGACCGCCGCCGGCCGCACCCGCACGCCCTCGGCGATCACCACCGTGCCGGTGCGCGAGTTGAAGATCACCTTGGGGTTCTCGCGGCCCTGCTCCACCTCCAGCTGCTCGAGGCCCGCCATGAAGGCGACGCGCTCGGTCGGGTCGGCGGGCGCCTGCACCGCCACACTGGTGGCGTCGCGCGTGCTGGCAATCGCGCCGAAGCGCTTGTTGATGGCCTGCACGATGGCGGTGGAGGTCTGGAAGCTGGGGCGCTTGAGGCTCAGATGCACCTGCTCGCGGCTGTCGAAATCGGTCTCGATCTCGCGCTCGATGCTGGCGCCGTTGGGGATGCGGCCGGCGGTGGGCGTGTTGACGGTGACGCTGGAGCCGCTGGCGCCCTGGGCGCTCAGCCCCCCCACCACCAGATTGCCCTGGGCCAGGGCATAGACCTCGCCGTCGGCGCCGTAGAGCTGGCTCAGCAGCAGCACGCCGCCGCGCAGGCTCTTGGCATCGCCCAGCGAGGACACCGTCACGTCGATGGACTGGCCGCGCCGGTAGCCGCTGGGGAACACCGCGCTGACCATCACGGTGGCGACATTGCGCGACTTGGAGTCGGTCTTCTCGGGCAGCTTGACGCCGAACTGCTTGAGCAGGTTCTGCACCGACTGGCCCGAGTACTTGACCTGGCTGCTGTCGCCGCTGCCGTTCAGGCCGACCACCAGGCCGTAGCCGATCAGCTGGTTGTCACGCATGCCTTCCACGCTCACCAGCTGGCGCAGCAGCCGCGCCGCCTGCACGGGCTGAACGAGCGCCAGCAGGCTGCCCAGGATGAGGCCGGAGATCCAGGTTTTGTTCATGGCTGCTCTCGATCAAAGAGGCATCAGCGGGCTGTTGAAGAAGCGCGTCAGCCAGCCGGGGGTGTTGCTGTCGGCCAGCGTGCCCTGGCCGCTGTAGAGGATGCGGGCATTGGCCAGGCGCTGCGAGGACACGCGGTTGTCACTGTCGACGTCGGCGGCGCGCACATAGCCGCTCACGCGGATGATTTCCTCGCCCTGGTTCAGGTAGAGGTTCTTGTCGCCATGCACGCGCAGCAGGCCATTGGCCAGCACCTCGTGCACCACCACCGTGATGGCGCCCTGCAAGGTGTTTTGCTGGCTGCTCGAGGCGCTGCCGTTGAAATCGCGCTGCGCGCCGGCGCTCAGGTCCAGCTTGCCGATCTTGGCCGCCGTCTGCAGGCCGGCGCTGCTGGTCTTGCCCAGCTGGGTGTCGGCGCGCTTGCTCGCCTGCGTGGTCTCCAGCAGCACCACGGTCAGCACATCGCCGGGGCGGAAGGGGCGGCTGTCCGCGGTCAGCGAGGCGGCGCGCTCGCTCACGAACAGGCCGCCGGCCTGGCCGCGCGCCGGCCGCGCCAGCGGTTGCAGGGGCAGCGGCTCGAGCTCGCCGCGCGGCAGCGGCGGCGGCTGGACCGCCGCGCAGGCGCTCAGCAGGACGGCCGCGGTGGCGGCTAGCAGGCGCGCGCTCATCAGCGCACCGCCTGGGCCAGGTACTGCAGCATATTGTCGGCCGCCGACAGCACCTTGGTGTTCATCTCATAGGTGCGCTGCGCGGCGATCATGTCCACCATCTCCTCCACCACCTGCACGTTGGAGCCCTCCAGCGCGCCCTGCTTGAGCTTGCCCAGGCCATCGGCGCCGGGCACGCCCTCGGCCGGCGCGCCGCTGGCGCTGGTCTCCTGGTAGAGGTTGTCGCCCAGCGCCAGCAGGCCGGCGGGGTTGACGAAGTGGGTCAGCTTGAGCTGGCCCAGCTCGGTGGGCGTGGTGTTGTTGGCCAGCGTGGCCGAGACCATGCCGTTCTCGCCGATCGTGATGGCGCTGGCATTCGCCGGCACGCTGATCTCGGGCTGCAGACGCAGGCCCTGGGCATTCACCAGCTTGCCCTCCGCATTGATCTGCAGCTGGCCGGCACGCGTGTAGGCGGGCCGGCCGTTCGGGCCGTCCACCTGCAGAAAGCCCTGGCCCACCACCGCCACGTCGAGCGACTGGCCGGTGGTCTGCAGATTGCCGGTGGTGAAGACCTTTTGCGTGCCCACCATGCGCGTGCCGTTGCCGAGCTGCACGCCGGCCGGGCTGGCGTTGTTGTCGTCGCGCGCCGCGCCGGGCTGGCGCTCGACCTGGTAGAACAGGTCCTCGAACATCACGCGGTCGCGCTTGAAGCCCACCGTGTTGACGTTGGCGAGATTGTTGGCAATGGCCTGGAGCTTGGCGTCCTGCGCCTGCACACCGGTCTTGCTGATCCACATCGCTGGATTCATGGGGTACTCCTTGGCTTTCTTGCGCTCACTCGCGCATCAATCGGTTGCCCGCGTCGGCCATGCTGTCGGCCGCCTTGAAGAGCTTCATCTGCAGCTCGAAATCGCGACTCAGGCTCATGGTCGCGACCATCTCCTCCACCGCCGAGACATTGCTGGATTCCAGGTGGCCGGCGTTCAGCTGCACCGTGGTGTCGGCGGCGAGTTCGCCGCCCTGGCGCGGCACCAGCAGGCCGGCCTCGTTCTTGGTCAGCTCGCCCATCGCGGGCTTGACCAGCTTGAGCCGGTCCACCGGCTGCATCTCGGTCTGGCCGGCGGCCAGGATGGAGATCACGCCGTCCTTGGCGATCGCCAGCTTGCTGTGCGGCGGCAGCACGATGGGCCCGCCATCGCCCAGCACCGCACGCTCGCCCAGCATCAGGCCGCCCTCGGCATTGAGGCTGAAGTTGCCGGCGCGGGTATAGGCCTCGCCCTCGCCCGACTGCACGGCGAACAGCCCCTCGCCCTGCACCGCCACATCGAGCTCGCGCCCGGTGTCGCGCTGCGTGCCCTGGCGGGCGCTGACGGCGTCGGCCTGCAGCTCGCTCATGTGGCGGGCCGCATAGCCGTAGCCGGCCACCTGCTGGCGGCCGGTCAGCTCGACATTGCCGCGAAAGCCCGGCGTCTCCAGATTGGCCAGGTTGTTGGCATGCACCTGTTGCGCACGCAGGGCGCGCTCGGCGCCGCTCATGACGGTGTAGATCAGAGCGTCCATGCTCAGATGGCCTGCATGAGCGTTTGCATCATCTCGTTCTCGGCCGAGATCACCTTGGTATTGGCCTGGTAATTGCGCTGGGCCGACATCAGGTTCACCAACTCGCCGGTCATGTCCACATTGGACTGCTCGACCGCGCCGGTGCTCAGCTTGGAGGCGGTGGCCGAGCCGGGGCGCGAGAACAGCGCCGTGCCGGTCGCGCCATTGGCCTCCCAGCTGGTGTCGCTGATGGCCTTGAGCGCGTCCTCGTTGGCAAAGGTGGCCAGGGCCACGGTGCCCACGGTCTGCTTGAGGCCGTTGCTGTAGGTGGCCAGCACGCTGCCATCCTCGGCCAGCGAGGTGCCGGTGAGGGTGCCGGCGGCATAGCCGTCGGCGGCGTTGCCGAGCGTGGTGGTGTCGCCGGCGAACTGCGTCGTGCCGCTGTAGTCGATCGTGATGGCGAGCGCGGCCGCGCCCGCCGGGGCGGCGCCATAGGGCACCGGCGCCAGCGGTGCGGTGAGCTGGCCGTTGACGTCGAAGCTGAGCGCCTGCGGGCCGGTGGGCGCCGCGCCGTCGAAGCTGTAGTGCACATCCACCGCGTTGGCGGCGGTCTTCACGAAGTACTGCGTCACGCTGTGCTTGGCGCCCAGCGAGTCGTACAGCACCGAGGTGATCGAGCTGTTGAAGGTCTTGGGGTCGGTGGGGTCGAAGGCCGGCAGCGGGCCGGGTGCGCCCGGCACCTTCCAGTCGGCCGAGAGATTGCCGCTGAAGGCCAGCTTCTTGCTTGCCTCGGCACCGATCTGGCCGGTGGGCACCTTGAGGTCGCCCAACGCGCCCAGGCCGGCGCCCGGCACCGGCTTGCCGGCGGCGTCCAGCACCGCGGCGTAACCCTGCGCCCTGCGGCCCAGGCTGTCGACCACATAGCCGTCCTTGTCGGCGCTGAAGATGCCCACGCGGGTGTAGACCTGCTGGCCCGCGCTGTCGCGCACCGCGAAGAAGCCGCGGCCCTGGATCATCGCGTCCATGCCGCGGCCGGTGCTCAGCAGGCCGCCGCCCTTGGCCATGCTCTGGGTGCTGGACGAGACCTCGGCGCCGATCGCCTGCGTGCCCGCCACCATGGCGGAGAAGTTGGCGCGGCTGGACTTGAAGCCATAGGTGCCGGCGTTGGCGATGTTGTTGCTGATGGCTTCCAGGCTGCCATTCACCGCATTGATGCCGGAGCGTGCGATTTCAAAACTCATGATGTGGGCCTTTCAGTGGCTGGGGGTCGCGGCGCGGCCGCGGAATTGGGTGATGGCCTCGGGGCCGACCTCGGCCAGCGTGCCCAGGGCCAGCAGCACATTGCCGCCGGCGCCCAGCTTCACGCGGCTCAGCTCGGTCACCAGCTCGAGCGGGGCGACTTCCTTGCTGTCGGTCTCGATGCGCAGGCGGTAGTCGCCCGGGCTGAGGCCCAGCTTGACGGGGTCCAGCAGATAGCTGGACTCGCCGGCCGGGCGGCTGCCCAGCGCAATGCGCTGCGTCTGACCATCGCTGCCGGTGAGCAGCAGGCTGGCCTCGGCGGCCGGGCTCTGCAGGCTGAAGCTGGTCTGCACCGCGCCCTGCGCCAGGTGCAGCTGCTCGACCTTGGCCTGCACCAGGCTGCCCACCTGGGCGCCCAGGCCCAGCATCTGCAGGCTTTGCAGGCTGGCGCTGTTGCTGCTGCCCTGGCTGGCGAGCTTCTGCAAGGCCTCCATCTGGCTCAGCTGGGTGAGCTGGTTGACGAAGGCGCTGGGGTCGGCCGGCGAGAGCGGGTCCTGGTTCTTGATCTGGGCCACCAGCAAGGTGGTGAACAGATTCGACATGGCGCCATTGCCCGCCACCTCGCCGCCGGCGGCACTGCCGGCCGCGACGTTCGTGTTGTTGCTGACTGCGCTGCTCATCTCAGCCCTCCCCCAGGCGCAGCAGCGACTGCTGCATGGACTTGACGCGGCCCAGCACCTCGACATTGCTCTCGAAGGCGCGCGAGGCCGAAAGCATGTCGGTCATCTCGGCCACCGAGTTGACGTTGGGATAGAACACCATGCCCTCCGCGTTGGCGAGCGGATGGCCGGGCTCGTAGACCTTGCGCAGCGCCTCGCTGCTTTCCACCACGTCCAGCACCTGCACGCGGCTGCCGGCCAGCTGCTGCTCGCCCTGGCCGCTGGCGGCGAGCGCGGCAAACACCGGCTTGCGGGCGCGGTAGGTGTCGGCCTCGTTGCCGCTGGCCGATTGCGCGTTGGCCAGATTGCTGGCGATGGTGTTCATGCGCACGGTCTGGGCCGACATGGCCGAGCCGGCGATCTGGCTGATCTGTTTGAATGACATGCTTGTCACTGGCCGGCGATTGCCTTGGCCAGCCCCTTCAGTTGCAGGTTCAGGAAAGTCAGGCTGGTCTGGAAGTCGGAGGCGTTCTGTGCGAACGCCGCCTGCTCCACGCCCAGCTCGACGCTGTTGCCGTCCTGTGCCGGATGGAAGGGCACGCGATACTTGAGTGCATCGGCGCCGCTGTCCAGCGCCAGTCCATCCCCGCCGTCCTGCTGGGCCTGGCGCAGCGAGGCGGCAAAATCGAGATCGCGCGCCTGGTAGCCGGGCGTGCTTTCGTTGGCGATGTTGGAGGCCAGAATCTTGGTTCTCTCGGCTCGCAGTCGGAGCGCGTCGGGGTGGATACCGACCGCCTTGCTGAAATCAATGCTCATGCGCTTCCTTTGCTCCTTCGTGATAGGTTTCATGCCGCTGCTGGCCGGCGCGGCGCAGGCACAGCAAAGCCTGGACACGCAGGCCCTGGCGTTTGCGCGCCAGAGCCTGCTGGCGCAGGCGCAGCGCGAGGGCCTGCAGGCCCCCGAGCTGCAGCTGCGCGTGGCGACCCCGCCCAGGGCCAAGAGCGTGCCCGGCTGCGCGGCCGGCTGGCAGCTGCAGCTGCTGGACACGCGCTTCCTCAGCCGCCTGCGCCTGGCGGCACGCTGCCCCGGCGACGAGCAGGCCGCACAGGAGCTGGTGCTGCGCGCCGAGCTCAGCGCCGAGGTGCTGGTGGCCGCCGCCGCCCTGCCCTCCGGCCGGCCGCTGGCCGAGGCCGATCTGCGCCTGGAGCGGCGCGCGTTGACGCAGCTGGGCGAGGCGCTCTCCGATCCGGCCGCGGCCCTGGGCTTGAGCCCGCGCGCCGGCCTGCGCGCCGGCCAGGCGCTGCTGCGCAGCCAGCTGGCCGAGCCCCTGCTGATCAAGCGCGGCGAGGCGCTGCGCATCGTCGCGCGCAACGGCGGCATCGAGGTGCATGCCAGCGGCGAGGCGCTGGAGGCGGGCCACCGCAACGAAACCGTGCGGGTGCGCAACACCAGCACCGGCCGCGTCATCGCCGCCCGCGTGCTCGGCCCCGGCCTGGTGGAACCGGCCGAACTCTCGCCCCAGCCCTGATTGCCGCCGCGCGTTCATAGGCCCGCCTTGATGCGCGCGGCCACGCGCGTGAGCTTGTCGGCATAGGCCGGATCGGTGGCATAACCGCCGCGTTGCAGGGCCTGGCCGTAGGCGCGTGCGTCCGCACCGGTCTGCAGGGCATCGCGGTAGCGCGGGTTGTCCAGCAGCAGCTGGGTCAGATCGCGGAAGGCGGCACCGGCATCCGCATAGCTGCGGAACTTCTCCTGGCGCGCCACCGGCTGGCCCCGCTCGTATTCGGTGGTGGCGCTGAGCGCCACCTCGCCGCGCCAGCCGCCGCCGGCCTTGATGCCGAAGAGGTTGTGGCTGTCGCTGCCATCGGCGCGGCGGATCGCCTGCTGGCCCCAGCCCGACTCCAGCGCCGCCTGCGCCGCCAGCACCTCGGGCGCCACGCCCAGGCGCGCCGCCGCGGCCTGGGCATGCGGCACGATGCGCTGCACGAAGGCGGCGCCGTCCGCCGGCAGCGCGGCCTGGCTCGCCTGGGCGGCCTCGGCGCCCTCCACCTCGAGCCGCGCGGCGGCGGCTTGCGCACGCGCCTGGCCCCAGCGGCCTTCCGGGCTCAGCGCCGCGCCGGCCTGGGCCGGGCTCGCGCCATCGCCGCGCTCGATGAACTGTTGCACCTCGCCCTGCAGCTGGCGGAACAGCGCGCTGAATTGCGCGCCGGAGGCGCTCGGGCGCACACCCGCTTCGGCGGCGATCTGGCCACTGATCTGCGCCCCCAGGGCGCCGAGCTCAAGGCTGCGCATAGAGCTCCCCTTCCTGACCCAGCAGGCGCTGCATCAGCCCATGCTGCTCGATGATGAGCGTGCAGTTGCGCTGGTTGAGCGCCTTGCAGTCGCGGATCTGCTGCTCCAGCTCGGTCCAGACGCCGGCCAGGCGCTCGCCCGGGCCGGCCGGCAGGCGCTGCAGCAGGGCCGCCAGGCTGGGCGGCTGCGCGCGCCCCAGTAGGCGCAGCAGCAGCTCGCCGCGCTCGACGCGGCGCTGCTCCAGCTCGCCCACCTGGGCGCCGATCTGCTCGGCCAGGCTCAGCAGGGCCGCCGCATCGTGGCGCAGCGCGCCCTGGAACTGCGCCTCCAGCAGGCCGCGCAGGCCCGCATAGCCGGCGCGATCGGCCTGCAGGCCGCGCAGCAGGTTCAGCAGGGCCTCGTGCGGCGTGCCGTTCATCCGCGGCCCCCGTGGTAGCGCTGGATCAGGGCCGCCAGGCGGCCGGCGTCGAAGCTGATCTCGCCGCGCGCCAGCGCCTCGCGCAGCGCCGCCACCTTGGCCTGGTCGATCTCGGGCAGCTCGGCCAGCGCCTGCTGGGCCGGCTGGATGAGGTCGGACACCAGCGCCGCCGCGGCCGCGCCGGCGCCAGCGGGCGCGGCCACCGGGTCGAGCGGCGCCGGCGCGCCGGCCGGCTGGCTTTCGGCCGGGCCGCCGAGCGGATGGTTGGATGCTGTGACTCTCATGCGATCACCTCGGGACTTGTTGGTTCTCATGGCGTGACTCGGGCGGCGGGCTGGTAGGGCGCCAGCTGGCCTTGCAGGCGCTGCAGCAGGGTCGCCGGCGTGGCGGCCTCCTGCAGGCCGCCGGCCGGCATGCCGTACATGGCGCCGAGCTGGCGCGCCTGCTGGCTGCTCAGCACCATCAGCTCGATGCGGCGGTTGATGGCGGCCTGCGGATGGGCCGGATCCAGCAGGGCGCGATCGGCCATGCCGCTGACCTGCAGCACCGTTTCCTCGGCCATGCCGCCGGCCAGCAGCTGGTAGCGCGCGCTCATGGCGCGCTGGTTGGACAGCGCCACATTGGTGAAGGCGCCGGCGCTGCGGTCGGCAAAGGCGGTGGCGTCGGTATGGCCGACGATGATGAGCTGGTTCTCCATGCGCGCGAACAGCGGCCCGAGCTTGCGCAGCAGCTCGCGCATGCGGGCGCTAGGGCTGGCGCTGCCGCGCTCGAACATGCCCTGCGCCTCGGTGTCGTGCAGCATCAGGCGCAGGCCTTGCGGCGTGATCGCGCTGTGCAGATTGCTGGCCAGGCCGACCTCGGCGGCGATGCGCTCGATCAGCCGCGAGAGCTCGCGCATGTCGGCGGCCGACTCGTAGCGCGATTTGCTCAGGCGCGGGTCGGCATCGGGCTGCTCGGTATTGCTGCTCTGCGTGGACTTGCCCTTCATTTGCACCTCGCCATGCGCCGGCACCGGGTTGCGGTCCAGCATGCTGCCGCGCGAGCCCGAGGCCAGCGAGCTGCTGAGGCCCTGGCCCTCCTCGATCAGGTCGGCGCCGGCGGTCTTGAGCAGTTGCTGCATGCGCTCGGAATTGCGCGAGGCCAGCAGCCACAGCACCAGGAACAGGCACATCAGCGCCAGGCAGAAGTCGGCGAAGGCGACCTTCCAGGCACCGCCATGGGTCTCGTCGTCCTGCTTGCGCGAGACGCGCTTGACGACGGTCTGGTGCGCGTCGACGGCGCTCAGCTTAGGCGGCACGGCGCTCTCCTTGACGCTCACCCTGGCGTTCCCCCGGCATGCGATCGGTGGCGCGGCGGCGCGGCGTGGCGTCGGGATCGCCGGCGCTCTGCATCTGGTTGATCCAGCTCTCCAGCAGGGCGAAGCTGGGCTTGATATTGAGCTGCACAAGGCGGCGGCCGGCGTCGATGGCCAGCAGCGCCGGCTTGCCCGACACATGGGTGACCAGCACCACCTTGACCGACTCCAGCGCCTGCAGCTCTTCGTTGACGAGCTGCTTCATCATGTTGGCCAGCGGGTCCAGCACCGCGTAGCAGAAGAAGATGCCGATGAAGGTGCCCACCATGGCGGCCGCCACCATCACCGCGATCTCGGCGGTGCCGGCGCCCTCGGCCACCGTGTTCATCGCCATCACGATGCCCAGCACCGCGGCCAGGATGCCGAAGCCGGGCATGGCCTCGGCGATCTTGTGCAGGGACTTGGCGGGCTGGGCCATCTCCTCGTGGATGGCCTCCAGCTCCTGCTCCAGCACGCCCTCCAGCTCATGCGCATTGATCTTGCCCATCGCCATGAGGCGGAAGTTGTCGACGATGAAGTGCAGCAGCTTGGGCTCGGCCAGGATGAGGGGATAACGCTTGAACAGCACGCTCTCGTGCGGCGCCTCGACGTGGGCGTCCAGCGCCTTCAGGCCGCCGGCGGCGGTCTGCAGCAGCTCGTACATCAGCAGCAGCAGCTGGCGCTGGAATTCCTCGCCGGGGCGGCGGCGCGTCATCACCTTGCGCAGCTGCAGCAGCATCTCGCCGAGCACATGGCGCGGATTGCCCAGCACCACCGAGCCGACGCCGGCGCCGACGATGATGAGCAGCTCCACCGGCTGCCAGATGACGCCGAAGTTGCCGCCGTGCAGCATGAAGCCGCCGAAGACACAGGCCAGGACGATGAGGATGCCGATGAAGGGCTGCATGGTGGGGTGTTCCGTTCAGGCCGGCTGCAGATGCGTGCGCATCTTCAGCAGGGCGGCCTTGTTGATCTGCGACACGCGGGCCTCGGTGAGGTCCAGCACGGCGGCAATTTCCTTCAGGCTCAGCTCGTACTCGTAATAGAGCTGAATGACGCGCTGCTCGCGCTCGTCCAGGCACGCCAGCGCCTGCTCGATGCTGCGGCGCGCGACCAGCAGCGCCTCCGGCGAACGGCTCTCGCTGGGCAGGTGGCTGAGCTCTTCCACCAGTTCGTCGAAGCTCGCCATCTCCTCGGCCACATCGGCCTGCAGATAGGCCTGGTAGTCCTGCGGGCTGAGCTTCAGATGCAGCAGGATCTCGGCCTCGCTGGGCTCGTGGCCGAGGCGGCGGCGCAGCTCGCGCAGCGCATCGCGCAGCTTGTGGCTGTCCTGGCGCACCGAGCGCGGCCGCCAGTCGAGGCGGCGCAGCTCGTCGAGGATGGCGCCGCGCACGCGCAGCGTGGCAAAGCCGGCAAAGCCCGCGTCCGGCGGGCCGTAGCGGCGCAGCGCCTCCAGCAAGCCCATCAGGCCCACCTGCTCCATGTCCTCGCGGTCCATGGCGGCGCTGACCTGGCTGCCGAGCTGGCGCACGATGCGCTTGACCAGGGGCGCATGCAGGCGCAGCTGGTCGCGCTCGTAGGCCGGACCCAGGGCCGCTTGGGCCACCTGGTTCAGCTCGGCGTAGGCTTCTTGCATCTGCATGGCGCTGCGCTCACTCGATGATGAGCTTGCCGATCAGGGCTTCGGCAAAGGGCGGCTCGCGATGCTCGGCGCCATAGCCCTCGCGGTAGGCGCGGTTCAGCTCATCGGCGATCTGCTCGATGGTGAGCGCGCTGGCGCTGTCGATGTTGTAGCCGGCCAGCGCCTTCACCGCGATGGTGCGCAGCAGGGCCAGGTGCTCCTTGGTGCGCTTCTCCTGCTCGGGCAGGGTCTTGAACACCACGTCCACCGCCATGTAATGCGCCATCGCCTCGCCGCCACGGCCGCGCAGCATCACCAGCACCTTGTCCAGCGTGACGTATTTGTAGTCGGGGCCGGGCTTGGCCGGCGGCTCGACCGGCTCGCTGGCGCTGGCCTGGGGCGCGCGCATGCTCCACCACACCGCGCCACCGGCGCTGCCGGCCGCCAGCAGCACGGCCAGGGCCAGCGCCAGCATCAACTTGATCTTGGACATCCTCAGTCCTCCTTGCGGATTTGGGCACCCAGGCGCTGGGCGAACGGGCGCGGGCCGGTCTCGGGCGCGTCGCCGCCCTCATGCAGGGCGCGGCCAGGGCGCTGTGCAGCCTCGGCCTCGGCCTGAGGCTGCTGCCGCCCCGACTGCGCGTCCTGCTCGGCCAGGCCGCGCTGCGCGACCTGCACCTGCACCTCACCGGGCTGACGCAGCGCCAGCTCCTGGCGCAGCTCGGCGCTGATGTGCTGCAGCTGCCGCGTCACCTCGGGGTGGCTGGCACTCAGCCGCACCTGCAACTCGCCGCCCTGCTGCTGGATGGCGATCTCCACCCGGCCCAGCAGCGGCGGCTCCAGGCGTATCACCGCCTGTTCGCTGCGCGCCGCGATCTGCAGCTGCAGGCGGTCGCCCAGGGCCAGCAGCAGCGGCTGCTGCCACTGGCTGGGCAGGGCCTGCGGCAGCGCCAGCGTGGCCGCCGGTGCGGCCACCGCCGCGGCGGGCTTGGCCCATGCCGCCGGGGCCTGCACATTGGCGACCAGACTCGCGTCAAGCGCGGGCGCCGCATTGGCCTCCGCCTTGGCGCCCGGCTCCTGCGCCAGCTTGGCGGCCGGCACGGCGGCCTGCAGCACGGCGGCAAAGCGCGCCGCCAGCGCCTGGCCGGCGCTCGGGGGAATGGCATCGACGCCGGGCTGCTGGCGCGCCGGTGCCGGCGCGCTGCCGGTGGCGGGCGCGGCCGGCCGCATGGCGGGCTGCAGCAGGGTCGCGGCGCCGGCCACGGTCGGTACGGCCATGGCCGGCGAGGCCTCCGGCATCGCGGAGGCATGCGCCGGCGGCGCGCTGGCTGGCTCGGCCGGCGGCGGGGCACTCGGCTGAGCGCTCGGCTGAGCATTCGGCAACAGCGCCAGCATCAGGCCGTCCATCGCCGGCATGTCCTGCGCCGGCGTGGCGGGTTCCTCGGTCGCGCGCTCGCTGCTGGCGGCCGCATCGGCCGCGGCCGGCGGTTCGCCGGCCGGGCCCTGCTGCAGCATGCGCAGCAAGGCCTGCAGCTCGGCACGCAGCTGGTCGCCGGCCGGGTCGGCCTGCAGCTCGGGGGCGGCGGGCGAGACGGGCAAAGCGGGCACCATGGCAGCCAGCGCGCTGGCAAAGTCCTGCGCCAGCTGGCCGGCCTCGTCCAGCGGCGCGGCCTGGGTCGGGGCAGCCGCGGCCGGCAAGGGTGGGCCGGCCGGCAGCTCGGTGCGCGTGCTCACGGGCTTCATGATTGTGTTTCCTCCCAGTCGGCGCTTTCGGCGTACGCCGTCCAGCGGCCGCGGTTCTCGGTGAGTTGCTGCAAGAGCTGGCCCAGGCGGGCGAGTTCGGCATGCACCAGGGCGCTGGCCTGGCCATGCTGGAGGCGCAGGCCGTCCAGGGCCTGGCGCTCGGCCGCCGTCCATGCGGCGTCGCCCTGCCAGGCCGCCAGCTGGCCGGCCAACTCGCGGTCGATGCGGGCCAGCGCCAGCCAGTCCTGCTCGCCGCCGGCCTGGCCCAGGCGCGCGCTCAGCGCGAGCAACTGCTGATGTCGATCGATGGGCTTAGGCATGACGCGCCTGCACCCCTTGCCAGCCGCCGCGCAGCTGGCTCAGCAGGCGCACCACCTCGTCGATCACGTCCACGTCCAGGGCCACGCCGGCGCGGTAGAGGCGCTCGGCGCAGTAGTCGTAAAGGCGCGCCAGATTGCCCACCACCTCGCCGCCGGCGTCCAGGTCCAGCGCGCTGGACAGGCCGTTGATGATGCTGACGCATTTCTCCAGGCTGGCCGCCTTCAGTTCGTAGCGGCGCGCCTCGATGTGGGCGCGTGCGCGCGCCAGTTCGTCCAGCAGGCCGTCCATCAGGATCAGCACCAGCTGCACCGGCGAGGCCTGGGCGGTCTGGGCATGCAGATGGACGGTCTGGTAGCTTTGATAGGCGTCGTGGCTCATGGTCTGGGAAGGGGTTGGAAGGCCGGGAGCTAGACGCTCAAGCCGGCCAACATGCTGCTGGTATCGCCCAGCTGGGACTGCAGGTTCTGCAGCTGCGTGAATTGCTTGAGGTAGCGCTGGTAGGACTGCTGGTACTGCGCGTCCAGCCGCGCCTGGCGCTGGCCGATGGCCTTCTGCATGCTCTGCACCGAGCTCTGGCGCTGCTTGATCTGGCCGCTGCCGAGATTGGTCCACTGGTCGACCTGCTTGCTCAGATCGCCCATCAGGCCGCTGGCCGCGCCGGCGGCGGCGCTGCCGAACACCTTGTCCAGCGCATCGGGGGTGGCCGCCAGGGTCTTGTTGAGCCGCGCGCTGTCGAGCGCCAGCGCGCCGTTGCGGTCCACGCTGATGCCCAGCTCGCGCAGGCTCAGGCCGCCATAGCTCTGGCGCAGCAGATTGCCCAGGCGGTCGCGCAGCGCGCGCACGCCGGAGTCCGAGGCAAAGGCGGCCGCGGCCACACCGTCCTTGGCGCTGCCCACCGAGGTCAGCTCGTCGAGCGTCTTCTCGAGCCCGTTCCAGGCATCGACGAAGCTCTTCACATTCGCCGTGGTGGCGCCGTCGTCCTTGGCCACGCTCAGCGTCACCGGCACATCGCCGGGCTTGTTGGCCTGCAGCAGGGTCAGGGTCACCCCGCTGATGGCGGTGAAGCTATTGCTGCTCTGCTGCATGCGCACGCCGCTGCCCTGCGCGCCCAGCCAGACCACCGCATCGCGCGCCGGCGCCAGTTCCACGCTGGGGCCGCTGAGCTTGGTCTTGAGGTCGCCGGCGTTCAGGCCGCTGGTGTCCAGCGTGATGCCGCCCGCGGCACCGCTCACGCCCGAGGACAGCATCAGCTGCGTCACGCCGCCGGCGGTCATCACCATCGCGGTGACCAGGCCGGCGTTGTTGGGTGCCTGGTTGATGGCGCGTGCGATCTCGGTCTGCGAGAGCGTGCCGTCGCCATCGGCGTCGGCGCTGTTCAGGTCCACATTGAAGGCGGCGCCATTGCCCAGCTGCACCGCCATGCTGCCGCCCATCGCCACTGGCACCGCGGGCAGGTCCTGGAAGGCGATCTGCTGGCTGCTGGCGGTCTGCTCGACGAACAGCGGATAGCTGCCGGCGCTGGCGCTGGCCGACACGCTGGCGTTGGCGATCGCTGGGTTGCTCAGCGTGGCGCTCAGCTGCGCCAGCGAGGGCTTGGTGGAGAGGCTCTTCAGCGCGCCGTCAAAGGCCTGCAGGGCGCCCTGCAGCTTGCTGAGCGCCGCCGCGGTCGCCTTGCTGCTCTTGCTCTGGGCGTCCAGCAGCGACTGCGCCGATTGCGTGTAGGCGGTGGCCAGTTGCTGGGCCATCGAGGTCGGGTTGATATCAGCCATGGCGAACTCCGTGCGGATAGGTGGGGGGACTACCCAAGGAGAAGGCGACCGGGAGGGCCCCGGGCTTAAGCCGGCGCGATGCTGCGCTCATGTCCGCCCCCTCAGCCACACCTGGCCGGCCAGCTCGTCCTGGCCCTTCTGGGCGCGGCGCTGCTCGGCCAAGCGGCTCTGCGCCAGGCTCTGGCTCAGCACCTGGCCCAGCACCTCCTGGCGGCAGGCGAGCGCCTGCACGGCGCTGCGTGTGGCCGCGGTATCGGCCTCGTGCAAGGCCAGTTCCTGGCGCTGGCTGTCGGCGAAGTCGCGCACGCCCTGCTGGTAGGCGGCCTGGTTCAGCGCCAGGCCGGCGTCCAGGCGCGCGCCCGCGGCCAGGCCTCCCTGGCCACGCGAGGCGGCCAGGGCATCCAGGCGCTGCACGCTGGCCTGCAGGCGCTCGCCCAGGGCCTGCTTGCGCGCCAGCTCGGCGCTGCGGCGCTCCAACTCGCGCTCGCGCACGGTCAGCATCAGGTCCAGGCTGCGCTGCATCGCGGTCTTGTTCATGCCAGCAGCTCCTGCAGCTGTTGCAGGCAGTCCTGCAGCGGCGCGGCCTCGTTGACGCCCTGGTGCAGAAAGGCCTCGATGCGCGGGAACAGCTGCACCGCGCGATCGGTGAGCGGATCGGCGCCGGGCACATAGGCGCCCAGCGGCATCAGCTCGCGCACCTGCTCGTAGCGGCCGGCCAGCTGCTTGAGCTGGCGCGCCCAGGCCTGGTGCTCGCGGCCGGCCACCAGGGCCATGCAGCGGCTGATCGACTGGGCGATGTCGATGGCGGGATAGTGGCCACGCTCGGCCAGCGCGCGGCTCAGCACGATATGGCCATCGAGGATGGCGCGCGCGGTGTCCACCACCGGGTCCTGCTGGTCGTCGCCCTCGGCCAGCACGGTGTAGATGGCGCTCATGCTGCCCTCGGCGCGCTCGCCGTTGCCGGCGCTCTCCACCAGCTCGGGCAGCAGGCTGAACACCGAGGGCGGATAGCCGCGCGTGGCGGGCGGCTCGCCCAGCGCCAGCGCCACCTCGCGGCGCGCCATCGCATAGCGGGTGAGCGAATCCACCAGCAACAGCACATGCTGGCCCTGGTCGCGGTAATGCGCGGCGATGCTGTGGCACAGCTCGGTGGCGCGCAAGCGCATCAGCGGCGACTCGTCGGCCGGCGCCACCACCACCACCGCGCGCGCCAGGCCGGCACGGCCCAGCGAGAGGTCGATGAACTCGCGCACCTCGCGGCCGCGCTCGCCGATCAGGCCCACCACCACCACATCGGCGACGGTCTGGCGCGTGATCAGGCCCAAGAGCACGCTCTTGCCCACGCCGCTGCCGGCCATCAGGCCGACGCGCTGGCCGCGGCCCAGCGTCAGCATGCTGTTGATGGCGCGCACGCCCACGTCCAGCGGTTCGTGCACGGGGGTCTTCTTGAGCGGATTGATGCGCGGCGGCTGGCTGGCCAGCGCATGCTCGCCGCCCAGGCGGCCCAGGCCATCGATGGGCTCGCCCAGGCCGTTGACGATGCGACCCAGCCAGGACGGCCCGATCGCCAGGCCGGCGCGTTCCGGCGCCGGCAGCACGCGCGCGCCGGTGCTCAGGCCATCGGGCTTCTTGAAGGGCATGAGGTAGGAGATCTGCTCGCGAAAGCCCACCACCTGGGCGGCGATCCACTCGCCCGAGGCGGCCTCGATCATGCAGCGCTGGCCGGTGCGCAGCGCGCAACCGGCGCTTTCCAGCAGCAGGCCGGAGGCGCCCACCAGGCGGCCGGTGGGCGTGGCCACCGGCACCTCGCCCAGCTCGACGCGACGCAGTGCGGCGGCGATCATGCGCCCTGCTCCTGCGGCTCGGTTTCGCTCTCGACCAGCTGGCTGTGCACCTGGGCCATGCAGGCCGCCAGGCGCTGGGCGCAGCCGGCATCGGCCTCGCGGCCGCCGGCCAGCAGCCGGCATTCGCCGCTCGCCAGTGTCGCATCGGGCAGCAGGCGCCAGGCCTCGGCGCGCTCGGGGGCCAGGTCTTGCAGGCGCCGCAAATCCTCCGGGTTGAGGAAGACCTCGACGCCATCGCGCGCCACCGGCATGCCGGCCAGGGTCTCGTCCACCAGGGCCAGCAGCTGGGCCGGTTGCAGGGTCAGCTCGCAGCGGATCACCTGGCGCGCCACCTTCTCGACCAGCTCCACCACCTCCTTGCGCGCCGCCGCCTGCACCTCGGCCTGCAGCGCCTTCAGCTCGCGCAGCAGCGCATCCACCGGCGCGGCCAGCGACTCGAAGCGCGCCAGCGCCTCGCGCCGCCCCAGCGCCAGGCCCTGCGCGCGGCCCTCGGCCTGCGCGGCCTCGCTGCCGGCCTGCAGGCCGCTGGCATGGCCCTCCTCGTAGCCCTTGGCCAGGCCTTCCTGGAAGCCCTGGGCCAGGCTGGCCTGCAACTGCGCCGGCGAGCTGGCCGGCAGGGCCAGGCTGGCCTGCAGCTGGGCCAAGGGCGGGAAGCGGTGCGGACGCATGGGCTTGCTCATCACTCGACCGTGGCCTCGGCAAACAGCTGCACCTCGATCTCGCCGGCATCCACCAGGGCCTTGACCCTGGCCATCACCTCGGCACGGGCCTGCTCGACGCGCGACAGCGGCACCGGGCCGCTGCGGCGTATCAGTTCCTCGAAGTTCTGCGCCTGGCGCCGCGGCATCGCGGCCAGGATGGCGTTGCGCACCGCGCCCTCGGCGCCCTTCAGGGCCACCGCCCAGAGCTCGGGCGCCACTTCCTCGATCACGCGCGTCAGCACCGCCTCGCTCTGGCGCGACAGCACCAGGAAGTCGTACATGCTGAGTTCGATCTCGCCCATCACATCGGGGTCATGGGCGCGCAGGCGCTCCACCATCTGCTGGCGGTCGGCGGGCAGGCGGTTGAGGATCTCGGCCACCTGGCGCACGCCCTCGACGCTGGCGCTCTGCTGGCCCAGGCCGGCCAGGCAGCGCTCGACCAGCTCCTCCAGCTCGACCAGCAGCTCGCGGTCCACCTCCTGCAGGCGCGCCACGTTCAGCAGCACCAGGTCGCGGCCCTCGGCGGGCAGCGCGGCGATCACCTCGCTGGCCAGATGTGGCGGCAGGAAGGCCAGGAACACCGCCTGCATGCGCACATGCTCGTAGGCGATGTGCTCGGCCAGCCACTTGGGCGAGGCCCATTGCAGGCGCTGCATCTTGGGGCGGATCGCGTCGCCATAGATGTTGTGCAGCACGCTGTTGGCGATGTCGCCACCCAGGGCCAGATCCAGCGAACGCTTCAGGTAGGAGCGCGACGCGCCATGCACGCCGCTTTGCTCGCGGTAGTCGTCGAAGAAATGCTGGATCGCGGTCTTCACCGAATCGACCTTGATGCCGCTCATGCGCGACATCACCTGGGTCACGTCCAGCAGCTCCTCGCGCGACAGGCAGCGCAGCACCGCCGCGGCCGGCTCCTCGCCCATGCTCAGCAGCACGATGGCGGCGCGTTCGACGGCGCTCAGCGCACCCGGCTCGGCCGCTGCCATCAGATCACTTGCCTCGGCCATATTGCACCCACTGTTTCACCACCTCGGCGACGCGCTCGGGCTCCTTGGCCGCCAGCACCTTGAGGTGATCCACCAACACATCCACCGGCGAGCCGGGGGGCGGCAAGTCGTAGTTCTCCAGCAGCGGCACCACCGCCAGCGCGGGTGCGGCGGCCGCGCCCGGCACCGCAGCCGGCAGGGCCAGCCCCGGCGCGGCGGCCAGGGGCGGCGTGGCGCCATCCGGCATCAGCGGGGTCAGCGGCGTGGTCTCGACCGTCTGCAGGGCGTTCGAGGGCGCCAGGCGCTGCTGGGCCAGGCGCAGCAGCGGCCGCGCAAGCAGCAGGTAAGCCAGCAGCGCGCCCAGGCCATAGACGGCCCAGCCGCCCATGTCCACCAGGTTGTCGCGCTGCTGGTACCAGGGCTCGAGCTGCGGCGGCGCCGGGAAGGCCATCGGCGAGACGGTGAGCTGGTCGCCGCGTTCGCTGTTGATGCCCAGGCCGCTGTTGAGCAGCTTCTCGACCTTGGCCAGCTCGGCCGGGCTCCAGAGCTTTTCGGCGCCGGGCGCGGCGGCGTTGTTGAGCAGCACCGCGACATGCAGGCGCGCCAGCCGGCCGCGGCTGCGCTTGATCTGGGTGATGTTGCGGTCGTAGGCGTACTGGCGGGTGCTGGCGTTCTTGTGCGCGCTGGCGCCGTTGTCGCCCTCCGGTGCCGAGGCGCCATTGGCCGCCGCGTTGGCCGCCCCATTCACCGGCCGGTTGCTCAGCGAGCCCGGCACGCCCAGGGCGATGCGCTCGCGGTCGCTCTCTTCGCGCATCGCCTCGTTGGTGAGGCGCGGCGCGTCGCCGTACTGCTCGCGCGTCTCCTGCACGCGGTCGTTGTCGACCTCGGCGGTGACGCTGAGCCGGTAGTTGGCCTCGCCCAGCACCGGGGCGAGCAGGTCGTGCACATTGCGGCGCACCTCGTCCTGGTAGCGCTGTGCCGCCTCGTTGCCCTGGTTGGCCTCGAAGCCCTCGGCCAGGTCCACGCGCGCCGACAGCAGATTGCCGGCCTGGTCCACCAGGCTGACGCGCTGCGGCTCCAGGCTGGCCACGCTGCCGGCCACCAGATTGATGGCGGCGGCGATCTGCTCGTTGCTGAGCTTGCGGCCGGGCTTGAGCGTCAGCACCACCGAGGCCGAGCTCTTCTGGCCGTCGTTGAGCACAAAGCTGGTGGACTTGGCGATGGACAGGTGAACGCGCGCCGCCTCCACCGCGTCCAGCGCCATCATCGATTGCGCCAGCTCGCCCTCCAGGCCGCGACGGAAGCGCACGTCCTGCACGAACTGGCTCACGCCCAGCGGGTCGTTCTTGTCCATCAGCTCCATGCCGGCCGGCAGCTTGGCGACCACGCCCTTGGCGGCCAGCAGCATGCGCACGCGGCCCAGCGCGCTCTCGGGCACCAGCACCTGGCCGGTCTCGGGATGCAGGCGGTAGGCGATGTGCTCGGCGTCCAGCACCGCCAGCATCTCGCCGTTGGCGACGCGCTCGCGCTGGCCGAACACCGGCTTGTAGGCGGCCTGCTCGCGCCACATCAGCATCAACGCCAGCGCGGTGCCGGCCACGGCCAGCGACAGCACCGGCAGCAGGCCCTTGGCCAGGCCGGCGGGCATGGCGGGGCGCGCGTTCCAGGCGGAACCCAGGCGGGACTTGAGCGTGTTGAACATGGTGGGGATGGCGAGGTCGTTGCGGGGCTCAGAGCTGCAGCTTGATCAGCTCGTCCATCGCGCCGACCAGCTTGTTGCGCACCTGCATCAGCATCGAGAAGGACAGGCTCGCGTCCTGGCTGGCCAGCATCGCGCCCACCAGGTCGTCGCTCTCGCCGCGCTCCACCGCGCCCATGCGCTCGATGGCCTGCTGCTCCTTGCCATCCACCTGATGCAGCGCCTGCTGCAGGCTGTGGCCGAAGCCCGCCGCACCGGCCTCGCCCGCCATGGGCGAGGCCAGGCGCAGCGCATCCTGCTCGATGCGGGCCAACTCGGCCTGCACCGGCTGTGCGATGGCGCCGCCGTGGCCGGCCGACAGGGCCGCTGGCGTGATCGCGATGGCGCTCATGGATACCCCTTTTCAATATAGTGTGGGCCGCCTCGGCGGTACCCGACACAAACTCAGGACGTACGCAGGCCTTACCCCCAAGCATGGAGTAATGACAAGCAAACATAAATACTGGACGCGGCCTTCGGCGATGACAACCGAAAACCCGACAAAAACTCGACCTTAAATACGCAGATGCAAGCCCATTTGATACTCCCGTTTCGCCCTTCTTGTTTTTATTAGCGCAATATCAAGATCAATTACAAAAATAGCAGCAGATATTCATGACGCAGGCATGAATAACTCAAGCAATTCATTCCGCTGCCATATTCAAGACAAACCCATCCCCTTGCCCGACGTCGCGGCAATTGCAGCTCAGGATGGATGCGTGAACGCGGCGACGAGCCGCCCGGCGCTCAGCTCGTGCCGACGCGCAGGGCCAGACCCGCGCCAGGTGGCGCCAGTTCAGGAGGAAGAAGGAATCGATAAAGCTTGCTCATGCGCTGGTCCAATCGGGCCCAAATGGCCCTGAAGGTCGGCGGCAAGCCCTGGCGAAGGCCAGCAAAGGTCACAACAGGCCACTGGCGTGGCCCGGCAGGCGAGAGCACCCACAGACCCACGCAGCACGTGGATCGGCAGACTCAGGTCTGGCAACCCCGCTATCGTTACCCGAACCGCGCCCCTGTGGGAGCGCCGCCCGGATGGTAGACCGGAGGCTTTGCGACCCCGGCTTTCGCTCGGGTGTGCCCTGATGTATCCAACTGTACAGAGCCTGCGATACCGCCGCAAGCCTCCGCATCGATATTGGCGACGGCGCCCCCGCGGCCCGTGAACTAGTTCACAGGCGGCACCACCCCAAAGCGCCCACCGGGTCTCCCGACCCGGCTTCCAGCCAATACCCACACGCCGCGCTCCGGTATATCCACAGCCAAATCATGCTCGCCCCTCGATATGGCGACCTGAAAACCATTTTTATTAAGCACCGACGCCAAAAATCGTGAAATCATGCCGCCCGCAAACCCTAATATCAGCAGCAACCCTACATATTCAGCGGCCAGTTCCTAAAATGCAGGGCATCCGCCGGGCCGATTGCCATCCACGCAATCCGCGCCCATGCCTCGCGAAGCCACCGGCCGCTCCGGCCCCGCCGCCCCATGCCGCAACAAGCCTTGCTACAGGCCAACGCCACCCTGCCCCTGGACCCGCGCACGCTGGGCCGCCCGGTGCACCTGCTGCCACGCCTGGCCGAAAGCCTGCGCGAGGCCTTCAACGAGGCCCTGCGCCTGCAGTTGAACCGGCGCTACCGCAGCCAGTACCAGGTCAGCGATCTCGGCTTCCAGCCGCTGGAGGGCGTGCCGGCCGCCGGCCGCTGGCTGCTCGGCAAGGGTGCGGCCGGCGTGCTGGGCTGCCGCATCGATCGCCCGCTGGTGCTGGCCGTGATGGCGCAGCGTTATGGCGCAACGCCGGACGCCGGCGCCAACCCGCCCGAGACCTCCAGCGAGGAGCGCGTGCAGGCCTGGCTGAGCCGTCTGCTGCTGGAGCCGCTGCAGGCCCTGCTGCTGGAGCCGGCCGAACCGGCGCCCTTGGGCGAGCTGCAGGCGCAGATGGCGCCGCAGCTGCCCGCCGGCAGCTGGCTGCTGCGCCTGAACCTGCGCGAGCCCGGCCAGGGCCTGGCCAGCAAGCTGGTGCTGGCATTGGCGCCGGCCTATCTGGACGCGGTGCTGCAGCGCCTCGCGCCGGCACGCGCCGGCGCGCCCACCCCGGCCCAGCCGCCGCTGGCGCGCCGCCTGCCGCTGACCCTGCAGGCGCGCCTGCTGGAGCGCCCGATGGAGCTGGGCGAGCTGCTGGCGCTGCGGCCCGGCAGCCTGATCCCCATCCACATGGGCCATGCCGAGGTGCTGGTGGGCGGCGCGCGCCTGTTCACCGCCGCGGTGGCCGAGCACCAGGGCAAGCTGTGCCTGACCTCTTTTGAAGATGCCGAGTAAGCCATGAACATGAACGACACCCCCGACCTGGAACATCTGCTGGACGATCTCGACGGCGCCGAGCCGGCGCTGCTGGGCCAGCCCGAGCTGGCGCCCGCGCCACCCCGACGCGCGCTGCCGCAGCTGATGCGCAAGATCCCGGTGACGCTCACCCTGGAGGTTGGCGAGGCGAAGATTTCGCTGCACGAGCTGGCCCAGCTGGGTGCCGACAGCGTGGTCGAGCTCGACACCCTGGCCGGCGAGCCGCTGACCCTGAAGGTCAACGGCGCCACCATCGGGCGCGCCGAGGTGGTGGTCTCGGGCGACAACTACGCGCTCAAGGTGATCGACATCGCCGGCCTCGATCTGGAGCAGCTGCAGCCATGAGTGGCCAACGCCTGCATCGCGCAGGCCTGCTGTTGCTGGGCGGGGCGCTGAGCCTGGCCCACCACCCCGCCCTGGCCGACACGCTGAAGATCAGCGGCATGGGCGCGGGCGGCGCTGGCGACTTCACCGTCAAGACCCAGGTCCTCATCATCATGACCCTGCTCGGGCTGCTGCCCGTGCTGGCGCTGATGATGACCAGCTTCACCCGCTTCGTGATCGTGCTGTCGCTGCTGCGTCAGGCCCTGGGCCTGCAGCAGGGCCTGCCGAACCGGCTCATCACCGGCGTGGCGCTGATCCTGACGATTCTGGTGATGCGGCCGGTGGGCGAGCAGATCTGGGAGAAGGCCTTCGTGCCCTACGACGCCGACAAGATCACCCTCACCGAGGCGCTCAAGGTGGCCGAGGCGCCGCTGTCGCGCTTCATGCTGGCGCAGACCAGCAAGAGCGCGCTGGCGCAGATCGCCAAGCTGGCCGGCGAGGAGCAGGTCGACAAGCCCGAGGCCCATGGCTTCACCGTCAAGCTGGCCGCCTTTGTGCTGAGCGAGCTGAAGACCGCCTTCCAGATCGGTTGCATGCTCTTCATCCCCTTCCTGGTCATCGACCTGGTGGTCTCCTCGGTGCTGATGGCGATGGGCATGATGATGCTGTCGCCGCTGGTGATCTCGCTGCCGCTGAAGCTGCTGCTGTTCGTGCTGGTGGACGGCTGGACGCTCACCGTCAACACCCTGGTCAGCAGCGTGAGGGCCTACTGAAATGAGCCCTGAGATCGCCATCGACCTGATCAGCGAGAGCCTGCATCTGGTGATGCTCTTGGTGACCCTGCTGGTGCTGCCGGGCCTGCTGGTGGGCCTGCTGGTGAGCCTGTTCCAGGCCGCCACGCAGATCAACGAGCAGACCATGAGCTTTCTGCCCAAGCTGCTGGTCACCCTGCTGGTGGTGGGCCTGATGGGTCGCTGGATGGTGGGCTCGCTGATGGACTTCTGCGTCTCGATCTTCGAGCGCGCGGCCACCTTGGTGGGCTGAGACGGATCATGGACCTCGAGTTCATGCAGCTGGCCGGCCTGCTCAGCGGACTCTGGTGGCCGTTCTGCCGCGTCATGGCCATGCTCAGCGCCGCGCCGCTGCTGGGCGAGGCGATGGTGCCCGTCACCGTGCGCGTGCTCTTGTCGCTGGCGCTGGCCGTGGTGCTGCTGCCGATCTCGCAAAGCACGGCGCTGGCCGTCAATCCCTGGTCGCTGCAGGGCGTGGCGGTGGCGGCCGAGCAGGCCCTGCTGGGCTTTGTACTGGGCCTGGCCTTCCATCTGACGCTGGCGGTGATCAATCTGCTGGGTTTCCTGCTCTCGTCCCAGCTGGGCCTGGCGATGGCGGTGATGAACGACCCGATGAATGGCAGCTCGTCCGACGTCGTGTCGGGCCTCTTGGGCGTGCTGTGCATGCTGGTGTTCTTTGCCATCGACGGCCATCTGCTGCTGGTGGGCGTGGTCGGTGCCAGTTTCAAGGCCTGGCCGGTAGGGTCGGGTCTTGCGGCGTTGTCGCTGGAGACCATCGCCTACAACATCGCCTGGGTGTTCTCGGCCGCCCTGCTGCTGGCCCTGCCGGTGATCTTCTCCACCCTGCTGGTGCAGATCGGCCTGGGCTGGCTGAACCGGGTGGCGCCCAGCCTGAACCTGTTCTCGCTGGGTTTCTCGGTGGTGACGCTGTTCGGCCTCTTCATGCTGAGCCAGCTGCTCAGCGCCGTGCCGGCCCACTATCTGCGCCTCACCGAACGGGTGCTGGAGCTGATCGATCATGGCCTGAAGGCCGGGGTGCCCGGCTATGTCTGAGGCCAGCAACGGCGACAAGACCGAAAAGCCCTCGGCGCAGAAGCTGAAGAAGGCGCGCGAGCAGGGCCAGGTGGCCCGCTCGAAAGATCTGTCGACGGCCGTCGCCGTGCTCTTGAGCCTGAAGCTGCTGGTGGCCCTGCTGCCCGGCTATCTGGACGACTTCGGGCGCCTGTTCCGCATCGGCTTCGCCACGCTGGAGAGCGAAGGCGCGCTCGACAATCTGCTCTCGGCGGCGATGCTGGACGCGCTCTGGCTGGTGGCCAAGATGGTGGCGCCGCTGCTGCTGGTGCCGGCCGCCGTGCTGCTGGCCTCGGCCTTCCCCGGTGGCCTGGTGTTCAGCGCCCAGCACTGGGCGCCGCAGCTCAACCGCCTGAGCCCGATGAGCAATCTGGGGCGTCTCGTCAGCGCCAAGCATTTCAGTGAGCTGGGCGTGTCGATCGCCAAGGTGCTGTGCGTGCTGCTGGCCTTGTGGCAGGTGGCGCGCGGCATGGCCCGCGACTGGGCCGGCCTGCAGGCGCTGAGCTTGCATGAGGCGCTGCTGCAGGGCAGCAGCCTGATGCTGGACGGTGCAATGGTGATGTGCAGCGTGTTCCTGCTGTTCGCCGTCATCGACCTGCCGCTGCAGCAGTTCTTCTTCCTGCGCGGCCAGCGCATGAGCAAGCAGGACATGAAGGAAGAACACAAGCAGAACGAGGGCCGGCCCGAGGTGCGCCAGCGCATCCGCCAGCTGCAGCGCCAACTCGCCAAGCGCGGCGTGCGCCAGGCGGTGCCGGGCGCCGATGTGGTGGTGGTCAACCCCGAGCATTACGCGGTGGCGCTGAAGTACGACGAGCAGCGCGCCGAGGCCCCCTTCGTGCTGGCCAAGGGCGTCGATGAGATGGCCTTCTACATCCGCGAGATCGCCGCCGAGCATGGCGTGCAGGTGCTGGTGCTGCCGCCGCTGGCGCGCGCCATCTACAACACCAGCCAGGTGCAGCAGCAGATCCCCGCCTCGCTCTACAACGCCGTGGCCCAGGTGCTGGGCTATGTGATGCAGCTCAAGGCCTTCCAGCGCGGTGCCCGCGCCACCCTTCCCCAGCTGCCGGCCGATCTGGCCGTGCCGCCCCATCTTTCCGAGCCCCATCAGCAAGCTTCATCATGACCATGCTCTCGCGCCTGACCGCCCTGATGGCCCGCCACCGCGTCGCCTCGCCGCTGTTCCTGATGGCCATCCTGGCCATGGTGATACTGCCGCTGCCGCCGGTGCTGCTGGACATGCTGTTCACCTTCAACATCGTGCTCGCGCTGGTGGTGATCTTGGTCAGTGTCAACAGCAAGCGGCCGCTGGACTTCTCGGTCTTCCCCAGCATCATCCTGGCCACCACCCTGCTGCGCCTCTCGCTCAACGTGGCCTCCACGCGCGTGGTGCTGCTGCACGGCCACGAGGGCACGCATGCGGCCGGCCAGGTGATCGAATCGTTCGGCAATGTGGTGATCGGCGGCAACTTCGTCGTCGGCATCGTGGTGTTCGTGATCCTGATGGTGGTGAACTTCATCGTCGTCACCAAGGGCGCGGAGCGCATCTCCGAGGTCTCGGCCCGCTTCACGCTGGACGCCCTGCCCGGCAAGCAGATGGCCATCGACGCCGACCTCAATGCCGGCCTGATCAACCAGGAGAAGGCTCAAGCGCGGCGCAAGGAGGTGGGCGCCGAGGCCGACTTCTACGGCGCCATGGACGGCGCCTCCAAGTTCGTGCGCGGCGATGCGATCGCCTCCATCCTGATCCTGCTCATCAACATGATTGGCGGCGTCGCGATCGGCGCCTTCATGCACGATCTGTCCTTTGGCGACGCCTTCCGCCAATACGCGCTGCTGACCATCGGCGACGGCCTGGTGGCGCAGATCCCGGCGCTCTTGCTGTCGGCCGCGGCGGCCATCATCGTCACACGCATCAGCGATGCCGGCGACATCGAGAACCAGATCGGCGAGCAGCTGCTGGCCTCGCCCGCGGTGCTCTACAGCGCCGCGGCGGTGATGCTGGGCCTGGCCGTGATCCCCGGCATGCCGGTGCTGACCTTCAGCGCCTTTGCCGCGGTGCTGGGCTTTGTGGGCTGGCGCATGAGCCAGCGCCAGCAGGCCGCGCCCAAGCCGGCCGCGGCGCTGGAGACGGCGCTGCTCGTGGAGGCCCAGCCCGAGCCCGACTGGCGCGCGTTGCCGGTGGTGGAGCCGCTCTCGGTGGCGGTGGGCTACAAGCTGGTGCAGCTAATCGATCCGGCGCATGGCGCGCCGCTGCAAAAGCGCGTCAAGGGCATGCGGCAAAGCCTCAGCGAGAACCTCGGCCTGCTCTTGCCCAGCCTGACGGTGCGCGACGATCTCTCGCTGAAGCCGACGCAGTACAGCGTGCTGCTGAACGGCAGCGTGATCGCGCAGGGCGAGGTCTATGCCGAGCGCCTGATGGCGATCGCCTCGACCCAGGTCTATGGCGAGCTGGACGGCGTGCCCGGCCTGGACCCGGCCTATGGCATGCCCGTCACCTGGATCGAGGCCCGGCACAAGGCCCACGCGCTGGGCCTGGGCTACCAGGTGGTGGACCTGGCCAGCACCATCGCCACGCACCTGTCCAAGCTGGTGCGCGATCATCTGCCCGAGCTCTTGCGCTATGAGGACATCACCGCGCTGATGGAGCGGCTGACGGCGCAAAGCCCCAAGCTGGCCGCGGCGCTGGAGAAGGCTTACACGCACAGTCAGCTGCTGAAGATACTGCGCCTGCTGCTGGCGGAG
This sequence comes from Paucibacter sediminis, assembly GCF_030254645.1. NCBI lineage: Bacteria > Pseudomonadati > Pseudomonadota > Betaproteobacteria > Burkholderiales > Sphaerotilaceae > Roseateles > Paucibacter sediminis. Next base: position 4,601,789 of record NZ_CP116346.1, read on the forward strand.
AACGTCTCGATCAAGGACATCGTGCTGATCGCCAGCACCCTGGTGGAGAACGCCGAGGCCACCAAGGACCCGATCCTGCTGGCCGCCGAGCTGCGCTGCGCGCTGCGCCGGCAGATCGTCTCCAGCATCTGCGGCCCGGTGGGCGGCATGAAGGTCTTCAACCTCGGCAGCGAGCTCGAGAACCTGCTGCTGGGCGCGCTCAACCAGGCGCGCCAAGGCGGCGCCAAGGTCAGCCTGGACAGCTACCCGGTCGACCCGCAACTGCTGGGCCAGCTGCAGCAGCACATGCCCGCCGCACGCGACGCGATGAAGGCCCAGGCCAGCACCCCGCTGCTGCTGGTAACGCCGCAGGTGCGGCCGCTGCTGGCCCGCTACGCGCGCCTGTTCGCGCCGGGCCTGCATGTGCTCTCCTACAACGAGGTGCCGGAGCAGCGCGAGATCAGCGTGCTGGGTTCGCTGGGCTGAGGCCGGCCTCGCGCTGACGCAGCACCGCGGCGATTTCGGCCGCGGCGCGCAGCAGCCAGGCGCCATGCCCCAGCGCCAAGGGCTGAGACGCCGGCGCGTGCGTGGGCATGGGCCGCGTCAGGCGCACCAGCCAGCAGCGCCGCAGGCGCAGCGGCACCGCAGCCAGCGCGGTGGCGATCGCCGGCACCAGCGCGCGCAAGGCCTGCAGGGTAGCGGGCGAACGCGCGCCGAGCTGCAGCCACAGGCCCTGCTGCCAGTGCAAGAGCACCAACACCGGCTCGCCATCGAGCAGCAGGCCCAGCGCCAGGCTCGGGTCCTCCTGCGCGGCGCCGCCGGCATGGGCCTCGTCGCGATCGCGCGGCCAGCGCCAGGGTGCTTGCGGCGTGGCCATGAAGCGCAGCCCCTGCTGGGGCAGCGCCGCGGCCATGCTCAGCGCCAGCCTGCCGTCCAGCAGCTGCGCCTGCCAGCGCGCCGCCTCGGTGGCGGCGTCGGGCTGCTCGTGCAGCGTCTCCACGCGCATCGCCGTCAGCATGGCGGCATCCATCGGCTCCGCAGCGATCGGCGCGATCACCTCGATGGGCAGGGCCGCCGGGCGCGCGGCGCGCGCGGCGGCCGGAGACAGTGCGGGCAGGGCCGGCAGCGCGGGGATGGGCGTGATGGAGGAGGCCATGAGTTCGAGGCATCGAAGGGCTCAAAACAAAAAAACCCGGCGCTCGCACGCCGGGTTTCTCGCTTGCAGGCAGTGCCTTGGCGGTATTACTGCAGCAGCGACATGACCAGGCCGGACATGCTGTTGCTCTGCTTCAGCATCGACGAGCCGGCTTGCATCAGCATCTGCTTGGTCGTCATGTTCGAGGTCTCGGTGGCGTAGTCCACGTCCATGATGCGGCCACGGGCCTGGGCGGCGTTGGTGCTGACGTTCTGCAGGTTGTTGTAGACATGGTCCAGGCGGTTGGCCGCGGCACCCATGCCGGCGCGGATCTTGCCGATCGTGTCCAGCGCGGTGTTGACCTTGTCGATCGCGCCGTTGGCGCTGGCGGCATTGATTTCGGTGCCGGCGGCGCCGCCCGGGGCGGTGTACTTGGCGCTGACGGCGGTCAGGTCGGTGCCGGCCTGGGTGAAGTCGGCGCTGATGTCCACGGTCATCTTCTCGCTCGACGAGGCGCCGATCTGGAAGGTCACCGCTGCGGCCATGGTGCCACCCACCAGCAGCTTGCTGCCGCCGAAGCTGGTGTTGTTCATGATGTTGTTCAGCTCACCGCCCAGGGCGTCGTACTCGGCCTGCATGGCGTCGCGATCCTTGGTGGTGGACGAACCGCTGGCGGACTCGGTAGCCAGGTCCTTCATGCGCAGCAGGATGTTCGAGACTTCGTTCAGCGCGCCTTCGGCGGTCTGCAGCATCGAGATGCCGTTCTGCGTGTTGCGCATCGCCACGGCCTGGCCGCGGGTCTGGGCGTCCAGACGGGTGGCGATCTGCAGGCCGGCGGCGTCGTCCATGGCGGAGTTGACGCGGAAGCCCGTGCCCAGACGGGTCATCGAGGTGGACAGAGCGCGCTGCGAAGCGCCCAGCGAGTTTTGCGTGGAAAGAGCAGCGGCGTTGGTGTGCAGGCTAAGCATGGGAAGCTCCAGAAGTTTGTCGTCGTGATCGGACAAGTTGTCTTGCCCTCAGCCATACAAGGCGACGCGCCGCCCGCAGGACTTAAATGCCGAACGAAGAAAAACTTTGGAAACCGCCGCGGCTGCGGACTGGCCCCGGAGGGGTCCACATTCTGCCCGCTAGACCGCATAGATGCTTGATCTACGCCGCTTGCATCCTCAAACGTTCCCCGGTTTGTTCCCCGGTTTTCTTCGCTCTACCCATGGCGTAGGCACTTGGCAGCAACCGCACTAAATCGCTCTATTTTGCAGAGCCGAGGCAATACTGTTTAGCACCCATTTCCGGCATTCTTTGCTCGCTTCGGCGCTCGGCCATTCAGCGCAGCGCGAGCCTTACCTTCCGTACTCGTCGGACCGGTGGACAGGCCGCCGTGGAGCTTGCAGCGCCCATTGGCATAGATCGCAGTCAGCGAGCAAGGCTTGCCAGAGCGCTTACCGGTGGCACCGCAGCGCAGGCCGGCAAAAAGGGCGTAGTCCATGCGCAGCGGGTTGCACCGCATCCGCTCGGCGATCTCCCATTCCGGCACGCCCGCAGCCAGCAGCCGCATCACCTCTGCCCGCTCTGCCTTCATAGCGGCCACGAACGCCTGGCGCATCGCCGCTTGCGGATCAATAGCACGCAGCTTTTGACTGCCAGTCATGAGGTCCGCTCCAGCCGGCCGAAACCCGCGCAGCGCTGCGGCAGCGTTGCCAGGTCGTCGCCCAGAATCTGCGGCATATCGGCCGCCTTGTGATTTCCGCAGCGCCTGGCCCCGGCCTTGAAATGCCGGCACTCGAAACAGCTTCGCCGGTCGTCCCCTTCAGCCGTGCGCGACGCCATCCACGCTGCAAGCTGGGCCGCCTTCGCGCTGTCCAGGCCCAAGCCCATCAAGCGAGGTTGCTGCGGGTCTTTCGGGCCTGGATCGTCAAGCGGTGCAGCGGGCCTGATCTCGTTGGCCTTGAGCGCGTCGAGCAAGCCGGGCTTGTGCGCCCGGATCGCGCTGCGCATGGCGTCGGTCAGCCGTTCGCGTGGCGTAACGATCAGGTTGTCCCCGTCAACGGTTAGCGCAAGACCAGCGGTGCGTAGGTGCTGCAGCAGGTCGAAGGCACCCATCAGAACACCTCGCTGGCATGGTCAACCGTGCCAAGGGTGCCAACAGTGCCAAGGTTTTCAGACGTGGAATCCTTGGCCCCCTTGGCATCCTTGCCCTCATTGGGCGAAGCCTCAGCGACCATGCCCCACAGCCAGCCGGCAGCCTCCTTGCGAGACTCGATGCCAAGATGCGCCTTTGCCCGCTTAATGGTCCGCTCACTGTGCCCAGCCTGCCGGGCTTCAGCCAAGATGTATTTGGCCGACTTCGGCCCATTCGCCAACTCATGCCGCAGGAAGCCGCAAGCGTCATCGAAGGCTGAGGCCTCCACATCGTCGCCCTGATCGGCTTCAGCTTCGGCCAGCAGCTCGCGGGCGGTGCCATCCACCGCCTGGCCCCACTCGATCAGCGAGGCATGAACGCCCGGCCAGGCCTGCAGCTCGGTCTGTGCAATGCCGTACTCAAATCCCCCATCGTCTGGGCCGATGTTGGACTTGCTGCGCACCAGAATGCGCCGATCCTCGCCGCCGTCCTGCCCCTTCACCTTGGCGGCGCACAGCACCACACGCGCCACCGCGCCGAAGGCCATCGAGCCCACCACCCGCTCGGTCGGGTCGCGCCCGCTCGATCCCTTGCTGAAGTGCGAGATGCCCAGCACCGCCGCGCCCAGCGCTGCGCCAAGATCCACCAGGGGCTGCAGAGCGCGCCGGACCTCGGTGTTCTTGTGGCTGTCGCCGGCCACAGTGGAAACAACCGGGTCAACGATCAGCAGCCGGACATTACCGATGCGCTCGGCCTCAGCCAGCAGTTGGGGCATGTCTCGCGCTGGGTCGAAAGGCAGCACCTCGCCAGCGACATGGGAACCCGTCACAAAGAACACCCGCGCAGGATCTGCCCCCATGGCCACCAGGCGCGGCAGCAGCGTATCGGCGGGGTCATCCTCGCCGCTCCACATCAGGACAGCGCCTGCATCGCAGCGGGAACCATCTGGCCAGCGGCCGGCACTGGTCACGGCCGCCGCCATCGCAAGGGCCAAGGTTGTCTTGCCCTGACCGGGTGCGCCAGCCAGCACATGGAACTTGCCCAGCGCCAGCCAGTCACGCCAGAGCCAGCGCACCGGCTCGGGCTTCAGCGTCGCGGCACAAGTTAGGATCACCCCATCCTCGGGCGGCATCGCTGCCTGGGGCTTCGCATGAGCGGCCAGCACCTTGGCGCGGTCGGCATCCAGTCTGCGCCAATCGGGTTTGTCGATAGCGCTCATGCGGTCGCCTCCAGCATTACGCCCTGAATCGTGCGCGCAGCCTCGATCACTCGTTCCCGATCTGCGGGGTCTTTGATCGCATCGGCTGCAGCCAGCGCCGTGCAAACGATCAGCCAGGCCTCGGCCTGCACTAGCTTCAGCGCGGCGGCGGGGGATAGCGTGGTCTTGCGTGCTGGCTGGGCCGGCTTGCCGTCACCCACGGTTGCGCCCAAGGCTTCGGCCGCCTCAATGAACTCCAGGCCGTGCCACTGCATGACGTAGGCCAGCACATCCCCGCCTTTCTGGTCGCAGGCCATGCAGACCCACGCACCGCTGTCGGTGTTGATGCGCATGGAGTCGCTGCCGCCGTGGAACACGCAGCGGGTCGTTTTCCATCGTCCAGGCCCCTTGAGCGTCAGGCCCTCGCCCTCAAAGAACGCCACAGGATTAGGGAGCATGTCGCGCTCGTATCGCTTGCCCATCATCGGCCCCCGATCTGTGCGAGCAACTGCGCGGCCTGAGTGATGCCGTCGACTGTGCGCGAGTAGCCCCAGCGCTCCACCAGCAGCAGGCCATCGGTCAGGCGGTGCAGCGCATAGCCCTGCAACGCGAACGCGGCTTGTAGGCTGGCAAAGGCCTTGCGCTCGGTGTTCACGCTGGCAAAATCTGTGCGGTCTGCTGATCGCTGTTCACCGAAGCCCTGCACCGCTGCAACGGTCGGGGCTTCTGTCTTTTGTGTTCTCATGCACGCCCCCTCAGCAGCGAATACACGCCGATGCGATGGCATTCGCCGGACTCGGTTTGGACAACGCGCCAGGTCGTCAGCACCGCATAGCCCTGCTTTACAAGGTCCAGCTTGCGGGCGCGAGGGTCGTACAGGTCAAGATAACGTGAGGCTTCGAAGGTGGTGCAGTGCCCCAGCGTCTGCAGAGCCTCCAGCAGGCGGGCGCGCTGCGGCGCCGATGTGTCGCCCTGATGCCGATCACGGATCGCGTGCAGCGCCTTGATGCGCTCGGGTGGGGTCTTCGCCATCATTGCGCACCCCCTTGTGCCCTGATCCAGTCGCGCACAGCAGCAGCCGGCCAGCGGGTACAGCGTCGGCCAAGGCGGACAGGCTCGGGAAAGTCGCCGGATGCTAGGCGGCGATAGATGCTCGGGCGGCTGAGGCCGGTCATGGCCTCCACCGTTGCCATCTTCAGCAAGGCGTCAGGCAGGGTGCCGGCCTCGATGGGCTGGCGCTTCTCAGGTTGTCGCGTGGGGTGCATGGTGCGCTCCATGAGTGAACATGAGCGCATGGTGTCTAGCTGGCAGGTTCAGGGCGAGGCATTTGCTAGCAACGCAAATGCCTTGACGTTAGTCACCGTTTTGCCTGCGGCGACGCTGCGCGACCTTCTTCCGGAGTGTCTCTGGCTCCATCCCATATGCTTCGGCAAGCCTCACAAAGTCCAAACTTTTCGGGCCGCTTCTGTTCCGGGCCAACAGGTCGTTTATCGCCTGAATTGCAGATACTTCTCGGTCACTAAGCGCCGGCTTGCCCGTGCCTCTGCCAACATGAGTCGCCCACTTGGAGACGCTACCGCCCACCCAGTCTGGACGCGTTATCAGTGCCCGGACAATCCGAAGCCTCAACTCTGAGTCATCTGGTAGCGGGTGAAATGAAGTTGGGTTCCCCTGACCATCCGTTGTTGCTGGCGATAGCAGCAACTCAAGCAAAGGGTGAGCGTTGCCACCAGCGCAATGGATCAGAGCGTTTTTCCAGCTCTGATGTGCCCCACCGTCCAGCTCCTGATTCTGATTCTGAGAGTCACTTGAGTCCATGCGCCCCTCGCGCACCCCTGGGCAAAAGGTGCCGCGCCAGCCCGCCAGGGAAACGGGTTTTCGGGGATCAGCCTAGGCGCGGCGGAATAGGTGGAGGAACTAGGTCTGCACCCGCTCAAGTTCGCCAACGGCGATTCGCAGTGCGCGCGCTCTTTTTTCGAGGTCCGCGCACGGAGCATCAAGTAGCCCGCCCAGCAGAGCCGCCGCCGCAGGGATGCTCCACCTAACCCCATCAGCGGCACGAAATTCAAGCAGTTGCGAGCCGTCGAGCGCCCAACTCACACCAAGCCAAGAAACTGGGGCGACCAAATGCAATGATGTGTCCATGCGTCCTCCACTTTCAAAGGCCGAGGGCTACAGCCCCGCCCAACCCCAATTGCCAGCATCCGGCTGACGCGGACTTGCTCAGGCGGCCTTGAACTCGATCACCTTCGCGCCGGCCCGGAGCTGGTCGAGGTAGTCAGCCCAAGTCTGCATTAGGACGCGCCGCTGCTCCATGTATTCGGCGCGGTCATAGGCCATGCCGAGCGGGCCGCTCTTTCCATGCGCGAGTTGGGCCTCGATCACGTCCACCGGGATACCTGGCAGGCGCTCGGCGATGATGGTGCGTGCCATTGAGCGGAAGCCGTGAGCCGTCATGTCGTCCTTGCCGTAGCCCATGCGGCGCAGCGCGGTGTTCACGGTGTTCTCGCTCATTGGCCGCTCACCGGTAATCAGTGAAGGAAACGCGAACCGGCCATGCCCAGTAAGTAGCTGCAACTCCTTGAGGGCCTCCACAGCCTGCTTAGGCAGCGGCACAAGGTGCGGGCGCCCATTGGTCTTGCCATGCACCGTCCGCTTCATCTTGGCGGCCGGGATGGTCCAGAGCGCGCCATCAAGGTCCAACTCGGCCCACTCCATCATGCGGACGTTCGCCGGCCGCTGAAACAGCAGTGCGGACAGCAGCAGCGCCACGCGCGTGCTCGGCTGGCCCGGGTAGCCGGCAATGGAGCGCATCAACTCGCCGGCTTTGCCGGGCTCCAGCAGCGCGGCCATGTGCTTGACCGTCACGGGCTGCAGCGCGCCATGCAGGTCCGGCGCCGGGTTCCGCTCGCAGCGGCCGGTGGCGATGCCGTAGCGGAACACCTGGCCGGCCGTCTGGCGCAGGGTGTGCGCCGTCTCCCGGGCTCCACGAGCCTCGACCCTGCGCAACGTCTGCAACAGCAGCGGCGCGGTCACGTCCGTGAGGGGCAGGCTCCCAATCCAGGGGAACAGGTCTTTCTCCATCCGCTCAAGCCAACGCTCAGCGTACAGGGCGCTCACCGCTCCCTTGCGGGTGCCGTGGTACTCGCGGGCCACCGCCTCAAAGGTTATTGCGCTGGATGCTGCCGCAGCCAGCTTCTTGACGCGGCGGGCCTGAACGGGATTGGTTCCTGCCTGGCGCACCCTGCGCGCCTCATCGCGCGCCAGACGGGCCGCCTTCAGCGTCACCTCGGGGTAGCTGCCTAGGGCTAGGCGGGATTCCTTGCCGTCCGGGTAGAACTTCCAGAACCAGCGCTTGGCGCCGGCCGGCGAAACCTCAAGGTAGAGGCCAGCCGCGTCAGTCAGGCGACGGCGCTTCAGCTCAGGCGGGCAGGAGGCGTTCTTGCAGGCAGCTTCGGTCAGCATGGCAGTGTTCCCCGGTGTCCAGGCCCGGAAAAACCGGGGAACAAGCACCCCGATTTACCCCGGTCTCCCGGTTTATTCCCCGACATGTTCCCCGGTTTTAGGCAGGCTGTAAAGAGCGCTCCTGACTCAACATGGCACAAAAAAGGCCGCTAAGCCTTTGATTTACTTAGCAGCCTGAGCCATCTTGATACTATCTGAAATACCGATATGGCCTGCCCGGAGGGACTCGAACCCCCGACCTGCTGCTTAGAAGGCAGCTGCTCTATCCAGTTGAGCTACGGGCAGTGTGTGTGCGAACAAGGCCTGCGTTCCCACGCAGGCCTTGCCCTTGATGCCCTTGAATTGTGCCATGGGCCTCAGGCAGGCCCAGCAACGGTCAAGAAGGCCGATCAGCCGATCAGCACGTTCACGATGGCGTTGCCGATGCCCATCAGCGCCGCGCCCGAGATCAGGCCAGCGCAGATCGGCTCGCAGCCTTCCACCCAGCGCTTGTAGCCGGCGCTGCGGGCGTCCTTGAAGCGCTTGGAGAGCAGCCAGAAGATCAGCGCGCCCAGCCACATGGCCAGGGTCGACTCGGGCGGCAGCACCACGCCCAGGCCCACCGAGACGGCGGAGAGCTGGAACCGACCCTTGCTGGCGATGCGCGCCACTTCCAGGATGATGGCGCTGACGACCGCGAAGCCCATCGCGATCAGGGCCGAGCTCGGCAGGCCCTTGAGGCCCTTGGCGATGATCTCGGCCACGCCCTTCCACTGGATGGCGGCGGGCATCGCGAACTGCTCGGACACCAGGGTGGCGACCGAGCGCACGCCGTTCACATCCGGCGGCAGGAATAGCAGGAAGAACAGCGGCACGCAGGCCAGCACGCCGGCGATGATGCCGATCAGATGGCCCACCACCTGGTGGCGCGGCTTGCCGCCCAGCATGTAGCCGGGCTTGATGTCGGACAGCAGGTTGGCGGCGTTGGAGGCGATCTCCGAGGTCATGCCCGCGGGCAGCAGATTGCTGGCCGGGTTGGAGCTGTCGATCGCGCCCATGGTGAACTGGGTGATCTTGGAGAGCGAGCCGGTGGGCGTCCACGAGGTCAGCGCCATCGAGTTGGTGCAGATCACCGTCAGCACGAAGATCAGCGGCAGCGAGACCAGAGCCAGCAGTAGGGGCACGCCAAAGAACTCATGCGTGATCCAGGCACCCAGCAGGCCGAACACTGGCACGCCCACGTACGAGACCCACAGCGGCACCTCGATATGCGCCAGCAGATCGGTGCCGGCATCGGCCTTGGTCTTCTTGCCCGTCACGGACTTGAAGGCGGCGGTGAACAGCTCGGGCTTGGCGGCTAGGCTCACCAGCGAGCCCGTCACCATCATCGCCACACCCCACCACATCGACCATTGGTTGACGATCTCGGCACGCGAGATCGGCACGATGGCACCGCTGGGCGCAACGCGCTGCACGATGTCGCCCGCCTGGATCATGATGGGGGCGAGGATCACGAAGTTGATGAAGGCGCCCAGCAGGCAGCTGGTGGCCACGGCAATGCCCATCAGGCCGCCCACGCCCAACATCGCGGCGTCGAGCGTGAAGCGCAGGCCGAGGGCGCGGAAGTCGGTGCCGAGGATCTTGGGGATCCACAGGTCCGCCTTCACCGCCGCCTGGTAGTAGTACTGATCGAGGCGCTCGTGGAAGGTCCAGGGCTCCTTCATGCCGGCCCACTGGTCCATGCGCAGCAGCTTGAACTGCAGCAGCTTCATCCAGCCGTCGCTGACGATGGCCTGGTAGGTGGCGGTGAGCACCGCCACCTTGGCGAGCAGGCGCGCCTTGTACATGCCCTCGCCGGCCTCGCCGGTGTAGAGCGAATCCAGCACCACGCCGCAGGCACGCCCCTCGGGGAAGGGCAGCTGGTCTTCGTTGATGAAGCGGCGCTTCATCGGGAAGGCCACCAGCACGCCCAGGGTGGAGATCACCGCGATCCAGATCATCAGCTGCCACCAGGGGATGATCTTGCCGCTCACCAGCATATAGGCCGCCATGCTGGAGAACAGCGGCGAGACCACATAGCCGGCGGCGGTGGCGATGGACTGGGTGCAGTTGTTCTCCAGCACCGTGTAGTCCGAGGCCCAGCCCGCGGCGTGCATCATGCGGAACATCGCGAAGGCCAGGATCACCGAGGTCAGGCCCACGCCGATGCCGATGCCGGTCTTGGCGCCGATATAGAGGCTGGTGGCGGCCAGCACGCCGCCCAGCAGGAAGCCGGTCAGGCCCGAGCGCAGGCTCAGCTGCGCCATGTCGCCGCGGTAGATGTTCTTGAACCACCACTCGTCTTTCTGGGCGCGCGTCCAGGTGTGGATCTGTTCTTCGCTGAGCTGTTGTATCGCCATGCTGTATCGATCTGTTGAATCTCGGGGGCAGGCCGCGCGCCGGCTTGTGGCCAGGCGGGCGACCGCGCTTGTCGCGGTGCGCGCGGATTGTCCCAGCCGCGGTCAACGCTGGCTGTCCGGGTTGACCTGGGGGCGCAAGCTCGGCGCGGCCCTTTTCAAAAAGCAAAACCCGCTGGGGACGGCGTCCGCAGCGGGTTGGCATGGTGTAAAGACATGGTCGGGGCGGCGGGATTCGAACTCGCGACCCTCTGCTCCCAAAGCAGATGCGCTACCAGGCTGCGCTACGCCCCGACTAAGCCGGCCATTGTAGCCCGGATTTCAGCCCCGCCCGAAAAACAGTTTCAGCCCACCTCGATCAGGCGCCCCTGGGCGGTGATGAAGGCGCTGCGCACCGGCTCGCCCGGCTGCAGCCGCTGCACCGCGGCACGATAGACGCGCAGCTGCTCCAGATACTCGGGCTGGCGCTGTGGCGCGTCGTTGAGCTTGTAGTCCAGCACCCACCATTCCGGCCCGCCGCCCTCGCTAGCGCGCTGCACCAGGCGGTCCAGCCGCAGGTCGCTGCCCTCGTGGCTCACCGGCACCTCGTTGCCGGCCCACAGCAGGGTCGCCGCGTCGAAGAAGGGGGCGCAATCCGCGCTGCCCAGGATCGCCTGCACCGCGCGCGCCAGGCGTTCGCTGCGCTTGGCGTCGAGGCCGTACATCTGCGCCGCCGCGCCAAGCAGCGCTGGCAAGACCTGACCCCGTGCCTGCCCCTGCCCTTGCCCATTTGGGCCGCTGGCCCATTCCAGCACCCGGTGCATGGCCTCGCCCAGGGCGGCCATCTCGTCCAGCTCGGCCGTCCGCACCACCAGTTCGGCAGGCTCGGGCGTGGCCGGCCGGGCCGCGGCGGGCGGCAGCTGGGGCAGCTCGAGCAGGCGGACCTCGGCGCTGCCCAGGTCGGCAGCGGCCGCTGCCGCAGGCACCCAGGCGGGCGCGAGCGCCTGCAGGCGGGCCCACCAACTGCCCGCCGGCCCGGCCTTGGCGGAACGGCTGCGGCTCAGCACCAGGCGCGCCTTGGCGCGCGTCATCGCCACATACAGGGCATTCAGCTCCTCGCGCTGGCGTTCCCCCTGCTCGACGCGCATCAGCTCGGCCAGGGCCGGCGGCGGGCGGCTTTCCGAGCCGAGGAAGGCGACGCGCCGCGGCCAGGGTTGCTGCACCGGCCAGTCGACCAACAGGGTCGCATGATCGGCGCGCGCCGCCACGGCATCGCTGTCCATCAACACCACCACGCGGGCCTCCAGGCCCTTGGCGCCATGCACGGTCAACAACTGCACGGCATCGGCCTCGCTGTAGGCAGGCAGGTTCAGCGCGCGCTGGCGCAGGGCCCGCACAAAGCCATAGACGGTGACATAACGCCCGCCGTCCAGGTCCAGCGCCAGGCCCAGCAGGGCCTGCAGGGCATGCAGGCGCGCGCGCCGCTCGCTGGGCGGCACGCGCGCCGCCACCCGGGCCAGCAGATCGCCCTCGTGCAGGATCTGGTCCAGCAGCTCCTGCGGCGTGCATTGCTGCACGCGCTCGCTCCAGGCCTGCAGCAGCCGGCGCGCGCGCTGCAGCGCCGGCTCCAGCGCCGCCTCGTCGGCGGCCAGCAAGGCCTGCCAGAAACTGCTGCGGACCCGCTCCTGATTCTCCTGCCCGCCCTCCACGTCCTCCACGTCCGGCACGGCATCGCTGAGGCGGCGCACCGCACCGGCGGCGCGCGAGAGCTGCAACAGCCCCGCCTCGCTGACGTCGAACAGCGGGCTGCGCAGCGCGTGGGCGAGCGAGAGGTCATGCGCGGGCGAGGCCAGCGCATCCAGCAGGGCCAGCAGGTCGCGCACATCGGGCGCGTCCAGCAGGTTCTGTTCCTCGGGTGCCACATGCGGGATGCCCAAACCCTTGAGCGCCTGGGCCAGCACGCGCAGCGGCTCGCGCTTGCGCGCCAGCACGAAGACCTCGCCGGGCTTGAGACCCTGGCCATGGATCAGCTCGGCCAGGGCCGCCGCAATGCGCCCGGCCTCGGCGGCACGGCGCTGCAACTCGGGCTCGTGACGCGCCTCGCGCAGGCTGGGGCGCCAGGCCGCGTCGGCCGGGGTAGCGCTGGCGTCCGCGTCGTCTGCATCCTCCGCGCCCCCCTCTTCCGCGTCCAGGCGCAGGAAGCCCTCCAACGCGTCGGCCGCGCCGACCTCGGTGGAGTGCGCGCGGAAGTTCTCGTACTCGCCCAGTCGTTGCGCCTCGGACAGGGCGGCATTCACCGCCGCCAGCACCACCGGCGCATTGCGGCGCGTGTGGTCGCAGGCCAGCACCGCGCCGCCCAGGCCATCGCGCACGAAGTCGCGCGCCGCCGCGAACACGCGCGGCTCGGCGCGCCGGAAGCGGTAAATGCTCTGCTTGGGATCGCCGACGATGAAGACCGACAGCGGGCGCTGCCCACTGCCGCCACCGCCCGCGCCGCTGTAGCCGGACAGCCAGGCATAAAGGGCCTGCCACTGCAGCGGGCTGGTGTCCTGGAACTCATCGATCAGCAGATGGCGCAGCTGCGCGTCCAGGCGCTCCTGCACCCAGCCCGCCAGCTCGGCATCGCCCAGCACGGCCAGGGCGCCGCGCTCCAGGTCGTTCATGTCCACCAGGCCGCGGCCGTGCTTGAGGCGATCGAAGCTGGCAATCAGCTGCAGGCTCAGGCGCGCCAGGCGCTGATGCAGCGCACGCGCACGCTCCTGCTCCAGGCCGCGCAGCACCAGCTCCACCTCGTCGGCCAGGGCCACGGCCAGCGGGCTGCTGGCCAGCGCCTTGACGGGCGTGTTCGACTTGGTCAGCAGCTTGCCGCGCACCAGCTCGAACAGCGCGGCCGGCGCCAGCTGCGCGCTGAGCGCCTGCTCGATGGCGGTGGCGGCCTTGCGCATGGTCTCGTTGCGGCCCTGGCCGAGCTCGATTGCCAGGGCCTGCAGCTGCCCGCGCAGGGCGGCAAACACCTCCAAGGGTGCGGCCGCGGCGAAGCGCGGCGACACCTCGGCGGCGCCACCCACGCTCTCCATCAGCAGGCCCTGCGCCTGCGCCAGGCGCAGCTCCACGCGCTTGTCAAAGCCCGCCAGCAGCCAGCGCAGCACCGTGCTGCGCCCGCACTCGTCGATGAGGGCCTGGTAGTCCGCCAGCAGGTCGGCATCGGCGAGCACCTGCGCATGGAAGCCGCGCCAGATCTCGGGCATCAGCTCGCTCTCGTCCTCCAGCAGCTGCAGCTCGGGCGCGATGCCCAGCTGCTGCAGCAGGGCCATCGGCGCGGCGCGCAGCAGCTGCGAGAACCAGGCGTGGAAGGTGCGTATCTCCACCGGCCGGCCGCCCTCCAGCAGGCGCTGCTGCAGGCCCTGCAGCGCCGGCGCGGCGGCGCGCGCCTCGGCCTCGGCCATGCCCCGCTGCATCAGCGCCTCGACGCGCTGCGCCTCGCTGCCACGCGCAAATTCGGCCAGCCACTCGGCCAGGCGCTGGCGCATCTCGCCGGCGGCCTTGCGCGTGAAGGTGATGGCCACGATCTGCTGCGGATCGACCCCGTCCAGCAAGGCACGCAGGATGCGCGAGACCAGCATCCAGGTTTTGCCTGCGCCGGCGCAGGCCTCGACCACCACGCTGCGGCGCGGGTCGCAGGCGAGCTCGTAAAAGCGCTCGCGCGGCTGCAGCTGGCCGTCGATGGTGTAGGCGGCCTGCCGGCCCTCGTTCATGAGCATCTCCGCCGGCATCAGACCGCGCCCTCCCACCAATCGTCCTTGCGGCACAGGCCGCGCACCGCGCAGAAGCCGCAGGCCTTGCCCTCCCCCAGCGCCGGCAGCGCCGCACCGGCCTGCAGCTCGGCCAGGTCGGCCTCCAGGCCCTGGCGCAGCAGCTCGGCCGTCTGCGCCACCTCGGGGTGCTCGATCATCTGCAGGCCCTTGCTGTCGTCCAGCGCCAGATAGGCGGCGCCCAGCTGTGCCGGCTCGGCCCCATCCACGTCATCTTTCGCGTCATCTTCCGCGCACAGCAAGGCATAGACCGCCAGCTGCGTGTCCTCCAGCGGTCGCTTGAGCTTGGCCTTGAGGCCCTCCACCGAGCCGGTCTTGTAGTCCAGCAGCAGGCGCCGGCCGGGCTGGCCGTCGCGGCGGTCCAGCCGCCCCTGCAGGCTCAGCGCGCGCAGCGCCTGGTGCGTCCAGGGCTGGCACTCGCGCGCCTCTTCGCCGGCCTGGTAGCGCCAGCCCTCGGCCTCATGCGTGTCCAGCCAAGCCAGATAGCGCGGCAGCAGGCGCCGGAAGCTGGCGATATAGGGCAGGAATTCCGCCTCCGAAAGTCCCATGCGCGCGCGCTCGGCCTCGGCCGCGGCCAGCAGGTCGGCCATGCGCGGAGCGCCGGCTTCCTCGCCCTGCGCCAGCCGCTGCTGGTGGAAGCGGTACAGCACGGCATGCAGCCAGTTGCCGTAGTCGCGCTTGTCCAGCTCCTCGCTGAGCTCGTCTTCCTCGCGCAGGCCCAGGATCTGCTGGGCGAAGAACTGGTAGGGGCAGTTTCTCAGCGCATCCAGGCCGCTGGCGCTGAGGCGACGCGGCAACTGGCCCGCGGCCAGGGCCTGGGCCCGGTGCGCGGGCTGGGCCTGCAGCGAGCGGCTGGGCCGCGCGTCGTCCCAGCGCGGCAGCGGCCCGAGGCCGGCGCGCTCGCGCGCGGCCGCCAGGCGCTCCAGCAAGGGGCTGGCCGCCAGCGGCTCGGCCCCGGCAAAGCCGCAGCGCAGCAAGGTCAGCGCGGGCGCGCGCAACAGCTGCACGAAGCCGGCCGCCAATTGCGCGCGACGCGTCGCCTGCTCGGCCATGCCCAGGCTGCGCAGCAGCCGATCCGGCAGCAGCACCGGCCCGGCGGCCACCGCGCCCAGGGTCTGCGCATCCGCGCCGGGCAGCACCACCGCGGCAAAGGGGCGCAGCATGGCACGCGACAGCGGCGTGATCAGCACCTGCAAGTCCTGCGGCAGGGGCGGCACGAACTGCTGCGCCTCCAGCGTCTCGTTCACCCAGGCCAGGAAGTCGGCGCTGCCCAGCTGCGTGCCCTGCAGCGCCAGCTCGTGCGCGGAATCCGGCCAGGGCGCGCGCTGCAGCCACAGTGCCGCCAGCAACTGGCGCCCGCCGGGCTGCTCGTCCAGCCAGACGCTGGCCTGCAAGCGCTCCAGCAGCCAGCCCAGTTGCTCCAGCCATTGCGCCAGGCTGCGCTGTGCGGTGCCGGCGCGCAGCAGGGCCAACTGCTCCTGGGCCTCCCGCCACAGGCCTGCGGCGGCGCCCTTGAGCTTGTCGGCCTGCACGGCGCCCGCCTGCACCCAGCCGAGGCGCCGGCACTGCGCCTCCAGCTGATCGACGGCGGCGGCGCCGCAGCGCTCGCGCAGGCTGCGGCCCAGCGCCCCCTTGAGCCACTGCAGCAACTCGTCCACCGCGGCGCGCGGCTGGGCGGCGCGCAGCAGCCCCATCAGCTGGGCGGCCTCGGGCGTGGTCGCCAGGGTCCAGCCGGTTTCATCGCCCAGGCGCACCGCCTGGCGCTCCAGCAGGGCGCGCACCCGACGCACCAGCACACGGTCCTGCGCGATCAGGGCCACGGGCGCCTCGCGGCGCCCGAGATGTGCCAGCACGGCCGCGGCCGTGCACTGGGCCAATTCCTCGCGATCCTTGCAGACGGCCTCCCGCAGCGCAGCCGGCGGTGCCTGCAGCTCCTCCAGGCTGGCATCGGCATCCAGCAGCAGGCAGGCGACGCCCTGGGCTTCGGCCTCGCGCAGCAAGGCATCGCTGAGCGCATCGGCACCACCGGCACGCAGCAGCAGCCAGGCGCTGGGGCGCAGCCCGAACAAGGCGTCCGCGGCCGGCACCCGGCCGTCACTGGCGGCCCATTCCAACGCCACCAGGCTCAGCGCCTGCTCCAGCTCGGCCGGGCCGCCCGGCTGCCCACCGTTCAGCCCGCCGTTCAGCAGGGCCTGGCGCGCCTGCGGCCAGAAGGCGGCGCGCCCGCCCGGCCCCAAGGTCTGGGCATGGCGGGCGAAGGCCTGCGCCGCTTCCACCAGATGCTGCAGGGCCAGCTGATAGGCACGCGGATCGCGCTGGCGCAGTGTCTCGGCCCAGCTCTGCCCGGCCAGCAGCTGGCGCGCATTGAGGGCATCGATGGCCGCGTCGAAGCTGATCTGCAGGCCTTGCGAGAGCGGGCTGGGGCCCAGCGATGAGGCCAGGCTGGTGGTGGTCTCGATGCGGGGCGGCCAGCTCGCCAGCCGCATCCAGGCCCGGCGGGCAGGCGCGAGATGCTGGGCAAAGGGCAGCAGCAACACCGCGTCACGGCTGGCCAGCCCCTGTTCGGCGAGCCATTGCTCGCCCGCTTCGGCCACGCGCAGCCAGAATTGATCTGCCGCATGGCGCGCGTCCAGCGGCAAGCGCATCGTCTGCATGAATTCCCTCGGTCTTCGGATGGCCCGTGCGGCCCTTGAATCGCCCATCCGCCCGCAGGCCTGCAGGCTTTGTGTCAGAATCATTGTGCACTGATCTCAGACCTCGCCAGCCCGTGCAGACGGCGGCACGAGGTCAACCCTTCAGGCCCAGGCGGCCGTCCGGCCTGCCGACCAAGGACCCATCCATGAGCAGCGAACTGATCAAACACATTTCCGACGCGTCCTTCGAAGCCGACGTGATCCAAGCCGACAAGCCCGTGCTGGTGGATTACTGGGCCGAATGGTGCGGCCCCTGCAAGATGATCGCCCCCATCCTGGACGACGTGTCCAAGGAATATGGTGACCGCCTGCAGATCACCAAGATGAACGTCGACGAGAACCGCGAAGTGCCCGCCAAGTTTGGCATCCGCGGCATCCCGACGCTGATGCTGTTCAAGGGCGGCCAGCTCGCCGCCACCAAGGTCGGCGCCCTCTCCAAGGCCCAGTTGACGTCCTTCCTCGACGCTAACCTATAATCCCCTCAACTGCCGGGCGCGCCTCATACGAAGAGCGCCCGGCAGCAGACTAGCCACCACGCCCGGCCTCACCAGGTTTTGGCGCGTGGACTCGGCACCAAGCTCCCAAGTGTTTTGTTGACGTGCCCCTCGCGCAGATGCGCGAATCCATCGGGCACAGGGCTCTGGTTGCCGCAGTTTGTGTCCTGGGTTCTTGGCTGGCCCTGGACGACCCAACCGGGTTTCCCCCATGCATCTTTCTGAACTGAAAGCGCTTCACGTCTCCGCCCTCATCAAGATGGGCGAAGAGCTGGAGATCGACAACGTCGCACGCCTGCGCAAGCAGGAACTGATGTTCGCGATCATGAAGAAGCGCGCCAAGGCTGGCGAACAGGTCTTCGGCGACGGTGTGCTCGAAGTGCTGCCCGACGGCTTCGGCTTCCTGCGCTCGCCCGATGCCAGCTATATGGCCTCGACCGACGACATCTACCTCTCGCCCAGCCAGATCCGCCGCTTCAATCTGCACACCGGCGACATGATCGAAGGCGAGGTGCGCGTGCCCAAGGACGGCGAGCGCTACTTCGCCCTCGTCAAGGTGGACCGCGTCAACGAGCTGACGCCGGAGGAGAGCAAGCACAAGATCATGTTCGAGAACTTGACGCCCTTGTTCCCCAAGGAGCAGTTCAAGCTGGAACGCGAGATGAAGGGCGACGAGAACATCGTCGGCCGCATCATCGACCTGATCGCACCCATCGGCAAAGGCCAGCGCGCCCTGCTCGTCGCCCAGCCCAAGACCGGCAAGACGGTGATGATGCAGCAGCTCGCGCATGCCATCACCGCCAACCACCCCGACGCCCACCTGATGGTGCTGCTGGTGGACGAGCGCCCCGAGGAAGTGACCGAAATGCTGCGCACCGTGCGCGGCGAGGTCATCAGCTCGACCTTCGACGAACCCGCCGCGCGCCACGTGCAGGTGGCCGAGATGGTGATCGAGCGCGCCAAGCGCCTGGTGGAGCTGAAGAAGGACGTGGTGATCCTGCTCGATTCGATCACCCGCCTGGCCCGCGCCTACAACAACGTGCTGCCCAGCTCCGGCAAGGTGCTGACCGGTGGTGTCGACGCCAACGCCCTGCAGCGCCCCAAGCGCTTCTTCGGTGCGGCGCGCAACGTCGAGGAAGGCGGCTCGCTGACCATCATCGGCACGGCCCTGATCGACACCGGCAGCCGCATGGACGAAGTGATCTACGAAGAGTTCAAGGGCACCGGCAACTGCGAAATCCATCTGGATCGCCGCATGGCTGAGAAGCGCGTCTACCCTTCGATCCTGATCAACAAGTCCGGCACGCGCCGCGAGGAGCTGCTGCTCAAGCCCGAGATCCTGCAAAAGAGCTGGATCCTGCGCAAGCTGCTCTACAACATGGACGAGATCGAGGCGATGGAGTTCATCCTCGACAAGATGAAGGCCTCCAAGAACAACCACGACTTCTTCGACATGATGCGACGAGGCGGCTGAGTCAAAAACATTGCTATAATCCGCGGTTTTCCGCTGTCGGAAAGTGCGCCACATGGTGTGGCCTGGCTCCCGGCACTGCAGCGAGAGGTTCTCCATGAAAGACGGCATTCACCCCAACTACCGCGAAGTGGCCTTCGTGGACCAATCCAACGGATTCCAGTTCGTCACGCGTTCGACCGTGCAGACCAAGGACAGCGTGGAACTCGCGGACGGCCGTAAGCTGCCGCTGGTCAAGCTGGAAACCACCAGCGAATCGCACCCCTTCTACACCGGCCAGCAAAAGAGCATCGACAACCTGGGCGGCCGCGTGGAGAAGTTCCGCACCAAGTTCGCACGCCTCGGCATCAAGAAGTAAGACCAGCGTCGACTCGGGTCGATTCAACATCGACTTGCACAAAGGCAGCCTCGGCTGCCTTTTTTCATGGCGCCTTCATGGTGATTCAGGGTCCGGCTCAGGCATCATGCGGACCGCAACCCCAACGAACAGATCCGCGTGTGACCCTGCCCACCCCTGCCATCGTTCCCGAGCGCGGCGCCCAGCGCATCCCGCGCTGGATCCTGCTGTTGTTCTGCGCCGCCTATGTGTTGCCCGGCCTGGTGGGGCGCGGCCCCTGGCGCAATGCCGATCTGAGCGCCTTTGGCTTCATGGCCAGCGTGGCGCAGGGGCATGCGCCCTGGCATGTGCCGGCGATCGCGGGCATCCCGGCCGAAGGCGGCCTGCTGCCCTACTGGGTCGGCGCGCTGGCGATCAAGCTGCTGCCCTTTCTCTCAGCCGATCTGGCGGCCCGCCTGCCCTTCGGCATGGCGCTGGCGGGCGTGCTGGCCCTGGTCTGGTACGCCACCTTCCATCTGGCACGCACCGAGGCCGCCCAGCCGGTGGCCTTTGCCTTTGGCGGCGAAGCCCATGCCACCGACTATGCGCGCGCGCTCGCCGATGGCGCCCTGCTGGCCCTGATGGCCAGCCTGGGCCTGCTGCAACTGGGCCACGAGACCACGCCCGAGATCATGCAGCTGCTGGCCACGGCCCTGTATGCCTATGCACTGGCAGCCGCGCCGTTCCGGCCGCGCAAGAGCCTGCTCACCAGCCTCGTGGCGCTGCCCATGCTGGCGATGAGCGGTGCGCCGGCCGTGGCCCTGGGCCTGGGCCTGGCGGGCGCGCTGGTATGCCGTGGCAGCCACTATGAAGCGGTGCGCAAGCTGCTGCCCTGGCTGCTGTTGTCCAGCGCCCTCGCCGCGCTAGCCGCCTGGCCGATGGAAGGCTGGGCCTGGCGCCTGCGCGCGCATTGGGCCTGGGAGCTGCTGCCGCGCTACCTCAGCCTGCTGGGTTGGTTCTGCTGGCCGGCCTGGCCCTTGGCGGCCTGGACGCTGTGGCGCTGGCGCGGCCACCTGACGCGCCGCCATATCCGCGTGCCCCTGGTGATCGCGGCCGTGCCCCTGCTCACCAGCCTGCTGATGAACGCCTCCGACCGCGCCATGATGCTGGCGCTGCCGCCCATGGCAGTGCTGGCGGCCTTTGCCCTGCCGACGCTGCGCCGCGGCGTCTCGGCGGCGATCGACTGGTTCTCGGTGTTCTTCTTCAGCGCCGTGGTGCTGTTCATCTGGCTCTACTACCTGTCCATGCAGACGGGCTGGCCGGCCACGCCCCTGGCCAATATCCGCCGCCTCGCCGATGGCTTCGAACCGCAATGGAGCGCCGCCGCCCTCGCGCTGGCCCTGCTCGGCAGCCTGGCCTGGCTGGCCCTGGTGCGCTGGCGCACCGCGCGCCACCAGCATGCGCTCTGGAAGAGCCTGGTGCTGCCCGCCGGCGGCGTGGCGCTGGGCTGGCTGCTGCTGATGACGCTGGGCCTGCCGCCGATCGACTATGCGCGCAGCAACCTGCCCCTGATGCAGCGCCTGGCCGCGCATCTGCCCAGGCAGGCGGGCTGCGTGGCGGCGCCCGGCCTGCCCCTGCATGTGCTGGCGGCGATGGAGTTCCAGGGCGGCTGGGCGGTTGACGCCAGCAAAGCGCTGGCGCAAAGCGATTGCGCCTATGCGGTCGTCAGCGTCGACACCGCCACTCGCGCCGACGCCAACTGGCAGGCGATCGGCACGGTGAAGCGCCCGACCGAGCGCAACGCCAGCCTGGTCGTGCTGGCACGCCAGGCCCAGCGCTGAAGCCTCAGCGGCCTGCGGGCGCCATCGCGGCCTCGGCGCCGATCGCCAGATCGTCGTTCAGCCGCACCCTTGCGGCCGGGAACACCAGCCGGAAGCGCGAACCGGCGCCCAGCTCGCTCTGGATGTCCAGTTCGCCGCCATGGCGTTGCAGCACATGCTTGACGATGGACAGGCCCAGGCCGGTGCCGCCGGTGTCGCGCGAGCGGCTGCCGTCCACGCGGTAGAAACGCTCGGTCAGGCGCGGCAGGTGCTCGCGCGCGATGCCCGGGCCGTTGTCGCTGACGCACAGCTCACCCGAGCCATCCGCCTGGATGCGCCAGCCAAGCGTGATGGCACCGCCCTCCGGCGTGTAGCGCACCGCATTGCTGAGCAGATTGCTCACCGCGCTCAGCACCTCGGCCTCCACGCCGGCCAGCTCCGCATGCTGTTCACCGGGCAGGGTCAGCTGATGGCGGCCCGCCGACAGCGCCAGGGCGTCGGCGCCCACGCGCGCCAGCAGCTTGTCCAGATTGATCCATTGATCGGCGGCCGGCCGCGGGCTGCCTTCCAGCTGGGCCAGGGTCAGCAGATCGCTCACCAGGCTCTGCATGCGATGGGTCTGCTGGCCCATCAGCTGCAGCACGCGGCGGCGTTCGGCCTCGGTGAGGTTGAGCGAACTCATGGTCTCGATGAAGCCGGCCAGCACCGTCAGCGGCGTGCGGATCTCGTGCGAGACATTGGCGACGAAATCGCGCCGCATCGCCTCGGCGCGCTCGCGTTCGGTGACGTCCAGCGACAGCACCAGGCGCATGCCCTCGCCGTAGCCGCGCACGATCACCTGCAGGGTGGCACGGCCGCGCGCATTCGTCAGGGTCAGGCCTTGCGCATACTGGCCCGATTGCAGATGCGCGACGAAGGACGGGTAGCGCACCAGGTTCGTGATGCGCTGCTGCCGGTCGCGCACCGGGTCGAGCGAAAAGTGATCGGCCGCGACGCTGTTGCACCAAAGGATATGGTCCTGCGCATCCAGCAAGAGCACGCCGTTGGGCGAGGCTTCGATGGCGGACAGGAACTGGTCCAGCTGCAGGCGCTCACGCTGCAGCAGGCGCTCGCGGTCGCGCAGCGCGCGCTCGAAGCGGTAACCCAGCTCGCCCCAGAGCCCGGTGTCGCGCGGCGCCTCGCCGTCCTGCGCGCCGCGCAGCCACTGGATCAGGCGATGGGCGCGCACCGCGTCCAGCATCACCAGGGCGCCCACCGCCAGGGCCGCGCCCAGGAGATGCGAGAGCAGCGGAATCCCCAGCCACTGCCCGACCCACAGGCCCAGCAGTCCACCCAGGGCGGCCACGATGGCCGAGACAATGATGCGAGGCAGCAGCCAGGTCACAGCGTGCTCAGGCCGACAGCGCGCCGGCCTGCTGCGTGAGCCGGTAACCGGCGCCGCGCACGGTCTCGATCATGCGCTGGCACTCGACCTTCTCGAGCGCCTCGCGCAGGCGCTTCACATGCACGTCCACCGTGCGCTCCTCGATGAAGACATGGTCGCCCCAGACACGGTCCAGCAGCTGCGAACGGCTGTGCACGCGCTCCGGGTGGGTCATGAAGAAGTGCAGCAAGCGGAACTCGGTGGGGCCCAGCTTCACTTCCACACCCTCGCGGCCGACGCGGCGCGTGCCCGGGTCCAGGCTCAGGCCGCCGACCTCGACCACGCTGTCCAGCGCCTCAGGCGCCTTGCGACGCAGCACCGCGCGGATGCGCGCCAGCAGCTCGTTGGTGGAAAAGGGCTTGGTCAGGTAGTCGTCGGCGCCGGCATCAAGACCCGACACCTTGTCGGTCTCCTCGGCGCGCGCCGTCAGCATGATGATGGGCAGCTCGCGGGTGCGCGCCTGGCCACGCCATTGACGCGCCAGGGTCAGGCCCGAAGCGCCGGGCAGCATCCAGTCCAGCACCACCAGATCAGGCAGCACCCGGTCCACTTCCAGCTGGGCCTGGTCGGCGCTGCCGGCCAGGGTCACGTCGAAACCTGCGTGGCGCAGGTTGATGGAGATCAGCTCGGCAATCGCCGATTCGTCTTCGACCACCAGTACACGACTCATGCGTTTCTCCTCTCCTCGCGGCGCGCCTCAGCGCACCATGTTCTCGACGGCGTCGGGCGTGTTGTGCCGCACGTCCGTGCCCTTGACCACATAGATGATCACTTCGGCCAGGTTCTTGGCGTGGTCGCCCACGCGCTCGATCGCCTTGGCCACGAACACCAGATCGATGCTGGAGGAAATCGTGCGCGGGTCTTCCATCATGTAGGTGATGAGCTTGCGCATCAGGCCCTCGAATTCCTTGTCGATCTGGTCGTCCTGCTTCAGCACTTCCAGCGCGCGCTCCACGTCCAAGCGCGCGAAGGCGTCCAGCGCCTTGCGCAGCTGCGCGATCGCCAGCTCGGCCTCGTAGGAGAGGTCCGACATCGGCAGGCGCAGCCGGCTCGAGATGCCCGAGTTCACCAGGCGCTGCACGGTGCGCGCGATGCGCGCGGCCTCGTCGCCCACGCGCTCGAGATTGGCAATCGTCTTGGAGACGGCGATCAGCAGGCGCAGATCGCGCGCGGTGGGCTGGCGGCGCGCGATGATGGTGGAGAGATCGCGGTCGATCTCCACTTCCATCTGGTTCACGCGCTCTTCCTGCTTGAGCACGGCATCGGCCAGCTCATTGCTGTAGGTGGTGAGTGCCTCCACCGAATGCGCCACCTGGGCTTCGACGATACCGCCCATTTCCAGCACACGGGTGGAGATGCCGCTGAGTTCGGCGTCGAACTGGGTCGAGAGATGCTTGTCAACCATGGGGTGATCCTCCTCTTGATTCAGCCGAAGCGGCCCGTGATGTAGTCTTCCGTGTCCTTGCGCTTGGGCTTCATGAAGAGCTCGGCGGTGGGGCCGAATTCGATCAGGTCGCCCAGGTACATATAGGCCGTGTAGTCCGAGCAGCGCGCCGCCTGCTGCATGTTGTGGGTCACGATGGCCACGGTGTAGTCATTCTTGAGCTCATGGATGAGCTCCTCGATCTTGCCGGTGGAGATCGGGTCCAGCGCCGAGCAGGGCTCGTCCAGCAGGAGCACCTCGGGCTTGATGGCGATGCCGCGCGCAATGCACAGGCGCTGCTGCTGGCCGCCGGAGAGGCCCGAGCCGCTCTGGTTGAGCTTGTCCTTCACCTCGGTCCACAGCGCTGCCTTCTTCAGCGCCCATTCCACGCGCTCGTCCATCTCCACCCGCGGCAGGGTCTCAAACAGCCGCACGCCGAAGGCGATGTTGTCGTAGATCGACATCGGGAACGGGGTGGGCTTCTGGAACACCATGCCCACCTTGGCGCGCACCAGCGAGACATCCTCGCCGCTGGAGAGGATGTCATTGCCATCGAGCAAGATCTGACCCTCGGCGCGCTGCTCGGGGTAGAGCTCGAACATGCGGTTGAGCGTGCGCAGCAGCGTGGACTTGCCGCAACCCGAGGGGCCGATGAAGGCGGTGACCTTCTTCTCGGGGATGTCGAGGTTGATGCTTTTGAGGGCGTGGAAATTGCCGTAATAGAAATTCAGGTCGCGCACCGAGAGCTTGGCTTTCTCACTCACGGGCAGGTCAACTTTGGCGTCCATGGTCGGATCTCGCTTCAGTGCTTGTTCTTGAACAGGACGCGCGCCAGGATATTCAGCAGCAGCACGCCCATGGTGATGAGGAACACCCCCGCCCAGGCCAGCTTCTGCCAGTTCTCGTAGGGGCTCATCGCGAATTTGAAGATGGTCACCGGCAGGCTGGCCATGGGCTCGCTGAGCGAGCTGGTCCAGAACTGGTTGGACAGGGCGGTGAACAGCAGCGGCGCGGTCTCGCCCGAGATGCGCGCCAGCGCCAGCAGGATGCCGGTGATGACGCCGGCACGCGCCGACTTCAGGGTGATGGAGAGAATCACCTTCCACTTGGGCGTGCCTAGGGCATAGGCGGCCTCGCGCAAGGCATTGGGCACCAGGCTCAGCATGTTCTCGGTGGTCCGTATCACCACCGGGATGACGATCAGGGCCAGCGCCAGCACGCCGGCAAAGCCCGAGAAGCTCTTCAGCCGCGCCACCACCACCGCATAGATGAAGAGGCCCACCACGATGGAGGGTGCGGAGAGCAGGATGTCGTTGATGAAGCGCACCGTGCTGCCCAGCCAGGTCTTCTGGCCGTACTCGGCCAGATAGACGCCGGAAAGGATGCCGATCGGCGTGCCCAGCGCGGTGGCCAGGCCCACCATCACGATGGAGCCGAAGATGGCATTCGCCAGGCCACCGCCCTCCGCCTGCGGCGGCGGGGTCATCTCGGTGAAGGTGGCCAGGTTCAGGCCGTCAAAGCCCAGGCGCACCGTCTCGAACAGGATCCAGAACAGCCAGAACAGGCCGAAGGCCATGGCGGCCAGCGACAGCGTCAGCGCGATCGCGTTGACGCGTTTGCGCTTGGCATGCATGCGCAGGCGCGAGGCGGAGATGGTGGCACTCATGCGCGCGCTCCTTCGCTCTTCTTGAGACGGGCCAGCAAGACCTTGGAGCATGCCAGCACCACAAAGGTGATGAAGAACAGCACCAGGCCCAGATAGATCAGCGAGGCCTGGTGCAGGCCCTCGCCGGCTTCGGCGAACTCATTCGCCAGCGCCGAGGTGATGCTGTTGGCGGCCTCGAACACCGAGAGCGAATTCAGCTGATTCATATTGCCGATCACGAAGGTCACGGCCATGGTCTCGCCGAGCGCCCGGCCCAGGCCCAGCATCACGCCGCCCATCACGCCGGTCTTGGTATAGGGCAGCACCACGCGCGAGACCACCTCCCAGGTGGTGGCGCCCAGGCCGTAGGCGGACTCCTTCAGCATCGGCGGCGTGACCTCGAACACGTCGCGCATCACCGAGGCGATGAAGGGAATGATCATGATGGCCAGGATGATGCCGGCCGACAGAATGCCGATGCCCACCGGCGGGCCCGACACCAGGGCGCCCAGATAGGGCACGCCGCTCAAGAGGCTTTGCAGCGGCTGCTGCACATAGGTGGCGAGGATGGGGCCGAACACCAGCAGGCCCCACATGCCATAGACGATGGAGGGCACGGCGGCCAGCAGCTCGACGGCGATGCCCAGCGGGCGCTTGAGCCAGCTGGGTGAGAGCTCGGTCAGGAACACGGCGATACCGAAGCTCACCGGCACCGCGATCACCAGGGCAATCAGCGAGGTCGTGAGGGTGCCGTAAATCATCACCAGGCCGCCGAACTTTTCCTGCACCGGGTCCCAATCGCTGGTCCAGAGAAAGCTCAGGCCGTACTTCTCGATCGCCGGCGCCGCGCCGAACAGCAGCGAGACCAGGATGCCCACCAGCAGCGACAGGGTCAGCCAGGCCGCCCCCTGCGCCAGGGTGGCGAACAAGGCATCGGCCCAGGGCGCCACCACCTTGCGGGTCGGTGGGTTGCCCTGGGGCCGTACGCGCTCCAGGCTGGGGTCACTGCTGATCGGGTTGGCTGGGAGTATGGCGGCCACGGGACCTCCGCTTAGGAAAACAAAGTGGCGCCGTGGTGGCAGCAGGGGCCTTGCGACCCGTCTGCGGGCACCCGGCGCCCGGACATCACTTGAAGCTGACGGCCTTGCCGGCGGCATCCTTCAGATTGTCGGCCCAGAGCTTGCGCACCAGTTCCTTCACCGAGGCCGGCAGCGGCACATAGTCCATGTCGTCGGCGGTCTTGTCGCCATTGGCATAGGCCCAGTCGAAGAACTTCAGCGAGTTCGAGGCATTGGCCGGCTTGTCCTGCTGCTTGTGCATCAGGATGAAGGTGGCACCGGTGATGGGCCAGCTGTCCTTGCCGGGCTGCTCGGTCAGCACCTGGTAGAAGCTCTTGGTCCACTCGGCACCGGCGGCGGCGGCCTTGAAGGCGCTGTCGGCGGGCGCGACAAAGTTGCCGGCCTGGTTCTTCAGCAGCACATGGGACATCTTGTTCTGCTTGGCATAGGCGTACTCGACATAGCCGATCGAGTTGGGCAGGCGCATCACGAAGGCCGACACGCCCTCATTGCCCTTGCCACCCGCGCCGGTCGGCCAGTTGACCGCCGTGCCCTCGCCCACCTTGCTCTTCCACTCGGTGTTGACCTTGGAGAGATAGTTGGTGAACAGGAAGCTGGTGCCCGAGCCATCGGCGCGACGCACCGGGGCGATCGCAGCGTCGGGCAGGGCGACGCCGGGGTTGAGCGCCGTGATGGCCGCATCGTTCCACTTCGTGATCTTGCCCAGATAGATGTCGCCCAGCACCTGGCCGGTCAAGCGCAGCTGGCCGGGGGCGATGCCCTTCACATTGACCACCGGCACCACGCCGCCAATCACGGTGGGGAACTGCACCAGGCCATCCTTGGCCAGCTCTTCATCCTTCAGCGGCGCGTCGGAGGCACCGAAGTCCACCGTCTTGGCCTTGATCTGGCGAATGCCTGCGCCCGAACCGACCGACTGGTAATTGATGCGCGCACCGCTGGCCTTGTTGTAGGCATCGGCCCACTTGGCATAGATAGGTGCTGGGAAGGAGGCGCCAGCACCGGTGACGTCCTGCGCCTGCGCTGCAGGCAGAGCCACGGTGCAAGCCGCAAAGATCAAGCCGACTCGGAGTTGGTTCAAGGTCATACAGGTCCTATCGCAAGGGGTTGGTTGGCGATGGAGCGGATGCTATGACCCCAATATGACATGCCAGTGACAGGCCTGTCACCCGGCGCATCGCGGCGCCAAAGCGTCACATTCGGTTCACGGGCCTGTCACAAAGCCTGCATAAGCTGGCCGCGAAGGGGAAGAAGCGGGGGAATGGGCCCCTGTCAGAACCCGTTTAGCCGAAGGAGACCCCTCATGAACCAGCTTTACCGACTTGCCGCCGCCGCACTGGCCTGCCTGCTCGCCGCCTGCGCCAGCACGCCTGCGCCCGCCCCCCTGGCCGACACCCTGGCCCGCAACCCGCAACTCAGCACCTTCAACCGCCTGGTGCAGCAGGCCGGCCTGCAGGAGCAGCTGCGCGCCGCCGGCCCGCTGACCGTGTTCGCCCCCTCCGACGAGGCCTTCAAGGCCGTGCCGGCCAAGACCCTGGATGCCCTGGCCGCCAACCCCGCCGAGCTGAAGGCGGTGCTGAGCTACCACCTGCTGAACGTCAAGCTGGCCGCCGCCGATGTGCAGACCGGCAACGCCAAGACCGTGCAGGGCGCCCCTGTGGCGCTGGCGCGCGCCGGCGAGTTCGTGACGGTCGAGGACGCGATGGTGCAACAGGCCGACATCATGGCCACCAACGGTGTCGCTCATGTGATCGATCGCGTGCTCACGCCGCCGAAGAAGTAAAGAAGACACCCATGCGAAAGGGCCACCGCAAGGTGGCCCTTCTCGATGCAGTGAGGCGCTCGCTCAGGCGCGCACGGCGTCCACCAGACGCTCGGCGCAGCTCCTGGCCAGCGAGGCGTCGCTGGCCTCCACCATCACGCGCAGCAGCGGCTCGGTGCCCGAGGCGCGTATCAGCACTCGGCCACGCGAGGCCAACTCGGCCGTGACCTCGGCCTGCGCCTGGGCCAGCGCACCATTGCTCTTCCAGTCCTGGCCGGCCTGCAGGCGCACATTGATGAGGGTCTGCGGGAACAGGTCCACCCCCTGCAGCTGCTCGGCCAGACTGCGCCCGGTGCGGCTGATGGCTTGCAGCACCAGCAGCGCGCTGACGATGCCGTCGCCGGTGGTGTGCTTGTCCAGCGCCAGCAGATGGCCCGAGCCTTCGCCGCCCAGTTGCCAGCCGCGTGCGCTGAGCTCTTCCAGCACATAGCGGTCGCCCACCTTGGCGCGCACGAACTCGACGTCGCGGCTCTTCAGCGCCAGCTCCACCGCCATATTGGTCATCAGCGTGCCCACCGCGCCCGGCACGCGCAGGCCCTGGTTGAGGCGGTCGGCCACCATCACATACAGCAACTCGTCGCCGTTGTAGAGCCGGCCCTGCGCGTCCACCAGCTGCAGGCGGTCGGCATCGCCGTCCAGCGCCACACCGTAATGCGCGCCATGCTCCTTGACCGCCTTCACCAGCGCCGCCGGTGCCGTGGCGCCGCAACCGTCGTTGATATTGAAGCCGTCGGGGCTGCAGCCGATCGAGATGACCTCGGCACCGAGCTCATGGAACACATCGGGTGCCACGTGATAGGCCGCGCCATTGGCGGCATCCACCACGATCTTCAGGCCCTTGAGGGTCAGGTCCGAACCGAAGCTGTTCTTGCAGAACTCGATGTAGCGGCCACGTGCATCCTGCAGGCGGCGGGCCCGGCCGAGGTTGGCCGAATCCACCCAGCTCGGCGCCTCCTCCAGCGCCTGCTCCACCGCCAGCTCCCAGGCATCGGGCAACTTCTCGCCCTTGGCGGAAAAGAACTTGATGCCGTTGTCGGCGAAGGGGTTGTGCGAGGCCGAGATCACCACGCCCAGATCCAGACGCAGTGCGCGCGTCAGGTAGGCCACGCCGGGCGTGGGCAGCGGGCCGGTGAGCAGCACGTCGACGCCGGCCGAGGCGAAACCCGCCTCCAGCGACGACTCCAGCATATAGCCCGAAATCCGGGTGTCCTTGCCGATCAGCACGGTGGGCCGGCCACCGCCCTTGCGCAACACGCGGCCAACCGCATGGCCCAGGCGCAGCATGAAGTCCGGCGTGATGGGCGACTGGCCCACGGTGCCACGGATGCCATCGGTTCCGAAATACGTACGGCTCATTGCGAGCGTCCTCCTGAAATCTCTACGGCTGGATTCTCGCCGATCACCGGACCGGTACTGCCACCGGCCACCCCCCAAACCTTGAGGGCATCGACCGTGGCCGCGACATCGTGCACGCGCAGCACGCGCGCGCCCTGCGCCACCGCGGCCAAGGCGGCGGCGATGCTGGCGGCCAGGCGTTGCTCGACCGGCCGGCCGGTGATGGCACCCAGCGACGATTTGCGCGACCAGCCCACCAGCAGCGGATAGCCCAGCTTCAGCAACCGCGCCTGCTCGCGCAGCAGCTGGAAGTTCTGATCCACCGTCTTGGCGAAGCCATAACCCGGGTCCAGCAGGATGCGCTCGGCGGCGGCGCCGAGTTGGCGCAGATGGGCAGCGCGCGCTGCCAGGAACTCGGCCACCTCGCCCGTGATGTCGCCATAGCCGGTCAGGCCCTGCATGCTGGCTGGGTCGCCGCGCATATGCATCAAGCACATGCCGCAACTCGGATGGGCGGCCACCAGTTCGGCCGCACCAGGCAGCTGCAGGGCCTGGATGTCGTTGACGATATCCACCCCCAGATCCAGCGCGCGCTGCATAGTGCTGGGCTTGTAGGTATCGACCGAGACCGGCACCCCCAGGCGCAGCGCGGCCTTCAGGACCGGCTCGACCCGCGCCCACTCTTCCTGCGGGCTCAGCGTCGGCGCCCCCGGGCGGCTGGACTCGCCGCCGATGTCCAGCAGATCGGCGCCTTCGGCCAGCAGCTGCTCGCAATGCGCGATCGCCGCATGCGCCTCGCCATGCTGGCCCCCATCCGAGAAGGAATCGGGTGTGACGTTGACGATGCCCATCACCAGGGGCTTGTCGAGCGCGATGCGAAAGCGGGTGGTCTGCCAGTGAGCCATGCGGTGAGCCATGAAAAAGGGGCCGGTCCTTGCAGACGGCCCCATCGGGAATGTTGATGTTTCTTGCGTCAGGCCGCGGCGTGCGCGTTACCGGCGCTCAGGGCGGCGGCATTGCCATCGCTCTTGCCGCCACTGGGCGGGGTCCAGTCCTTGGGCGGGCGCGGCGGACGGCCGTCCATGATGTCGTCGATCTGGTCGGCATCGATGGTTTCCCATTCCAGCAGGGCCTTGGCCATCGCGTGCATCTTGTCCATGTTTTCCTCGATGTGCTTGCGGGCAATGCCGTATTGCTCATCGATGATGCGGCGCACGACCTGGTCGACCTTGCGCATGGTCTCTTCCGACATGGTGGTGGTCTTGGTGACCGAGCGGCCCAGGAAGACCTCGCCCTCGTTCTCCGCATAGACCATCGGGCCCAGCTCGTCGGTCATGCCGTAGCGCGTCACCATGTCGCGGGCGATCTGGGTGGCGCGCTCGAAGTCATTGCTGGCACCGGTGGTCATCTGGTTCATGAACACCTCTTCGGCGATGCGGCCACCGAACAGCACCGAGATGGTGGAGAGCATGCGCTCCTTGTCCATGCTGTAGCGATCACCTTCCGGCAACTGCATGGTCACGCCGAGGGCACGACCACGCGGGATCACCGTCACCTTGTGCACCGGATCGGTCTTGGGCATCAGGCGCGCCACCAGGGCATGGCCGGCCTCGTGATAGGCGGTGTTCTTGCGCTCTTCCTCGGGCATGACCATGGACTTGCGCTCGGGGCCCATCATGATCTTGTCCTTGGCCTTCTCGAAGTCCACCATCTCCACCACGCGGCCATTGCGGCGTGCGGCAAAGAGGGCAGCCTCGTTGACCAGGTTGGCCAGATCGGCACCCGAGAAACCGGGCGTGCCACGGGCCAGGATGTCGGCACGGATGTCCTGTCCCACCGGCACCTTGCGCATGTGCACGTTGAGAATCTGCTCACGGCCGCGCACGTCCGGCAGAGTCACATAGACCTGGCGATCGAAACGGCCGGGACGCAGCAGGGCGGGATCCAGGATGTCCGGACGGTTGGTCGCTGCCATCACGATGACGCCGAGATTGGTCTCGAAGCCATCCATCTCCACCAGCATCTGGTTCAGCGTCTGTTCGCGCTCGTCGTTGCCGCCACCCAGGCCGGCACCACGGTGGCGGCCGACGGCATCGATTTCGTCCACGAAGATGATGCAGGGTGCACTCTTCTTGGCCTGCTCGAACATGTCGCGCACACGGGCCGCGCCGACGCCAACGAACATCTCGACAAAGTCGGAGCCCGAGATCGAGAAGAACGGCACCTTGGCCTCGCCGGCGATGGCCTTGGCCAGCAGCGTCTTGCCGGTGCCCGGAGGGCCGACCAGCAGCACGCCGCGCGGAATGCGGCCGCCCAGCTTCTGGAATTTCTGCGGATCCTTGAGGAAGTCCACCAGTTCCTTGACCTCTTCCTTGGCCTCGTCGCAACCGGCGACGTCGGCGAAGGTGGTGGAATTGTTGGCCTCGTCCAGCATGCGGGCCTTGGACTTGCCGAAGCTGAACGCTCCGCCCTTGCCTCCGCCCTGCATCTGACGCATGAAGTAGACCCACACGCCGATCAGCAGCAGCATCGGGCCCCAGCTGACCAGCAGGCTCATCAGCAGCGAAGGCTCTTCACGCTGACGCACATCGAACTTGACGCCGTTGTTGATCAGATCGCCCACCAGGCCACGGTCCAGATAGGTGGCCGTGCTGCGCAGCTTCTTGTCGTCATTGGTGGTGGCGATGATCTCGGTACCGCCATTGCCCTCTTGCAGGGTCACCTGCTTGATGCGACGCGCTCTCACCTCTTCGAGGAAATCGGAGTAACCGATCTGGTTCCCCTGGGCCGCGCCCCGATCGAACTGCTTGAAGACGGTGAACAGCACCAGGGCTATCACCATCCAAACAGCTACTTTCGAGAACCACTGATTGTTCACCGCGACTCCTTATTCGATGTCACACCGACCGTCACTGTGCGATCGATGCCCGGCATATGGGGTTGATTCTATTGCAGTCAAGCCCCGAAGCCTGATTGGCTTTCTCAAGCTTGACCATAGTCATGCACAAGCTGCGTGACTATTTGAGGCCTATGCCCACCAGAAAGGTTTCCGAGGAGCGGTCGCGCGAGGCCTTGGGCTTGATCGGCTTGACCTTTTTGAAGTTCTGCTTGAACAGCTCGACCAGCTCGTTGTAGCCGGCGCCATGGAAGACCTTGGTCACCAGTGCCCCTTCGGCCTTGAGGTGATTGCGCGCGAAATCGATGGCCAGCTCGATCAGATGCTCGATCCGCGCCGCATCGGTGGAAGCGATGCCGGACAGATTGGGCGCCATGTCAGACACCACCACATCCACCGCGCGCCCCGCCAGCGCCGCCTCCAACTGCTGCAGCACCTCGTCCTCACGGAAATCTCCCTGGATGAAGTGCACGCCCTCGATCGGCTCCATCTCCAGCAGGTCCAGTGAAATGATGGTGCCGTTGAGCTCGCCGACCGCCGCGCCGCCCACGCCGGCCTCCTTGGGGGCAAAGCGGCGCCGCAGGTATTGGCTCCAGGCGCCCGGCGCCGAGCCCAGATCGACCACAACCTGGCCCGGCCGGAAAAGCTTCAACTCCTCGTCGATCTCCTTGAGCTTGTAGGCGGCGCGGGCCCGATAGCCCTCGCGCTGCGCCAGCTTCACATAGGGATCGGAGATGTGGTCGTGCAGCCAAGCCTTGTTGATCTTCTTGCTTTTGCTATCGATTTTCATGATGTCTGGCGCGAGACGCGATAATGCGACTATGCCTGCGATTCAATTGACCCCTGCCCAGCGCAAGGAAAAACGTTCCGACGCCCATCATCTGGACCCCGTGGTGATGATAGGCGCGGACGGACTCACGCCCGCCGTCGTGAAGGAAACCAACGCAGCCTTGAACGCCCACGGGCTGATCAAGGTGCGCGTGCTGTCTGACGACCGTGCGAACCGCGAGAGCATTTTCGCGGACCTGGCCGACCAGCTCAGCGCGGCGCCCATCCAGCACATCGGCAAGCTGCTGGTGCTGTGGCGCCCGATGCCCGAGAAGGAAGAGGCCGAGCGCGACGACTCCAGGCGCGGCCCCAAGGTCGTGAAGATCGTCAAGTTCTCCAAGAGCGGCAACCACCGCCCGCAGATCAAGAAGGTCCAGGTGCTGGGCAATCAGCGCGTCGCACAAGGCGGCGAGATCAAGCGCGCCAAGCGCCGCATCACCAGCGTGAAGAAGACGGTCGCCGACTGAACTTCTCTTCAGGCCGGCGCGCGGGACGCGCGCCAGGCCAGCAGCAGCACCGCCAGGGTCTTGAGCCCGAACAGCAGGCTGGAAACCGCGTGCAGCGCACCGAAGGACCAAGCCCCCTGCCCTGCGCGCGCGGCCTCCAGCAGCGGCTGCAGGCCGTAATAGCCGGCCACCACGCAGAACAGGGCGACCAGGGGCAGCAACAGCTCAGGCGTGAACACCCGGCCGGGCACGCGGGCGTCGCGCTGCAGGCGGCGCTCCATCATCAGCAGCAAGAGCCCCGCGGCCAGGCCGATCTGGGCATCCAGCTCGAACACGCGCCCCACCAGCTTGCCGGCCTGGGCCCGTTCCAGCACCGCAAACGCACTGGGCGCGGCCACGCCGGCCACGCAAAGCAGAAGGCCGCCCCAGAGGGCGGCCAGCAGCGCGCGAGCGCGGTACAGCATCTTCATCCGCTCAGACGTAGCGGACTTCAACGATTTCGTAGCGCTTCACGCCACCGGGCGCCTGCACCTCGGCCACGTCGCCGGCCTCCTTGCCGATCAGGGCACGCGCGATCGGCGAGCTGATCGAGATCAGGCCCAGCTTCAGATCGGCCTCGTCGTCGCCGACGATCTGGTAGGTCACCTCGGCGCCGCTGGCTTCTTCTTCCAGATCGACGGTGGTGCCGAACACGATGCGGCCGCCGGCATCCACCGAGGCCGGATCAATGACCTGGGCGGCGGCCAGCTTGCCCTCGATTTCGAGGATGCGGCCTTCGATGAAGCCCTGCTTGTCCTTGGCCGCTTCGTACTCGGCGTTCTCGGACAGATCACCCTGGGCGCGGGCTTCGGCAATGGCGTTGATCACGGCGTGGCGCTCAACCGACTTGAGTTGATGCAGTTCTTGCTTGAGCTTTTCGGCGCCGCGTACGGTCAAAGGGATCGTGGCCATGTGTAAACCTTGAGAGACAAAACAAACCGCCGCAGCCGCTCAGGAAGCCTGAGCCGCGGCGGCGGAATCTACTGACGGAGCGGAGTTTAGACGAGTTCCGCGTGCAGTTCCTGCAGGGATTGCACCAGCAGGCCATCCTTGTGCTTCATGCCCTCCACGGCGGCCTCGCAGCCGGCCATGGTGGTGTAGTAGGTCACGCGGTTGGCGAGTGCGGCCTGGCGGATGTGGCGGCTGTCGGCGATCGCGGTGCGGGTCTCGTCCACGGTGGTGAACACCAGCTGGATGTCGCCACCCTTGATCATGTCGACGATGTGCGGGCGGCCGTCCTTGACCTTGTTGACCACGCGCACCGGCACGCCGGCCTCGGCGATCGCCGCCGCGGTGCCCTTGGTGGCCACGACGCCAAAGCCCAGCGCCGCCAGGTCCTTGGCCACGGCCACGGCACGGGCCTTGTCGGAGTTCTTCACCGTGATCAGCACATTGCCCTGGCGCGGCAGGCGCGAGCCCGCGCCCAGCTGGCTCTTCAGCATCGCCTCGCCAAAGCTGCGGCCTGCCCCCATCACCTCGCCGGTGGAACGCATTTCCGGGCTCAGGATCGGGTCCACGCCGGGGAACTTGTTGAAGGGGAAGACGGCTTCCTTGACGCTGAAGTAAGGCGGAATCACCTCGGCCGGCACACGGCCCAGGCGGTCGCGCTGGTCCTTGAGCTTCTGGCCCGCCATGCAGCGCGCCGCGATCTTGGCGAGCTGCTGGCCGGTGGCCTTGGACACGAAGGGCACGGTGCGCGAGGCACGCGGATTCACCTCCAGCACATAGACGGTGGCGGCCTCCAGGCCCTTGGTCACATCGCCCTGGATGGCGAACTGCACATTCATCAGGCCGACCACCTTGAGCGCCTTGGCCATCGCCGCGGTCTGGCGGCGCAGTTCGTCCTGCAGCGCCTTGGACAACGTATAGGGCGGCAGCGAGCAGGCCGAGTCGCCGGAGTGGATGCCGGCCGCCTCGATGTGCTCCATGATGCCGCCGATTATCACGTCCACGCCATCGCTGATGCAGTCGACGTCGACCTCAAGCGCATCCTCCAGGAAGCGGTCCAGCAGCACCGGCGACTTGTCGGAGACGCGCACCGCTTCGCGCATATAGCGCTCCAGGTCCTTGTCGCCGTGCACGATTTCCATCGCGCGGCCGCCCAGCACATAGCTGGGGCGCACCACCAGGGGATAGCCGATTTCCTGCGCCAGTTGCAGCGCGGCCTCTTCGGTGCGCGCGGTGCGGTTGGGCGGCTGCTTCAGGCCCAGCTCGTGCAGCA